>NZ_JBIAJC010000004.1:278209-444170 GCF_042871745.1 Streptomyces sp. NPDC005576 | reverse complement strand
CGGACATCCATGAGGGCATCACGACGGCCGTGATCGTGAACACCGCGATCGTCGTCCTCGGAGTCCTGACCTCCTTCCTCTTCCTCAAGAACAAGCAGCCCGCCGCGGAAGGCGCGCTCAGCTGATCCGGCGTGCGGGACCACTAAGGCAACTCCGCCTTGTGACAAGCCGGTCCGCGGAGCGAACGTGGGCCGAGGGCACGGCGCCCAGTGCTGCCGACCGACGGAAGGAACCTCTCATGGCAACGCCCGCACGCCCCGCCGACGGCACGACCCGTGCCCCGGCACACGGGGAGGCCGTATCGATTCCCTCCCCGGCCGGACCCGTCCCCGCCCGCACCTTCCTGCCCGCGACCGCACCCCTGGGGTGGCTGGTCTGGGCGCACGGCGGGAGCTGGCGGGGCGGAAGCTCCGCCGACTGGTACGAGGCCACCGCCGAGCTCGCCCTCACCTCCGGTTTCGGGGTGGTCAGCGTCGACTACCGCCTCGTCCCCGAGGCCCGGCACCCGGAGATGGTCGAAGACGTCCTGGCCGCACTCGCCTGGGCCCGCTCGCGCGCCGAACTCGACTGCGTGCGGCCCCTGGTGGCCGTGGGCGGGGACAGTGCGGGCGGGACGCTGGCGGCCTCGGCCGCCCTCGTCTGCCGGGACCGCGGGCTTCCCCTGGCTGCCCAGGTACTCGCCTATCCGCCGCTCGACCCGGAGTGCGCGGCGGACTCGTACCACCGGTACCCCGGCGCCTTCCCCCACGCGGAGTATCTGCGGGCGGCCTGGCGCGCCTACCGGGCGCCGGGCCACCCCGTCGCCGCCGACGGCACCCGCCTGCACAGCACACCCTTCGAGACGGGCGACCTGCGAGGTGTCGCTCCGGCGGTGCTCGCCGGAGGCGACCTCGACCCCGTCCACGACGACGTGGTGCGGTACGCGCAGCTGCTCGGGGAGGCCGGGGTGGAACGCGTACTCCAGCAGTTCCGGCGAACCGGCCACGGGGCGTTCCTCCAGGCGGGGCACGGCTCGGCCGAGTCGCTGCGCGGCTGGCTCGGCTTCGCCCTGCGCCGGCTCGCAGCCCCGGACCACGACCACTGAGCCGTCCGGCCCCCCGTACCCCTCCGTACCCCTCCGTACCCCACAGAAGAAGCCGAGGAGTCGCCATGACCGCCACCCATCCGTCCGCAGCCCGCCCCGCCGCGGAGACGGGCGCAGAGGAAGCCGATCTCACCGCCCTGCTGCGGCACTTCGCCGACCTGAGGGACGGACGTCACGGCGACGCGGTCTCCCGGCAGGCCAAGGAGCGCCACTTCCGTACCGCCACCACCCTCCTCGACCCCTACGCACGGCAGGCGTTGGACGAGCTGAACGCCGAACTCCTTTTGGGTCAAGGGACGGTGGAGGTAAGTGGCGTCGAACGGGCGCCGGACGGAAGCCTCTTCCACGCCTGGACCCTCTCGTGGGAGGAGCAGCGGACCGCGGGCATCGCGCCGATCACGCTCTACGCCCACTACGGCATGACCTTCCACCACCCGCACCTGCGCGGCGCCACCGTCGCCGAGTGGCCGATGAACGTCTTCGACGACGCCCAGGCCGCCAGGGAACTGCCCACCCTGCGGGCCATCGCCGCAGCCGATCTGCACAACCTCGTCTTCGAACGGGACTTCAGGATCGTGCCCGCGACCATGGCGGGCGCCTCCGGCGAACCGGCTTCCCACCAGCACTGAGAGGACACACCATGACGACGACACGACTGTCCGTGCTGGACCAGACCCCGGTCGGCGAGGACCACACCCCGGACGCGGCACTCCGCGCCTCCGTGGAACTCGCCGGAGCCGCCGAGGAGTTCGGTTACACCCGTTACTGGGTGGCCGAGCACCACGGTTCCCCGGGCTTTGCCGGCAGCGCGCCGGAGATCCTCGCGGGCGCGCTGCTCGCCCGCACCAGCCGGATGCGGATCGGTACGGGCGGGGTGCTGCTGCCCCGCTACGACCCGGCCAAGGTGGCCGAGGTGTTCGGGGTCCTCGGCTCGCTGTACCCGGGGCGGGTGGACCTCGGCATCGGCCGGGCCGGCGGACCCGCGCACGACTTCCCCCGGAAGATCCAGGAGCTGATCGCGCTGCTGGGGCCGCACGGGGTCGTCCCGCGTCCCCCGGTGTTCCCGCAGGTCTGGCTGCTGGGCGCGGGGCGTGAGTCGGCCCGGCTGGCGGGGGCGCTCGGCACCGAGTTCGCGTTCGGCCATTTCTTCTCGCCGCACGGCGGGCCGGCGGCTTTCGAGGACTACCGTGGAGCCGGCGCGCGACCCGGCTCCGGTGCGCTGGCCGTACGGGTGGTGACCGCCGACACCGCCGAACGGGCCGAGGAGCTGGCCCAGAGCCTGCTGCTCTGGCGGGCCCGCAAGGACCTGGGCGCGGACGCCCCGCTGCCGTCGATCGAGACCGTCCGCCGCCACCGGTGGACCGGGACGGAGCTGGAACGGGCGAAGACGCACCGCGCGGCGCTCGTCTCCGGCGCCCCCGAGCAGGTCCACCGCACCCTCACGGCGCTCGCCTCGTCGCACGGGGTGGACGAGCTGATCATCAACACCCTGGCCCCCGACCCGGCCGACCGCCACCGCTCGTACGAGCTGCTGGCCGAGGTCTTCGACCTCGCGGCATCCCGGGCCGAGCCGGTGGCAGCGCTCAACTCCCGGCCCTGACCGCCGACGGGCGTCGGGCGAGAGGTGGCGGACGGCGGACGGCAGTGAAGCCGTCCGCCGTCCGCCGTCCGGTCAGCCCGCGAGGCCCGGGACGGCCACCAGCAGCACGGTCAGGGCGGCGAGGGCCGCCGCGACGGCCTCGCCCACCGCCCCGGGCGCACCGGTCGTGGCGGCCAGTTCGCCCATGCGCTCCTTGACGACGCCGAGGTCGGCGTCCGGCAGGGCGCGGGCGTGCAGGCCCGCGTGGTGGAGCAGCGTGATCAGCTCGGCGGTCTCCGGGCCGGCCGGCGCCCCGTCGAGCACCACCCCGGCGAGCTCGCTCCGCACGGCCCGCGGCACCGCCGGATCGGTGACCGGGTAACGGTAGGAGCCGAAGGCGCCGAACAGCTTGCGGCCCTCCCGGTGGACCACGCCCTTCGTCCGGAGAGTGTCGTACGTGGCGGTGACCGCCTGGTCGCGCACCGCCAGCAGCCACGCCTGCGGTTGGGCCTCAGGGCGTTCGCGCACCTGCGCCACGACCGCTGCGGCCAGTGGCTCCCGGGGTGCCGGCAGGTCGGCCGCGACGAGCCTGCCGTCGCGGACCACCACGCCACCGGAGCGTACGAGTCGGAGCAGCGGCGCCGCCGCGATCGCGGCGCCCACCCGGAGATGGTCGCGCGGTGTGCCGTCCCGCTGGTCCAGTCCGAGCAGTGCGATCCGCTCGCCGACGGTCAGTTCCGTGTCCATCGGTCCTTCTTTCCCTCAGGGCTGTCCAGCAGGCCGCGTTCCGGGGCAAATCGGCACATCATGCCGGGAGGGGCGCTGTTCGTCCGCGACGCGCTTCCGGTCTTCCCTCATCACGCCCGACTCGTGCGGCCGGTTCCCGGTACTCAACTCCGTTGCCCCGTCAGCATTCTATCGGGGGAGGCCCTGTGTGAATCCGGTAAGGGACGGTTGCGCCGCCTTGTCGGCGCGCAGCCGGTGGGCTACTCGCCGGTTTCGCGAGTACTCAACTGCCCCGCAGGGCACAGTGGGCAATGTCTTCACAGGGGCCCCACGGGCACTGACGTGAGCGGGAAAATGTGGGGATCCGTCCTGCTGTGCGTAAGAGATCATCTTCATTACGGGGGAACGTATGGATGAGTCGGAGCTGGCCGTACTGGGAGTTCCGCCCCTCGACGAATCCGTCTACCGGGCGCTGTTGCGATGCCCAGGTGCCACTGTCGAGGGTCTGAGTTCGACACTCGGTCTGGGTGAGCAGGATCTCCACCTCGCCCTGAAGCGGCTCGACCAGCAGGGCATGATCCACATCGGCGCGGACGGTGAGGCATTCCCCGTCGATCCTGGGATCGGGGTGGGCAAGCTCGCCGAGCAGCGCATCCGGGCCCTCCAGGACGAGCAGCGCGAGATCCTCTCCACCAGTCACTCGCTCGTACGCCAAGTCCTGCACTGGGAGGACCAGAAGAGCGTCCACGAGGAGGTGGAGACGTTGGAGGGGGCCGGTCTGCTCTACGAGCGGGCCGAGAAGCTCGCCTACCTCGCTCGCAGGGAGCTGCTGGCGATGCAGCCGTCGCGCACGCTGACCCCCGAGTGCGTCGCCATGGCCCGCGAATCCGACCTGCATTGTCTGCGGCGTGGCGTCACCGTGCGCGCCCTGGTGCGCCGCTCGGCGCTCCGTGATCCCGTCGCCGTGGGCCACTTCCGTGAACTGGTGGAACACGGGGCCCACGTGCGTGTGCTGGACGGCGGGTTCGAGCGGGTGCTGATCTTCGACCGGATGACCGCCCTGGTGCAGTCGGCCCCCGACTCGCCGGACCAGCGGGCGGTGCTGATCCGCGAGGAAGGACTGGTGGCGACGCTCCGGTCGTTCTTCGACCGGTTCTGGGACCACGCGGCCGACGCCGCGCCGCTGCTGGGCGGCGGTGGGGAGCGGGATCAACTGGAGGAGTTGCAGCTGAAGGTGCTCCAGATCATGGCCCGTACCGACAAGGACGAAGCCGGGGCGCGTGAGCTGGGCATCTCGGTGCGGACCTACCGGGGGCACGTCGCCCGGCTCCTCCACCGTCTGGACGCGGCGACCCGCTTCCAGGCCGCGCTGCTGGCCCGGGACAGAGGCTGGATCTGAGGTCGCCCGTTCCGCGGACGTGCGGCGTCCGTCCCACGGGTGCACGGTCACCCGGCTCGGGGACGCGCGTGGCCCGTCCCGCGGAGGGCTCGAGCAGGCTCCCGGACCGTGATGTTCGCCGGCTCCGGTGGCACCGCCGCCTCCGCGAGCTCCGTCAGCAGCCGCAGCTGACGGGGCTGGATGGCCGGCAGGAGTGCGGTGGCCCGCCGGGCGTGCTCCGTGCGGGCGCAGAGGAGGTTGCGGGCGAGGGCGAAGCGGCCCCGGTCGGGTACGAGGACGAGTTCCTCGAAGAGCTTGGCCGCCCCCCCGACCACCCGGTCGATCTCGTCCAACGGATCACCGTGCCAGTCCGTGGGGCGCACGAAGCCCCCGTCCCGCGCCATGGCCGCGTACCACTCCCGCATGTCCTCACGGCAGGCCGCCCGGAACACCCCGTCGTGCCGTCCCGTGCGCAGTTCCCGCAGCAGCGCGTGGGCGGCGCGCGCGTCGGCGAGGTGGACCAGCGGTATCCGGTGGGGGCGAGCCATTCGGTGCCGACGGGTTCCGCCGTCCGTGAGGAGGACCGCCGTCGGCTCCAGCGCGGTGGCGAAGGTGTGGCCCGCGTCGGCGAGGCGCAGCCAGAGGTCCCAGTCCTCCAGCCCGGCCCCCGGCCGCCACCCGCCCACCGACTCCACGAGTCCGCTCCGGTGCGCCACCCGGGAGGGTTCGAACATCGGCCCCATGAGCTGGAGTTGCGGGTGCCAGCAGCAGGAGAGCGGTGGCAGCTCGGCGGCGACACCGCCGGTCGCATCACGGTACTCGCACCCGGAGGCCGCCACGTCGGCCCCACCTGAGATCAGTTCCAGGACGACCCGGAGGTGGTGAGGGTGCCAGGTGTCGTCGTGGTCGAGGTAGGCGACGTACGCGCCCCGGGCCTCGGCCAGCCCGGCGTTGCGCGGGCCGCTCGGATGGCCGGTCCGCGCCAGGCGGAGCAGCCGCACCCGGGGGTCCTCCCGGGCGGCCCGCGCCACCCACTCCTCGGTGTCGTCCTCGCAACCGTCCGAGACGACCAGGAGTTCCCACTCCCGCACGGTCTGGGCCCGGACCGAGTCGATGGTCCGGATGATCGCCCCGGACCGGTTGTACGTCGGGCAGATCACGGACACCCGGGGTACGCGGCGGTGTTCCACGGGCTCCCGGCCTCCTTCCTGCACGCTCGTCGTGGAATGTGGGGTCACCAGAAGGGCAGGGCGGCGGGACCGTCGTCCGCCGGCCCCAGGGCGAGCACCACCCCGGCCGCGCCGGTCGCCAGGTCGGTGGAGAGCCGCAGGTTCTCGTGGCCGAGGAAGGCGGGGCGCCCGGCGTACTCGACCCGGTAGAGGTCCAGCACGTCGAGCAGGCGGCCGGACGGCTCCTCGCCGAGGCGCCGCAGGGTGAGAGCGGCCCCGGCCCACCCGTGGAAGAGCCCGGCGGTACGAGGCATGGCCTCCCGGGCCGCCGCCCGCACCCTGTCGGCCACCAGCGTGAAGCGCGGGTCCTGGCGGTGGTCCAGGTAGTCGGCGAGGACCAGCGCGGTGCCGGCGCCACCGGCCGCCAACAGCGGTCGGCCGCCCGGGGCGTTGGGGGCCCAGCCCTCGGTGTCGGTTTCGGAGCCCGTACCCGGGACCTCGGTCCAGCCGAGAGCCGTCACGTCGGTGGTGAGCAGGTCCCGGGCGGAGTCCAGCCAGGCCGCGTCCGAGGTCTGCTCGTACAGGGCGAGCAGCAGCCGCGCACCGCCGGACCGGCCGCGCATGAGGCCCGACTGCCCCCGGCGCGGCGGGGTCGCCGCCGCGCGCGCGGAGAGCTGCTCGCCCGCCGCCGTCGCGTGTTTCAGGGCGTCCTCGTCGCCGGTGGTGCGGGCCAGGTGGAGCTGGGCGAGCGCGATGCCGGCGAGCCCGTCGAAGTAGCTGTCATTGGGCGGGTCCATCGCCCGGACCCGGGCGAGCAGCCCCGCTGCCGCGTCCGCCCGGCCCAGCCCCAGCAGCGCGGAGGCGATACCGGAGAGGCCCGTCCAGAGGCCGGGCAGGACGTCGGTGGTGTCGGTCGCGGCGCGCTCCAGCCAGTCCACGTGCGCCTCGGGGACGCCCGTGCCGTCCTCGGCTCCGCCGGACCCGGTCCTGCCGGATCCGGCGAGTGCCCACAACACCCCGGCCGCTCCGTAGGCGAGGCCCGCCCCGCCGCCGGGCAGCAGGAACTGCGTCGCGTCACCGGGGAAGAGCCGGTCCGCCCGGTCCGGGGTGGCGGTCGCCAGGATGCCCTCGGCGACGGCCGCGCGTGCCACCGCGCCGGAGCCCGACGCGACCTGCGGCACCGGCTGCGGCTGGGGGGTTGCGACGGCGGGGGCCGGGGCGAGCGGGGCGAGGTCGGCGCGGATGCGGTCGCCCCAGTCCTCGGGCAGCGGGTAGCGGGTGGTGATGTGGGCGATCAGCTGCTCGACCTTGTGCGGGCCCCAGCCCATGAGCGTGGTCAGCGGCGCGAAGAGGGCGACCCGCAGGCAGCCGAGGGCGTACCGGTCGATGTCCGGTCCCCGGTGCCCGGCGGGGGCGCCGAAACCGGGGGCCGCGTGGATCTGGGCGGTGTCCGGATCGGTCGTCGCCGTCTCCAGGTCGATGAAGACGACGGTGTCGTCGGGGCGCACCAGGACGTTGCCCGGGTGCAGGTCGCCGAAGAAGACGCCCCGCGCGTGCATCTCCGTGACACCCCGCTCGATGTCGGCGAGGACGTCCAGCGCCCACCGGGTGTAGGCGGCGGTCCGCCCCGGGTCGGCCTCCGGGGCCTGCGGAAGGCGTCGGGTGAGGGCGGCTCCCAGCGTCTCGCCCTCGACGAACTCCCTGACGAGAAAGTGGTGTTCGTGGCCCTTGCGCGCCTCGATCAGCCGGGGGAACCAGCGCAGCCCGCCGAGCTTCTCCAGACAGGAGTGCTCCTGCTCCAGGCGGGCGACGGCGTCGTTGCCGTGGGTGTCGATCCCGGAGTGCGGACGCGCCTCCCGCAACAGCACCGGCCCGCCGGTCCGCAGGTCGCTGCCCCGGTACACCCCCCCGCCGTTGGAGAAGTGCAGGGCCTTCTCGGCGCGGTACGGGAAGTCCTCCAGGGTGCCGGAGTTGCGGTCCCGCAGCGCCTGCTCCAGGCACGCAGGCAGCGTCACCCACTCCGGCGGCCGGAAGGTGGGCAGCCGCTTGTCGGGGACCAGGTTGCCGTCCGGATCCTCGACGCAGTGGACGGTCTCGCCGGTGGGCGTCTTCATGGTCCGCGCGACGAACCCGCCGTAGCGGACGTACAGCGGTCCGGAGCGCCAGCGCAGATCGCTGAGGATGTAGGGGCCCGGCTCACCGTCCAGCAGGGTGCCCAACTCCTCCAGCACGCGTCCGAGGCTCTCCTCGTCGCGGGGGTAGACGGTGACGAACTTGCCCGAGGCGCTGCGGTCGCCGTACTTGCCGTTCCGGCGCAGCAGCACCTTCCGGCTCCGGATGAACTTGAACGCGATCCCGCGCGGCACCAGGTACTCCCGGCAGCGGTCCAGCACGTCCTCGGCGTTCCCGGCGACCGCCGACACGTGGATCTTCCAGCCCTGCGGCGGCAGCCGGTGGTCCGGCGGGGTCAGCATCGCCCAGTCCGGTCCGGTGTGGGACGTCCATCCCGCCGGCGCCGGCGCCGATACCGCGGGGTAGTCGTCCTGCGCGGCGCTGTCCGCGTCGTCGCGGTCGAAGAACGGCGTGCCGGGCGGGCAGTGCGCCAAGTGCCGAAGTATGTCCATGATCAACCGCCTTGGGAGCTGGGAGGAAGCGCGGTCGGCGGGCGGCCGTCGCCGTGAGGGGGTGCGTACGGGCCGGGCCCGCGTCAGCGCCAGAACGGCGCGAGGTACCGGAGGTAGAGCCACTCGCCCAGGCTGCGCCGGCCCGCCTCTATCTCGGCCAGTCCGGTCGTCCCGGACGGCGGCGCGGCGGTCCGCAGCGGGAGACCCGTGGCCGGCAGGCTCATCGCGTCCAGCCCGGTGACCGGGGCGAAGAGCGAGAAGGGCGCGGAGACGTCGGTGGGCCGGGTGGACGCCACCTCGGCCTCGCCCAGCTCCTCGTGCAGCACGATCCCGCTGCCCGTCAGACGGACCTTCGCGCCCGGGGCGACCGCGTCCAGGTCGGCCGCACCGGTCGCCACGAACACCACCCGGCCGTTCTGGTTCACGAAGCCGCCGGTCACGCTGTACGGGAGGGTCACCCCGGCGGCGAGGGCGGCGACCGCGGCGAGACCGGCCAGCGAGACGACCGCGATCCGCCACCGGGCCGCCCCGGCGGCGAGCGCCTCCACGCCCAGACGCAGGACGCCCGTGCAGCAGCGGACCAGCAGCGCGAGCAGCGCCAGCGACACCACGACCGCGCCGACCAGACCCATGCCCTCCAGCATCGAGCGCCAGAGCGTGAACGCGGTGCCGAGGACGTACAGCGGGAACACCATGCAGGCCAGCCCGAAGAGCGGGGCCCAGCCCACCTCGGGCAGGGTCTTCTCGTACCGTCCGCCGAAGAGCACCTTCGCGAACCAGCGCCGGGTGTCGGTCATCGACCGGTCACGCAGGTGCGAGATGTCCAGATGGCTCATGAGCGCGAGGTAGCCGTCGAGCTTGATGAACGGGACGGCGTTGAAGAAGCCGGAAAGGAAGCTGGTCACGGTCAGCAGGAGCAGCAGCCCGCGGACCGTGTCGCTCCCCCCGGCCAGGGCCACTCCCGCGGAGGAGAGGCCGGCCACCCCGCCGATGGCCGCCTGCACGGTGATGCCCGCGAGCGCGATGCGTACCCGCTGGGCGCCGTTCGGCAACCGCCAGCCGTCCGTGACGTCACAGAAGAACGCCGGGGTCAGGTAGAAGAGCATGACGCCCATGCGGCTGGGCTTGCCGCCGTAGTGGCTCAGCACGACTCCGTGCGCCATCTCGTGCAGGGCTGTCCCCACGTACGTGACGGCGACGAGCGCGATCAGCGCCGACACCGGCAGCGGGCTGCTCAGCGCGTCGGTGGCAGCGGGCAGTTGGAAGGCGACGCTCAGCAGACCGCCGGCCATCAGGGCCACCAGCGCCACCGCCCAGGCCCGGTGCGCCAGCCGGGTGGCCAGCGGCCGGAGGCGGGCGAGGAAACGGTCCGGGCGCACCACGGTGTACTGGAAGGTCAGTGGCGGTACGAACGCGAACCGCCTGGTCCGCACCGGCTCGCGCGCCGCGTCCTGGAGCAGCTCCATCTTCTGCGCCCGCAGCAGACCCTCGCCCACCAGTTCGGCGGTCCAGGGGCGGCCGAGGCGCTCCGCGATGTCCTCGGCGGTGTTGGTGCCGTCCGCCGAACGCAGCAGCCGTGCCATCCCGGCCCCGACCCGCAGATAGCGGCCGGCGCCGAACTGCACGATCCACGGGGCGCCCTCGCCCGCCGGCTCGTGCACCAGCACCTCGTCCGCCAGTACCGGGCGCACCGGTAGCGGGGGCAGTACGGGGACCACGGTCTCCGGGCGCTTCAGGGCCAGTTTCACGGCAGGTCCCTGCGGAGGAACAGGACGCGGCCGGCCACGCCGGCGGCGGCGATCCAGGCGGCGAGGACGACGACGGCCCAGGGGATGGAGAGCAGCCCTTCGTTGCCCGCGCGGTAGATGGAGGCCATCGCCTCGTCGATGGTGAACTTGCCCACGTCCGGGACCAGTCGCAGCAGACCACCACTGACGAGCCAGGTGCTCAGCAGCATCACAACGACGGCGACCACCTGTTGACGGATAATCAGGCCGAGCAGGCAGCCCCACAGGGCGCCCGCCACGATCACGCCCATCACCCCGAGCAGCGTCCAGGTGGCCGTCATGGACCACTCCGGGTGGTACTCCCGTCCGGCGAGGAAGAGCCACGGGCTGACCGCCGCCAGCACCCCGGCCCCCACGGCGAACACCGCGCCGGTACCGGCCGCGACCAGGAGTTTCGCTCCGAGCACCCGCAGACGGCCGCCGCCGAGCAGTGTCGTCCGCATGATGGAGCCGCTGGAGAACTCGCGGGTCACCGCGAGCATGGTGGCGAGCGCGGCCACCAGCTCCACCATGAACCAGCCCTGCACCAGCGTCGAGGTCAGCTGCTCCACGGTGGTGGTGCCCTGGTCCAACTCGTCGAGCGCCTGCGTGAGGTAGCCGGCGTCGGCCAGGACGCAGAGCAGCGCCGCCGCGAGGGCGAGCACCCACCAGGCCCTGCCGGTCCAGACCTTCTGCCACTCGGAGGCGATGAGATCACGCATGGCTGGGCTCCTTGCCCGCGGTGCCGGCGAGTTCGAAGAAGCGGTCCTCCAGGCTCACCGAACCGTCGCGGGTGAGATCCGCGGCCGTTCCGCTGTACCGCAGGGTGCGTTGCAGGATGACGATGTCGTCGGCTATCTGCTCGACCTCGGCGAGCAGATGGCTGGAGAGCAGCACGGTCCGTCCCTCGTCGGCGAGGGACCGCAGGAACTCCCGCAGCCACCGGATGCCGTCCGGGTCCAGACCGTTGGCCGGTTCGTCGAGAATGAGGAGCTCCGGATCGGCGAGCAACGCCGTTGCCAGGGCGTGGCGTTGCCGCATGCCGGTGGAGTAACCGCGCAGCTTGCGGTGCGCGTCGCCCTCCAGGCCCACGCGCTCCAGGACCTCGTCCACCCGCTTCCGGCCGAGCCCCAGGGCGGTCGCCCAGACCCGGAGGTCGCCCCGTCCGGTGGCGGCGTTGGAGGGGCCGATGCCGTCCATGGAGACGCCCACGCGGTGGGCGGCGCGCGGCAGTTCGCCGTACGGCCGGCCGAAGACGGTGGCGCGGCCGGCGGTGGGCCTGGCGAGCCCGAGCAGCATGCGCAGGGTCGTCGTCTTGCCGGCGCCGTTCCGTCCGAGGAGACCCACCACCCGGCCCGGCTCCACCCGGAAGGAGACGTCCTCCACCGCCGTGAGTTCGCCGTACCGCTTGGTCAGGCCTTCGATCTCGACTACGTCGGTCATGGTCAGGTCCTTCCGCGCGCGCGGAGGTAGAGGCCGAAGCCCGCGATGATCAGCAGCTCGACGCCGACGCAGACCAGCAGGGCGACGGTCCGGGTACGGCCGTCGGTGAGCGCCGAGACGATGCCGGGAGCGGCCATGACGGCGACGATCCAGAAGCCCGCGAGGGCCCAGGGGAAGCCGCGGGAAGCAGCCTGGGACATGACGAAACTCTCCTTCGGTCGTGCGGGGTCCTGCGCTTCGGGTCAGGGGGCCGTCTCCGGTGCGGTGCGTCGCAGGGGCGGAGTTCTCCCGCGTGTTCGGGGCATGCTCGGTGGTACGAGAGCGGTGAGGCGCCGTGCCGGGGTCGCCCCCGGGCACGGCGGTGCGGTGGGAGCCGCACGTAGCATCTGCCGGGGGCCCTGTCCCGGATGCACCAGTCCTGCATCCGGAACAGGGCCTCCTTGGCGTGCCGGACCGGTCAGGTCGCGACGACGACCGACGTGAGCACCAGCGAGGCGTAGGTGGCGCTGACGCCCGCCGACACTCCGAAGCTCACCAGGAAGCTGTCCCACCAGTCGGGCGCGTCCATACCCTCAAGCTCTTCCATGTCCAGTTCCTGCATGGCCAGTTCGAGGGCCGAGTTCGTGTTCTCCTGCATTGCTTTCACCTCTTTCCGCATAGGGGTACCGCTCGGTCGATGACGTGATCACGCTCGTGGAGGGCGTAGGCCGCGAGGACCGGGGCCCCGGGAGTGGATCAGGTGGCCAGCGTGATGAGGGAGACGTAGGAAACGACTCCGCCCACACTCAGGCCGCCGACGAGGCTGAGGACGTCGCTCCAGCCGAAGGGCGCGTCGAGCGCCTCCAGCTCCTGCATGTCCAGCTCGTGGGCCTCCAGCTCCTGCAGAGCCAGTTCCAGAGGCGCCTTGATGTCCGCGTTCTGCATGGGTTCTCCTCCTTCCGAGGTGTGAATCTCCTGGTGGTGCGTCCGCCGGCGGGTGCCGGCGGAAGTCTGTGGGTGCGGGGGCCGCCCGGGGAGGGGGCCTCGCCGCGGGTCCGGGTCTCAAAGGGGGACGGGGGCCCGTACCGCGTCCGCCATCGCCGCCCGGACGTCGGGCAGGGCCAGTGCGCCGAGCGGTGGCAGCCCGTCGCCCCAGGCCCGCAGCGTGGCGCGGGCCACCTCCGCGGTCCGTTCGGCCGTCGCGTGGAGCGTCCGGTCGATGTTCCAGTCGTCCAGCAGGGCCGTGATGCCCGCGACGGGGTCCTCCGGCGTCGGTACCGACCGTTCGTCCGCGACCGCGCGCCAGAGCCGGGCGAGCCGGGAGGCCGAACCCCAGCGCGTGTCGCCGTCCGCGATCCGCCGCCACAGCGGCGGCAACAGTGCGGCGGCGGCCGTCATCTTGCGGACCCCGAGGGCGGTGGAGAGCTCGTTGGCGAGATACCAGCCCTTGCAGGCGGCGGGCTCCCGGCCCAGGTTGAGCCACTGCTGATGGCTCAGCCCGCTCAGCTTGGCGATCTCCAGCCGGAGGCCGTCCCCGGGCACGGTGCCGGCCTCCCGCGCCGCCGCCACCCGGTCGCCGAAGCTCACGAGCAGCCCCAGCAGGGTCCGGGCGAAGGCGTCCTCCACCGGCAGTTCCCGGTGGTCGCCCGCGTACATCCCGGAGAGCCTGAAGAAGACCTCCAGCACCCCTTCCGCGAGGAGTTCGGGCGGTAGCGTGCGGGTGGCGGCCGGATCGTAGACCGCCACCTCGGGCTGGAGCCCGTTGCCCAGCACCAGCCGCTTGCCGGTGGGCGTGGCGAGGCAGACGGCACCGCTCAGCTCGCTGCCGGTGCCCACCGTCGTCGGGACGGAGACGAGCGGGAGGCGGGGGACCGAACCCGCCGACAGCAGGACGAGGCCGCTGCGGTGCCGCACCGCCAGCCGCTCGCGGACGTTCGGGTCGGAGCGCAGCAGCACCGCGAGTTTGGCCTGGTCGAGGAGGGAACCGCCGCCGACCGCCACCACGAGGTCGCTGCCGGCCAGCCGCTCCGCGAGTTCCTGGACGCTGCCCAGGTCCCCCGGGCCGGTGAGGACGACGTCCTCGGGGTCCCAGCCGGCCCAGACCGCCCGCTCACGCACCCGGACGACGGCCTCGCCCCCGGCGACGGCCGAGTCCGCCAGGAGGACCAGCCGCCGGCCCTCGTGCTGGGGCAGCCATGCGGACAGACCGTCCAGGCCGTACGCCACCCGGGTCATCGGGTGCCTGCTGACACTCCAGACAGTCTCCATCAGACCGCTCCCGTCCCGGCCGCCGCGCGGACCGGCGACGCACCCGTCGCCGTGTACGTGTCGATGCCGGTCCGTACGCGGATCAGCAGTTCGTCGAGGTCCTCGTCCGAGTAGGTCAGCGCGGGCAGGATCTGCACCCCGGACACACTGGGGTGCACCAGGGCGCCGGCCCGCCGGATCGCCGTCACCAGGGCGGGGACCTCGCTCGGCGGCAGCGGGGTGCCCGCGTCACCCTCGGCCGAGAGCCGGATCGAACGGAAGCAGCCCGCGCCGGTGGTCGCGCTCACCCGTGCGTGGGAGGCCACGAGGTCGCCGAGCGCGGTGTCGAGTCGTGCGGAGAGCCGACGGGCCGAGGCGACCGCGTCCAGCCGGCGCATCTCGGCGAGCGTGGCGAGGATGGCCGCGCAGGTCACGGGGGTGCCCGCCTGGGTTTCGCCGTGCACGAGCACGTCCCCGGAGGCATCGAAGGGTTCGGCCACCCGGGCGGAGACCAGGACCGCCGCCGCCGCACTCGTACCGTTGGTCAGCCCCTTCGACGTGATCAGCACGTCCGGAGGAGCGGACCACAGCTGGGAGGCGAACAGAGCGCCGGTGCGCCCGAAACCGGTGGCCACCTCGTCGGCGACCAACAGGAATCCGTACTCCTCGCGGAGCTCCAGCAGGGTGTCGACGTACTCGGGGGTCAGCACCACCGCACCCGTGCCGAGGACCGGCTCGACCACCACGGCGGCGATCTGCGGGCCCTGGCGCGCGGCCAGCGCGCGGATCTCCTCCGCAGAGTTCGGCGACACGTGCCGCACCAGCCGCTGGTCGACGCCGTACACCGGCTGCCCCAGATTCTCGCCGGTGAGCGCGAACCCGCCGAAGGTCAGGCCGTGGTAGCTGTCGCGGAGCCCCACCACCAGCTTGCGCTGCCCCTGGCCGCGCAGCGCGTGGTGGTGCCGGGCGAGCTTCATCACCAGGTCGTTGGCGGCGCCACCGGAAGTGGAGAACAGCACCCGTGCGTAGGTGTCCTCACCGGCCGCCTCGACCAACTCCTGTGCGGCGCGCCGGGCGTAGACGTTCTCGTACCGGAAGACCGAGAGGTACGAAGCGTCCCGCAGCGCACCGGCGCAGGCCTCGGCGACCGCCTCGTTGCCGTAGCCGAGGTTGGCGTTCCACAGACCGCTGGTGCCGCAGAGGAGTTCGCGGCCGTCCAGGAAGCGGACCCGCACTCCGTGCGCGGAGACCGTGCAGAGCTCGTCGTCGCCGTGCAGCGCCGGGGCCTGGAGGGAGGGCCAGAGTTCGCGTCCCATCACACCGCCTCCGCTTCCAGCAGTACGTCACGGTGGCGCGGGCCGCTCGCCGGAAGGGTGTGGCGGGCGGTGATCCGCAACCCGGAACCGGCGAGTTCGCGCTCCAGCCGCCGAGCCGGGAGGACCCGGATCGACGTGGTGAGCACGTCGATCCGGCCGGTCGCGCCGGCCTCTTCCGCGGGCGGCAGGATCGTCACCCGCCGGGCGGGCGCGCCCTCGGGCCAGTGCTCGATCATCCGGTAGCGCCGGCCGCTCGCGCCGCGGCCCTCGATGTCGAGGTCGGTGCTGCCGAGGGTGCCGTCCGCCGGGTTCACCATGTCCACGGTGGAGAGCAGGAACCTGCCGCCGGGCGCGAGATGGGCCCGTACCGAGGCGAACAGTCCGGCCCTGCCCGCGTCGTCGAGCAGCGAGACCGAGGTGGTGCCGAGCACCACCAGGCCGAAGGCGCGACCCAGGTCGAAGGCGGCCATGTCGCCCTGCACGGGTGTGCAGCGCGCCCGCACCCCGGCCGGGGCGGCTGCGAGACGCTCCCGCAGCAGGTCCAGCATGTCGGCCTTGAGCTCCAGGGCGGTGACCTCGCGGCCCAGCGCGAGTAGCGGAAGAGTCAACCTGCCGGAACCGGAGGCGAGTTCGAGCACCGGCCCGGTCACGGCCCGCGCCACCCGCAGCACCTCGCGGATCTCGCTGGTGTCGGCCGCCGCGAGGTCGTGGTAGACGGGAGCGCCGACCGCGTCGTACAGGTCGTGCAGGGCCACCCGCTCGCCGTAGCCGGCCAGTACCTCACCGGCCAGGCCCGGGGGAAGGCCGGTGGTCGTCGCTGTCGTGGTCACGCGCCGGTCACCTCCGCCACGGACGGCGTACCTTGCGGCGCTTCCTGGACGAGGGGAATGCCCCGTTCGGCGAAGAAGGCCACCACCTTCGCGACGGTGGCCCCGGTCAGCGGGGCCGGGGCGTCCTCTCCCGCCTCGGCGCGCGCGTGCTCCAGTGCGGCCCCGGACGAGCCGTGCACCAGCAGCCGTTCGGCCACGGCGGCCGCCGGGCGGCCGAGCCGGAAGGTCCGGTCGTGCCCGGGTACCCGTACGTACGCGGCCTCCGGGGTCCAGGCGAGGAAGGGCGCGCGAGGGTCCTCCGCGTCGTGGGGCGTTTCCACCGACTCCAGCGAGGGCACCAGGCGCCCGCCGAACCCGGAGACCCGCACGTCGGTGACCCCGTGCACCTGGAGGTCGCGGAGAACGTCCAGCGCCGCCACGTACCTCGCCAGCCACGGGCGTGTCGCCGCGGCCCGTGTGCGTACGGCCTCCGGTACGGCGGCGGCGAGGGAGACCGCCGCGCCGGTGGTGTCCTCCGCCGTCAGCGCCGCCCACCGCTCTTCGAGCGCGGCGACCGGGTCTCCCACGGCGCCCAGCGGGGCGCCCTGCGGGGACACCGACACGGTGCCGTCGGCCGCCACCCACAGGCGGGTGCCCGGACCGTCGCCCGTCTCGCCGCTGCCCAGCGCGGGAAGGTCCGCGAGCTGGACCGCGGGGCTCACCACGAAGGCGGCGAACTCGCCCTCCAGCCGTGCCCGGTCGGCGTCCGCGAGGAACGCCTCGTAGTCCGTCTCGCCGGCGACCCGGACGAGCGTGGTGCCCAGCAGGGACATGTACGGGCTCGTCCCGTAGTCCTGCACCTGGAGGAAGAGGGCGCCACCGATCGAGGCGTCACCGCCGGGCTCGCTGAGCGATCCCTCGAAGCCCACCACCGCCGCACCCGACTCGTGGGCTTCCCCGGAGGGCTCCCCCGGGACGAGGACCAGGGTCCGGGGACCCACGACGTCCGAGGCGAGCAGCGCCGGCAGATGGACGGCGTCCTCCAGGACGACGGTCGCGGTGCCGCCGCCCGCGGGGGCGACACCCAGCGGTGGACGCCCGGTGACCCAGGAGCGCAGATGCAGACCGGCACGACTGATCAGGGCCTCATGCACGTGCTTCCCTCCGATCGGCGCCGACCGCCGTGAGAATTCTCTTCAGATCTTCCATGGCGGCCTTCGGGCCATAAAGATTTGCGACACCCGTCAGATTGAGGACGATTTCATCGACCCCGGCGAGACGGTATTCGTCGAGTTGTTTGGTCACGCTCTCAAGGTCTCCGTGGAGGAAAGCGCCGGCGTCGGCCATCAGGCGTCCCGCCGATTGAGGATCCATTTTCGAGAAGTCGATTCCCGCTCTACCCAGCATGTCGATGTAGTGCGGGGCCATCATGTGCCCGGAATTACTGGAGAGGACGAAATCGGAGACGTCGCGGCCGGCGCGTTCCAGCGCCACCGGCACCATCGCCGTCACCTTCGGTTCCGGGCGCCCCGCCGCGGCGGCGCCCTCCCGCAACGCGGGGCGCACCACCGCGTCCAGATAGGCCGCGGGCGTCAGCCAGGTGATCGCCGCGTCGGCGATCTCGCCGGCCAGCCGCGCCATGCCGGGCCGCAGTACCCCGAGGCCGACCTGGACCTCGGGGGACATGACCGGCCCCATCCGGGCATGGCAGCTGTAGTAGTCGCCCTTCGCCTCGACGACTCCGCCGCCCAGCAGCTCCCGCACGATCGTCAGGTACTCCCTGACCGCCGTGAGCTGGCTCCCGTACGGCGCGCCCAGCAGGCTCTGCTGGAAGCTCTTCGCGCCGGGCCCGAAGCCGGCCAGCACGCTCTGTCCGGTGGCCATCGCCAGGGACTTGATCTGGTGAGCGGCCTCGAAGGGGTGCCGCAGGGGCATCAAGGTGACCCCGAGACCCGTGGGAACCCGGAATCCCGCCCCTGCCACGGCGGAGAAGGTCTGGAAAGGCTCCATCAGAAGGCTCTGTCCCTGCCAGAGTCTCCGGGCCCCTGTCCATTCGACCAGGGCCGCATAGGGAAGTACCTGCTCGGTGCGGCGCGGCAGAAAAGGAATCAGTACGGAATAGTCCACGTCTTCTCGCCCCCCTTCGTAATGTGCTGGATAGTTTCACGGAGTCGGTGGTTCCGGGGAGGGGGGATTGCTGCAGCTTCATGCACCGCACGGCTGCAGCAAGCTGCATTCCCTTCCCGGGTGGTTTTGCCGCTGATCAGAGGCCCTGTTGAGCGCCCGGCGAGGCGGTTTCCGAAGGGGGTGTCCGCGGCGGCACCCGAGGGCTGCCGCCCGCCGCGCATCGCGGGGGGTCCGCCGGGTGCACGGGAGGGCGTGCGGGGGATGGCGTCCGGTCCCGCGTGGGTGAGGCCGGACCCCGCGCGGGCACGCGCACCGCGATCACTCCCGCAAAATCGGAGACAATATTGTTGACAATCCTGTTGGCCTAGATTTAGCGTCGACAAGCACTCACTCAGGGAGGGCACGAATGCCGAAGGAAGCCAGTCCTGGTAGCGGGGAGCAGGCCAAGCAACTGGCTCTGTCCCGGCTCCGGCAGGCGATTCTGCGGGGCGAGATGGCACCGGCCCAGCGGCTGGTGGAGAACGAACTCGCCGAGCAGTTCGGTGTGACACGGGCCAGCATCCGTGCGGCGTTGATCGACCTCGCCGCAGAGGGGCTGGTGGAGCGGATCCGTAACCGCGGGTCCCGGGTGCGCGTGGTGACCGTGGAGGAGGCGGTGGCCATCACCGAGTGCCGCATGGCGCTCGAAGGGTTGTGTGCGGCCAAGGCGGCGGTCCTGGCCACCGGGGCGCAGCGCGAGGAGCTGACCGCCCTGGGCGAGGCGATGGCCAAGGCGGTGGCGGAGGGCGATCCCCTCACCTACTCCGAGCTGAACCATCAACTGCACACCTGCGTCAGGGAGTTCTCGGGTCAGCGGACCGCCGTGGAGCTCCTGGAACGCCTCAACGGGCAACTGGTGCGCCACCAGTTCCAGTTGGCCTTGCGGCCCGGTCGTCCCCAGCAGTCCCTGAGCGAGCACCTGGCCATGATCGAGGCGATCGTGGCCGGTGAACCGCAGGCGGCCGAGCGGGCCGTCCGCGCCCATCTCAGCAGTGTGATCGACGTGTTGCGCGACTGACCCGGGTATCCGGCGGGCCGGTGGCGCACCCGCAGCCAAGGAGACCCGAGCATGACCCCAGCCAACGCGCCCGCCCCCGTCCGGTCGACACTCGTCGTCACCGCGCACGCCGGAGACTTCGTGTGGCGGGCCGGGGGCGCCATCGCCCTGGCCGCCTCGCGCGGCGAGAAGGTCACCATCGCCTGCCTGACCTACGGCGAACGCGGCGAGTCGGCGCGGGCCTGGCGCGAGGGCAAGGCGCTGGACGAGATCAAGGCGATGCGCCGGGACGAGGCGGAGCGTGCCGCCGCCGTCCTGGGCGCAGAGGTGCGCTTCCTCGACGCCGGCGACTACCCCCTGCTCGTCACCCCCGAACTCACGGACCGGCTCGTCGGGATCTACCGCGAGACCCAGCCCGACGTGGTGCTCACCCACCCGCTGACGGACCCGTACAACGGCGACCACCCGGCCGCCGCCCGGATGGCGCTCGACGCCCGGGTGCTGGCCGGGGCCATCGGCTACCCGGCCCCCGGCGAGGTGCTCGGTGCCCCGCCGGTCTTCTTCTTCGAGCCCCACCAGCCGGAGATGTGCGGCTTCACCCCCGAGGTGCTGCTCGACATCACCCAGGTCTTCGACACCAAGCGCGCAGCGATGGAGTGCCTCTCGGCGCAGGCCCACCTCTGGGAGTACTACTCCGACCTCGGCAAGCGGCGCGGGGTGCAGCTCAAGCGGAACGCGGGCCCCAACCTGGGCCTGGCGTCGACCACGTACGGCGAGGCGTACATGCGCCCGTACCCGCAGGTGACGGGAGAGCTGGCATGAGCGGTGTGATCGTCACCCACCCCCCGAAGGCGTCCCTGGAGGACACCGACGCGCTGGCGCGGTACGGCGTGGCCACGGTGCACGAGGCGCTCGGCCGCACCGGCAGCCTCGGCCCGGACCTCCGTCCGGTCCAGCAAGGGGTACGGGTCGCGGGTACCGCCGTGACGGCACTCTGCCGGCCCGGCGACAACCTCATGGTCCACGCCGCGGTGGAGCAGTGCGGCGAGGGCGACATCCTCGTCGTCACCACCACCTCCCCCTGCACGGACGGCCTGTTCGGCGAGTTGTTCGCCACCGCGCTCCAACGCCGGGGCGTCCGCGGTCTGGTCACCACCACGGGGGTGCGCGACACCGCGGAACTGCGTGCGATGGGCTTCCCCGTGTGGTCGAAGGCCGTCTGCGCCCAGGGCACCGTGAAGGCGACCGGCGGATCGGTCAACGTGCCCGTCGCGATCGAGGGACGGATCGTCCGCCCCGGCGACGTCGTCCTCGCCGACGACGACGGGGTGATGTGCGTACCGCGAGAGCGGGCCGCCGAGGCGGTCGAGGCCTCCGCCGCGCGCACGGCCAAGGAGGAGGCGTCCAGGGCGGCCTTCGCCGAGGGGCAGTTGGGCCTCGACCGGTACGGCCTGCGCGGAACGCTGGAACGGCTCGGCGTGACGTACCGGTCGTACGAGGACCACCTCCGCGACGGAGCGGCCCCGTGACCGGACCCACGACCGGCCCGGTGGCCGGCCCCGAGGAGGTGCCGTGCATGCTGATGCGGGGCGGCACGTCCAAGGGGGCCTACTTCCTCGCCGGTGACCTCCCGGGCGGACCCGCCGAGCGGGACGACCTGCTGCTGCGCCTCATGGGGAGCCCCGACCCGCGCCAGATCGACGGCCTCGGCGGGGCGCATCCGCTGACCAGCAAGGTCGCCGTGGTCTCGCCCTCGGACCACCCGGACGCGGACGTGGATTACCTCTTCCTTCAAGTGTCGATCGAAGAGCCTGTGGTGAGTGACCGTCAGAACTGCGGGAACCTGTTGGCGGGTGTCGGCCCGTTCGCCGTCGAACGCGGACTGGTCCCGGCCGGAGGTGACCGTACGTCGGTCCGCATCCGGATGGTGAACACCGGGGACCTCGCCACCGACACCTTCGCCACTCCGGGCGGGCATGTCGACTACGCCGGTTCCACCGCACTCTCCGGCGTGCCGGGGACGGCGGCCCCGGTGGTGGTCGAATTCCCGCCCCGCGCAGGGACCTTACTGCCCACCGGGCGGGTCCGCGACACCGTCGCGGGCACCCCCGTCACCTGCGTGGACAACGGCATGCCCACTGTCCTGATCGCCGTCGGTGATCTCCGGGACACCGGCATCACCGGCATCACCGGCTACGAGACCCCGGCCGTGCTGGAGGAGAACACCGCATTGGCGAGCCGCCTCCAGGAGATCCGGCTCGCGGCCGGCGCTCTCATGGGGCTCGGCGACGTCTCCGCCGCGACCGTGCCCAAACTCAGCCTGCTCGCTCCACCGGTGGACGGCGGGGCGGTCACCACCCGCACCTTCATCCCGGTCCGCTGCCACACCTCCATCGGGGTGCTGGGTGCGGCGAGTGTCGCCGCCGGGCTGCTGATCCCCGGCAACGTCGGCGAACCGGTCGCCCGACTTCCCCGGGGCGCCGGCCCGGTGCGGATCGAGCACCCCACCGGCTTCCTGGACGTGACGGCCTCGGTCACCACCGGCTCCACAGGCACCACCGGCACCACAGGCACCACAGGCACCACAGGCAAGGACAGCACCATCAGCGGGGGTGGCTCGGTCCCGGTCGCCGGCCGGACCGCCGTGGTGCGCACCGCCCGCAAGATCTTCGACGGGACCGTCTTCGCCCGGCCCGCCGACCCCGCACCCCGACCCCCCGTACCCGAATCCGCACCCGCAACCCTCAGGAGGCACCGATGACTCCGCCTCTCGGCGACATCGCCCACCTCGGCCACGTCGAGCTGCTCACCCCGGACCTCGACGGCAGCCTCGACTTCTTCACCCGCATCCTCGGGCTGACGGAGAACGGCCGCTCCGGCGACTCCGTCCACCTGCGGACCTTCGACGACTACGAGCACCACAGCCTCGTCCTCACCGCCCACGAACAGCCGGGCGTACGCCGCACCGCCCTGCGCACCTCCAGCCAGGAGGCGCTGGACCGCCGCGTCGAGGCGCTCGTGGCCGCAGGGCGCCCCGGACGCTGGACCGAGGACGAGCCCGGCATCGGCCCGCTGTACGTGACCAGCGACCCGGACGGCCACGAACTCGCCCTGTACTGGGAGAGCGAGCACTACGTGGCCTCCGCCGAGCTGAAACCGGGCCTGAAGAACCAGCCGCAGGCCAAGCCCGCCCACGGGGTGGGGGTGCGTCGCCTGGACCACGTCAACTTCCTCGGCTCCGACGTCGCCGCCAACGCGGCCTTCACCCGTGACGTCCTCGGCGCCCGGCCCACCGAGCAGATCGTCCTCGACAGCGGCAGGCTCGCCGCCCAGTGGCTGACGTTCACCAACAAGTCGTACGACGTCGTCTACACGTCCGACTGGACGGGCTCCCGCGGCCGGCTGCACCACATCGCCTTCGCCACCGACACCCGCGAGGACATCCTGCGCGCGGCCGACATCTGCCTCGACCACGACGTGTTCATCGAGACCGGCCCGCACAAGCACGCCATCCAGCAGACCTTCTTCCTGTACGTCTACGAGCCCGGTGGCAACCGGATCGAGCTCTGCAACCCGCTCACCCGGCTCGTCCTCGCCCCCGACTGGCCGCTGATCACCTGGACCGAGGCCGAACGCGCCAAGGGGCAGGCGTGGGGCCTGAAGACCATCGAGTCCTTCCACACGCACGGCACCCCGCCCGTCGCCTGACGGCCCACGGGGCGAGTACGGCGTACGGCTCCGCCGGTCCGGGGCCGTACGCCGTCGATCTTCGGAGAGCTGTTGTGGCGGTCGAGTTCCTGACGGATGAGCAGGCGGCCCGCTACGGGGCGTTTTACGAGGTGGCCTTGCGGGCGGAGCTGGAGCGGTACTTCTTCCTGGACGACGCGGACCGGGAGGCGGTGCAGGCCAAGCGCCGGGCCCACAGCCGGCTCGGGTTCGCGGTCCAGCTCACGAGCGTGCGGTTCCTGGGCCGGTTCATGCCGGACCCGCGGCAGGTGCCGGCAGAGGTGGCCGAGTACCTGGCCGAGCAGCTGGAGATCGCGGACGCCTCGTGCCTGAAGCTGTACGGCGAGCGGGACGGTACGGCCCGCACACATGCCGGGGAGATCCAGGAGTCCGGGGGCTGGCGGGACTTCGCCGAAGTCCGCGAGGAGCTGGTGGTCTGGCTGGACGCACGGGCGTGGACGACCGGGGACGGGCCGAAGGCGTTGTTCGACGCGGCGGCGGGCTGGCTGCGCGAGGGGCGGGTGCTGCTGCCGGGAGCGAGCCGTCTGGCCCGGCTGGTGGGCACGGTGCGGGAGGCGGCGAACCAGCGGCTGTGGGACACGCTGTACGGGCTGCTGAACACCGGGCACCGGGCGGTGCTGGACTCGCTGCTGATCGTGCCGCCCGGCGAGCGGGTCTCGGAACTGGACCGGCTGCGGCGCGGCCCCGTGCGCGTGTCCGGGCCACAGATGAAGTGGGCGCTTCAGCGCGCCGAGGAGATCGCCGGCCTCGGCATGGGCAACCCCGATGTGTCGGCGATCCCGCCGCGGCGGCTGGCGGAGCTGTCGAGGCTCCTTGTCAAGGTCGTCGACTTCGGCGCCACCCCCGAGGGCGAGGCCGTGCTGGACGCGCTCAAGTCCCTGCCGGACCTGATGGGCCGCAAGAAGGTCGGTCCGGCCGAGATCGACACCGGCCTGCTGGCCGGCTCGTGGCGGCGCCTGGTGCTCTCGGCCCCGCACCTGGAGCCGGGCACAGTGGACTGGAAGGCGTACACGTTCTGTGTGCTGGAGCAGCTGCACCGGATGCTGCGCAGCAAGCAGGTGTTCGCGAAGAACTCCTCGAAGTTGGGCGACCCCCGGGCGAAGCTGCTGGACGGCGAGGCGGGGGAGCAGGCCCGGCCGACCGTGCTGGCCCCGCTCGGTCTGCCCGGGGAGGCCGAGCGAGCACCTGGCGGCGCGGGCCGCGTTGCGGGACGGCACGTACCGGGAGGTTGCCGGGCGGCTGCCGGACAACGCGCAGATCGTCTTCGACGACGACGGCCGGCTGCACTTTGCCGCGCTGGAGCCGGAGCCTGCGTCCCTGCTCGATCTGCGGGCGGCGGTGAACTCGATGCTGCCCCGGGTGGACTTGCCCGAGGTGCTGCTGGAGGTGTTCTCCTGGAACGGCGCTGACCAGGCGTTCACCTCGGTCACCGGTGGCGAGGCCCGCCTTCGGGACCTGCACGTCACGATCGCCGCGCTGCTGGTCGCGCACGGCTGCAACGTCGGCTACACCCCCGTGATCGGCGGGGCGGACGCGCTGAAGTACGGGCGGCTGTCCCACGTCGACCAGACGTATCTGCGGCTCGCGACCTACCGGGCCGCGAATGCCACCCTGATCGAGCACCAGGCGTCCATCGGCCTCGCGCAGGCGTGGGGCGGCGGCCTGGTCGCCTCGGTCGACGGGATGCGGTTCGTCGTCCCGGTCCCCTCGGTGTACGCGCGGCCGAACCCGAAGTACTTCGGCCGCCGGGGCGGCGCCACCTGGCTCAACATGATCAACGACCAGGCCGCCGGGCTGGGCGGGAAGGTCGTGGCCGGCACCCCGCGCGACTCCCTGTACGTGCTGGACGTCCTCTACGACCGCGACGGCGGACGGCGCCCAGAGATGATCGTCACCGACACCGCCTCGTACTCCGACATCGTCTTCGGCTTGCTCACCCTCGCGGGGTTCGCGTACGCGCCGCAGCTCGCCGACCTGCCCGACCAGAAGATGTGGCGCATCGACCGGACGGCCGACTACGGCGCCTTCCAGGACGCGGCCCGCGGCCGGGTCGACCTCGCCCGCATTGAGCGGCACTGGGAGGACATCCTGCGGATCATCGGCTCCATCCACACCGGCGCCGTCCGTGCCTACGACGTGATCCGGATGCTCTCCCGCGACGGGCGCCCGACCCCGCTCGGGGACGCGATCGCACACTACGGGCGGATCGCGAAGACCCTGCACATCCTGCGTCTGGCCGACGAGCCCGGTTACCGCCGCCAGATCAAGGTGCAGGCCAACCTCCAGGAAGGCAGGCACGCGCTCGCCCGGAAGATCTTCCACGGCCGGGCCGGGCAGCTCTACCAGGACCGCATGGAGGACCAGTTCGGCGCCCTCGGCCTCGTCCTCAACGCCCTGGTCCTCTTCAACACCCGGTACATGGACGCCGCCCTCGCCCAGCTCCGCGCCGACGGCTTCGATGTCCGGGACGAGGACGTCGCGCGACTTTCGCCGTTCGTGAGGCACCACGTCAACATGCTCGGCCGGTACTCCTTCCAGCTTCCCGAGCTGCCCGGTGGCTTACGGCCCCTGCGCGACAAGAACGCGGCTGACGGCAAGTAGACACCGGCAAGGAGCTGCGGTCGGCCGAGGTGCTTCGGCAGTGCGAGGGCTTCAGGCCCCTTCCTCCGATGCGCGGGCGGTACTGCCGACCGGGGTAAGGCAGCGGCGCACGAGTGCGAGGGTGCGCTGCGTGACCGTATCGAGGGGGGTGCCGTTCTCGACGGCGGCCAGGGCGGTGTGCAGCATTCCGGCGATCAGGTCGGCCGTGAGCGCGGGCTCAGGAGCGCCGAGTTCCCGGACGGCGGCGCGGAACGGTTCGACCTGTTCCAGGTGGAGTTCCATCAGCCGCTGCTGGCAGGCCGGGGGAAGGCCGGCGTTCATGAGGGCGACGGCGGGCCGGTGTGCGCCTTCGGCGCCCAGGCGGAGGCTTTCCGCGAAGAACGCCTCGACGCGTTCCAGTGGGCCGTTCGCGGTGGCCATGGCGCGGGTGAGTGCCTCGTTGGAGCGCCGGAAGGCCTCCTCCGTGATGGTGGCCAGGAGGGCGGCGGAGGAGTCGAAGTACTGGTAGACGCTGGAGCGGGCCAGGCCCGCGCGGGCGCCGACCGCCGCCGGTGTGACGGCGGCGGCGCCCTCGTCGACCAGGATGTCGATCGCCGCCCCGATCAGCGCTTCCCGTTGCTGGGCACGGTGCTCGGCGACGGTGGAGGCGTTGATCTTCGGCATGCGGGGCGGGCTCCTGAAGGGGTGGACGGGGCCGGGAATGCGGTACCGGCCCGCGGCCGCCGGTCAGGACAGGCGGCCGTCGACCATCTCGTACACCCGGTCGGCAGCGTCCATTATCGCCGTGTCGTGGGTGACCATGACCGTGGCCGTGCCGCGTTCATGGGTCTGCTCGGCGATCAGCCGCACCGCCTCGGCCGAACGCACACGGTCCAGTGCCGAGGTGGGTTCGTCCACCAGAAGGACGGCGGGGGAGGTCATCAGGGCGCGGGCCAGGCCCGCGCGCTGGCGCTCGCCGCCCGACAGCTGGTGCGGACGGGAGCCGGCACGGTGGGTCAGTCCGACAGCTTCGATGAGTTCGTCGGCGCGGGTCCGGGCAGTGGTGTCGAGGCGTCCGTCGATGTGGAGGGGCAGCAGGAGCTGTTCCCTGACGGTGAGGGAGGCCAGCAGGTTCGACTGCTGGAAGACGAAGCCGATGTGGCGAAGTCGGGTGGCGGTGCGTTCCTTGTCCGAAAGGACGGTCAGCTCGGTGCCGGCGATGTGCACGGTGCCCGAGGTGGGCCGCTGGAGGCCGCCGGCGACGGCGAGGAGGCTGGACTTGCCGGACCCGGAGGGGCCGACGACGGCGACGAACTCACCGGGGGCGACGGTCAGGCCGACGCCGTCGAGGGCGGTGACAGCGGTATCGCCGTCGCCGAGGGTGAGGGTGACGTCGTTCAGGCGCAGCCCGCCGGGCTGGTCGGTGGCGGCGGCCTGGTGGCCGGTGGCGGGTGTGGTCATCGGGTGGCTCCCAGAGCGGTCAGGGGGTCGACGGCGGTGATGCGGCGTACGGCGACGACGGCGCCCACGGTGCCCAGGACGATGAGGAGGCCGGAGGAGGTGGCGATGGCCGGGGCGGACAGCGAGAAGGGGGCCTTGCCGATCATCGCGCTGCCCAGGGCCAGGCCGACGGCGGTGCCGAGGGCCGTGGCGCCGACGAGGACGGCGACGACCTGGGCAAGCGCGTCGCGCAGGATGTACCGGGTGGGGGCGCCCAGCGCCTTCATCAGGGCGATCTCCGGCTTGCGCTGGACGGTCCAGACGGTGAAGAACGCGCCGACGACCAGGGCGGAGATGACGTACAGGAAGCCCTTGATCAGGGCCATGGTGCTCGACTCGGCCTCGTAGCCGGGGGACGCGTTGAACGTGGCCTCCTTGGTCTCGGCGAGGGTCCCAGTTGCCTTTTCCACCGTGGCGATGTCGGCGCCCGGCTTCAGGGTCAGGGCGACGGCGGTGGCCTGCCGGCTCGCGGCCTCGGGCAGGTCGCCGGGCAGGCCGTAGTGCAGGTGCCGCCACGTGTCGAGGTCGGCGTAGGCGACGCCGATGTGGCCGTAGGAGATGGTCTCGTCGACCAGCCCCACGACCTTCAGCTGCCCCCCGCTCTTGTCCACGGTCAGCACATCGCCGACCTTCACGCCCAGGTCGGCGATCTCCCGGGTGATCACGATGCCCGCACTGCCCTCCTTCAGGCCCTCACCGTCGCTGGGACGGGGTGCCAGGGGGGAGTCCGGTGCCATGCCGAAGACGGCGAGGTTGACCTGCTCGCCCTTCTTGGCGCCCTGGGTCACCTGGGCGTTGGCCAGGGTGTTCCCGAACGGCTCCGCGCGCTCCACCCCCGGAGCCTTGGACCACGCCTGCCAGTCCTCCTGCTCCACGGCTGAGCGGGAGAACTGCTCGCTGGTCGCCTTCTCGTCGAAGGCCATGTGGGTCACGGGCAGCGCGCGCAGCCCGGATATGCCGGCATCCGCCAGTCCGGAGGCAAGCCCGGACAGCAGGACCCCGAGTACGGCGATGAGCGCGACCACCGCACCCATCAGGGCGAAGCGACCGCGGGCGAAGCGCAGATCGCGTAGGGCAAGGAACACGGAGTTCTCCGAGGGAAAGGGAAATGAGGGCATGACAGGCTGGCCACATCGCCTCTTTGCCTAGAGTTGACGACGTAGGTGTCGGCATCTTATCGGGCGTTGCCGACACGACCGTCGGTATGTTGTGTCGCGTGCGCCACCCGCTCCCTCCCCGCCAGGCCGCCCTGCGCGGGTGCGACCAGGCTTCGCCTGGGGTCTGCACCGGGTCCGCTGGTCGGTCGCGAGTCCTGGTCACCGAGCTGCTGATCACGCCGGAGCGTGTTGAGGAAACCGCCGTCACGGCCCGTGAACCAGCAGACCGCCGTGATGTTCACGCCGAGGATCTCCTCTGCCCGGCCCGAGGTCTCGTAGAGCATCCGCCACAGGGTCTTCTCCCTCAGGTGGACCTCGCGGCGGGCGATCAGCCGGTCGACGGCCATCTTCGAGCGGGCAGGGGTCTCGGAGTCCGGCACAGCCAGTCGCTTCGCCCAGGCCGGGACCGTCGGGCCCTCGTATCCGCGCTCGGAGCACCAGCTCGTCCACGACAGCACGGCGCCGCGGCGAGCGTTCCAGGTGTTCACCGCCGAGCGGCCCCACAGCAGTTCCAGCGCCTCGCCGGTCTCGACGTCCTCCACCGGGGCGAGTGGCCGGCCCTCGCCGAGGCGCTCGGCGGTCTTCCCGACGGCGATGCCGTAGTTCCGGACGGTGTTCGGGTTGCCGAGCGAGTCGAGGAACAGGTCGGCCGCCGTCCGGACGGTCAACGCCTTCCCGGTCGGCAGCTGGACGAGCGTGCCACAGATGACAGGGCCGCTTCATGCGGCCACCGGAGAACGTCACCGCAGGTGACGGATCAGGCTACCGCAGAAATGGGGGTGTTATCCGGGGGATGACTTGAGACCGGTCCCGCCGCCGACGCGCCGTCAGCTGCCCACCAGCGGCGACGGAGGCTTGGCGCACGAACTGACACCGATGTTCCTCAGACCCCTACTCACCCATGCCCTCGACCGGCCCCCCCAGGACCGTGCCCCGGCGCGCGCCCCAGGGGCCTCTGCGGCCTCCCTGGTCCCTGCGATCCGGCCGTGGCCCGATTGATCCTGAGATTGTTGACAAAAACGTTGACACTCGTCGGGCGCGTTCCTACCGTCTTGCCATCCGGGTCGCCGCGAGTCGCACCGACCCACTTCCCCCGCCCAGCTCCGGAGGCTCTCGCCTCTCCGGACGAGAGGAACAACGATGTCCTCCTCCACCGCCCTGTCGCCACGCGGCAGGAAACTCGCGTTGCTGGTCGTCGGCCTGTGCTGGCTGGTCGTGCTCTTCGACGGCCTCGACATGTTCGTCTACGGCGCCGTGCTGCCCCACATGCTGGAGCACCACGCCCTCGGCCTGGAGCCCTCCCAGGCGGGTGACCTCGGCAGCTACGCCACCTTCGGGATGCTGATCGGCGCCCTGTCGGCCGGCACGATCACCGACTGGGCCGGCCGCAAGAAGCTGATCATCGTCTGCACGGCGGTCTTCTCGCTGGCCTCCGCCCTCTGCGCGGTGGCCGGCTCCGTCGAGGTCTTCGGGCTCGGACGCTTCGTCGCCGGAGTGGGACTCGGCGGTCTGCTGCCGGTCACCATCACGCTGGTCTCCGAGTACGCCCCGCGCGGCCGGGGAGCCATCATCGTCGGCACCCTGATGACCGCCCACCAGGCCGGCGGCATCGTCTCCGGCTTCATCGGCCTGTGGACCGGCGGCGAGAACGGCTGGCGGACCGCGTACTGGATCTGCGTGGTCCCGCTCTTCGTCGGCGTACCGCTGGTCTGGAAGTTCCTGCCGGAGTCGATGAGCTTCCTGCTGGCGAAGGGCCGCACCGAGGAGGCCGCGGAGCTGGCCCGACGGTTCGACGTGGACGTCCCCGCCGCCGGAAGCGCCCGCCCGGCCGCCGGTGAGCGCTGGGACGCGGTGGTCGCCCTCTTCCGCGGCAACCTCTGGCGCCGCACGCTGCTCTACTGGCTGACCTCCTTCGGCGGCCTGCTCCTCGTCTACGGCGTCAGCAACTGGCTGCCCACCATGATGCGCGGCGCCGGTTACGAACTCGGCTCCTCCCTCTCGTTCGTGGTCATCATCAACGCCGGTGGCATCGTCGGCATGCTGGTCGCCGGCCGCTTCTCCGACCGCTTCGGCGCGCTCCGCGTCGCCGCCCTCTGGTTCGCGCTGACCGCGGTCGGCGTCTACCTCCTCGGCATCCACATGGCGCTGCCCCTCACCTACGTCGTGGTCTTCCTGACCGGCCTGTTCCTCTTCAGCGCCCAGGCCATGGTCTACGCGGCCGTCGCGGGCGACTCCACCGACGACAACCGCGCCACCGCCGTCGGCTGGACCAGTGGTATGGGCCGCTTCGGCGCCGTGTTCGGCCCGTGGCTGGGCGGGCAGCTGGTCGCGAACGGGAACGAGGACTGGGGCTTCACCGCCTTCGCCGTCACCGCGGTCTTCGCCACGGTGATGCTCTGCCTGACCGGCCTGCGCCCCGCGCAGGACACCGGCGGCGCCGGCACCGCCCGGCCGCTCTCCGTGACGAGCTGACACCACCGGACGCGGCAGTGCGGCGGGTCCGGGTCAGGAACGCGTGATCCGGACCCGGTACCCGCCCTCCGTGTCCCCGTCGAGCACGGAGACCCGGATGCCGTTGGTCCGGTCGGTGAAGGTCTCGCCCGGCTGGAACGGCGCGTCGGAGAGTTCGGCGTGCACATTGGGGCGACGGGTGCAGCCGCCGCTGTCACCGGTGCTGTCCGCGACGGCGATCGGCCCCCGGCCCGTCTCCACGCCCGAGTCGACCTGGTAGATCAGCACCCCCGGCCGGCAGACGGCCTCGTCGTTCCCGGCGGCGGTGCGCACCTCGACGACGTACCCGGAGTCCTCGCCCAGCGGGACGACCGCGAGCTTGGTGCCTCCGCCGGTCTCCAGCGGTTCGAGGGTGTGCTCGCTGGTGCCGGGCTCCGACGCGCAGGTGATCTGCCCGTTGTCGAGCCAGCCGAGCTTCCACTTGTGCCAGCCGAGGAAGTCGTTGTTGGCCCCCCAGTCCTCGGACATGATGTCCCAGTGCCCGACCGAGCCGCCGCCCTCCGCGGTGTAGAGGTCGGGCAGGCCGAAGACATGGCCGTTCTCGTGCGGCAGCACCCGGTAGCCGGTCTTGGCGTAGGAGCCCGAACCGTCGTCCTGGCGGCTGTAGACGAACGAGGTGTTGGCCAGCGGTACGCCGTCGGCGCGCGGCGCCCCGTCGTTGTCGGGGAAGGTCACGGAGAGCACGGTGTCGAGGGCCGAGGGGCCCGCGTTCGGTGTGACCAGCACGTTGACCAGGTCGTACGCGGAGAAGTCCACCCGCGAGTCGGCGGCCCGGACGATGTCGGAAACCAGCTGCCGGTACCCCGGTTCGTACGGTGAGCCGCGGTCTATCCCGTACTCCGCGAAGGGCATCGGCATCCGCAGCCAGCCCTTCACCGGCGCCTCCGGCACATAGACCAGACGGCCGTACGAACTCCGGTGGAACCAGTCCGAGGTCTGCGGGAAGAACTCCGCCATCCGGTCCGCGGCGCTCCCGCTGCCCTGCGCGTCCGGGAAGTCGATCATGAGGTTCAGGGCTCGTACCCTGCCGGTGGAGCGGGCGTATCCCGGTGGCGTCGGCATGCCTTCCGACATCTGGACGCCCAGCGCGGCGGATATCCGGCACGGGCCGAGCGCGGACTCGTGACTGAGGGATACCGGACCGGCCGACGCCCGGTTCGCGTCGGGAAGCGCGGTGCTCGCGGTGGCCAGCGCGGCGATGACCAGCGCGGTCGCCCCCGCGAGAGCGAGCGGGCGGCGACAGCTGCGTATCCCTCGGCGAGGGTGCTGCATGGGGCGCGCCTCCGGGGTACGCGGCAGCCGGCGGACCCGGACTGCGCTCTGGCGTCAGCCTCGGTCCGCTCGCCCCGGCCCGCTCGTTGGGTAAGCCGATCGGAGGGTTTTCCCGGCTTGGGCTCCCGGGGCGCCTCGCTGTGTCGCAGGTCACATGTGCGAGTGAAATAACCGGGGACCCCTTCCCCGTTTGAACCTGTGTCCTCACGAAGTGGGGACGCGGTCCCCGGTACCTCCGGGGGACTGCCCGTACTCGTACACGGAGAGGTCCACATCGTGGAGACCGTCGCTCGAGCCGCACCGGGCTGCCGGCGCCGTACGTCCCGCCCGCGGGCCGACGCGCTGCGCAACCGCGAACGGATCGTCGCGGCCGCCCGGGAGCTGTTCGTCGAGCTGGGGTCCGACGTGCCACTCGACGACGTCGCCCGGCGGGCCGGTGTCGGCAACGCCACGCTCTACCGGAACTTCCCCGACCGCGCCGCGCTGATCCATGAGGTCGTCCTGGCGGTCCTGTCACGCACCGCCGACCGGGCCGAGGAGGCCATGGCCGAGGAGAGCGACCCGTTCGACGCGCTCAGCCGCTTCGTGCACGCTGCCGCAGACGAACGGGTCGGGGCCCTGTGCCCCCTGCTCTCCGGGGCGTTCGACCAGGACCACCCCGAGCTGCTCGCCGAACGCCGCCACCTCGAAGAGGCCGTCGAGGAAGTCGTACGGCGTGCCATGATTTCCGGGAGCTTGCGCACCGACATCGCCGTCGGTGACCTGATGATCGCCCTCTCCCAGCTCACCCGGCCCCTTCCCGGCATCGCGTGCCTGGAGATCGACCACTTCGTCCACCGCCATCTGCAGTTGTTCCTGGACGGACTGCGCACTCCGGCCCGATCCCAACTCCCCGGCACGGCGGCGACCCTGGAGGATCTGCGGCGGCGCTGATGCCGCCCGCACTCTCCGGCCGCTGACCCGGACCCGCTGCTGTCAGAAGCTCTCCCCCTCATCGTCTTTTCTTTCTTTTTCCTCCTGCTTCACCCCGTATTTTCCTGTATTTACCGGAATTTCTCATTCCTCCTGTATTCCCCCTGTATCCCCTTTACTTCCCACGGGACCGGCAACGTCGCCGGTGAACGGGACCGGGCCGCACGGCCCGCGCCCCGGGGGAGTGCGCCCGCTCGCGCGGCGCCGCTCCCGCCCCGTGCCTGCCCGCCGCACCGGGCGACCGTCCGTCCGCCCCGCGTCCCGTGGCGCCCGTCCCGACAGCCGTCCCGAAACGATTCTTCTTCTTCACCCGTGTACGGGTGCGTTCTCGCGCGCCCACCACGTCCCACGCGTGCACCGCACGAACCCTTCGCGATCGACGTCCCGCCGATCCCGCGCATGTCCTTAGGTGGCTACTCCCATGTCAGAAACCCTGTCGAAGAACGCCGGCGTCCCGGCTCCCGACCCCGGGCGCTGGAAGGCACTGGCCTTCATCGCCCTCGCCCAGCTGATGGTCGTGCTCGACGCGACCATCGTGAACATCGCGCTGCCCAAGGCCCAGTTGGACCTCGGCATCTCCGACGCCAACAAGCAGTGGGTCATCACGGCCTACGCCCTCGCCTTCGGCGGGCTGCTGCTCTTCGGCGGCCGGATCTCCGACCTGTTCGGCCGCAAGCGCACCTTCGTCATAGGCCTGATCGGCTTCGCGCTGGCCTCCGCTCTCGGTGGCGCGGCCGGCAACCAGGCGATGATGTTCGGCTCCCGCGCCCTCCAGGGCGTCTTCGGTGCCCTCCTCGCGCCCGCCGCCCTCTCGCTGCTCGCCGTGACGTTCACCGACGCCAAGGAGCGCGCCAAGGCGTTCGGCATCTTCGGTGCCATCGCCGGTGGTGGCGGCGCGGTCGGCCTGCTGCTCGGCGGGTTCCTCACCGACTCGCTCAACTGGCGCTGGACCTTCTTCGTCAACATCCCGTTCGCGATCATCGCGGCGGTCGGCGCGTACTTCTTCGTCCACGAGCGTGCCGGTACGCGCAACAACTCCTCGCTCGACATCCCGGGCGTGCTGCTCTCCACCATCGGCCTGGTCTCGCTCGTCTACGGCTTCACCCGCGCCGAGTCGGCCGGCTGGTCGGACTCGTTGACCATCGGTTCCTTCGTCGCCGCCGTCGTGCTGCTCGCCGCCTTCATCCTGGTCGAGTCCCGCGTGAAGTCGCCGCTGCTGCCGCTCCGCGTGCTCGCCGACCGCAACCGCGGCGGCATCTACGCCTCGCTGGGTCTCGCCGTCATCGGCATGTTCGGCCTCTTCCTCTTCCTCACCTACTACCTCCAGGTGGTCAAGGGGTACAGCTCGCTCTCGACCGGCTTCGCCTTCCTGCCGATGGTCGCGGGCATGATCACGGGCTCCACCCAGATCGGCGCCCGCCTGATGACCCGTGTGCCGCCGCGCCTGCTGATGGGGCCGGGCTTCCTGCTCGCCGCGGTCGGCATGCTGCTGCTGACGCGGCTGGAGATCGACTCCTCGTACGCCTCCGTCATCCTGCCGGGCATGGTCCTGCTCGGCCTCGGCATGGGCACCGCGTTCATGCCGGCCATGTCCATGGCCACCCACGGCATCGAGCCGCGTGACGCGGGCGTCGCCTCCGCGATGGTCAACACCTCGCAGCAGGTCGGCGGCGCCATCGGTACCGCGCTGCTGAACACCATCGCCGCCAGCGCCACCACCGCGTTCATCGCCGACCACGCGGCGGGCGCCACCGACCCGAAGCTGCTCCAGCTCCAGGCCATGGTGAACGGTTTCACCAGTGCGATCTGGTGGGCCGTCGGCATCCTCGTGGTCGCTTCCGCCATCGCGTTCCTCGCGATCAACGCCGGCAAGCCCAACACCGGTCCGACGGCCCAGGGCGGCGGCACGCGTGACGCCGAGGAGGACGAGCTCAGGGTGCCGGTGATCGCGCACTGATCAGCCGTACCTCTGCTCTACCTCTGCCCCGGTTCCGCCGCTTCCTCCGGCGGGGCCGGGGCAGCTCCATGCCCGCTCCCGCGCCGCCTGCGGACCGGCCGCCTCCGTCGCTTCCGGCCCGCTCGGGTCAGCGGAGCCAGGGCAGGTCCGCGTCCGCGTGGTCGGGCTGGAGTCCCTCCGCCAGCGTCCGCATGATCTCGCCGAGCCGGGCCACCTGCTCGGGCGTGAGCCGGTCGAACATCGCCTGGCGGACGGCGGCGACGTGGCCGGGCGCCGAGCGCCGCAGCATCTCGCGCCCCTCCTCGGTGAGGACCGCGTTCTGGCCGCGCCTGTCGGTCGGGCAGTCCTCGCGGCGGACCCAGCCGTTCTTCTCCAGCCGGGTGATGGCGTGCGAGAGCCGGGAGCGGGTGATCTTGGCGTCCTTCGCCAGCTCGGTCATCCTCAGCTGCCCACCGGGCGACTGGGAGAGCTGGACGAGCAGCCCGTAATAGAGGTGCGACATGCCCGCGTCCCGCTGCAACTGGCGGTCGAGATGGTCTTCCAGCAGCGTGGTCGTCTGGAGGTAGGCGCGCCAGACGTCCTGTTCTCCGTCGGTGAGCCACCGTGTGCCGGTCGTGGGTGCCGTGGTCATGAGTCCACTGTACGACCTTTCCTTGAAAGTTGAACTAGATGGGGTTACGCTCGCCGGATAGGAACTTGAACATTCAAGAAGCTGTCGCACGGGAGGGTTCTCGCCACTCCGGAGCAGGTCCACCGGACAGAACCGTGAACCGTCACCCGTCGCAGCGGATGGGGAGCGTCATGACCGACACCGCCGAGCGCATGCCCGCTCTCTACCTCTCCCACGGAGCCCCACCACTCGCCGACGACCCGGTCTGGACCGGTGAGCTGGCCGCCTGGTCCGCCCAGCTGCCCCGCCCGCGCGCGATCCTGGTCGTCTCCGCCCACTGGGAGGAGGCCCCCCTCGCGATCGGCGCCACCACCACGGTCCCCCTCGTCTACGACTTCTGGGGATTTCCCGAGCACTACTACCAGGTGCGGTACGCCGCCCCGGGCGCCCCGAAGCTGGCCGAGGACGTCCGCAAACTGCTGCGCGCCGCCGGCACCCCGGTCCAGGACATCCCGGAGCGCGGCCTCGACCACGGTGCGTACGTCCCGCTGGTGGAGATGTTCCCCGGCGCCGACATCCCGGTCCTCCAGATCTCCATGCCCACCCTCGACCCGCGGAAGCTGATGGACATCGGGCGCAAGCTCGCCCCGCTGCGGGACGAGGGCGTTCTGATCGTCGGCAGTGGCTTCTTCACCCACAACCTCGCCGCGCTCCGCCACACCGGGGGCGGCGTCCCGGGCTGGTCGGCGGAGTTCGACGACTGGGGGCACCGGGCCCTGCAAGCACAGGACGTGGACGCGCTGCTCGACTTCGAGCGCAAGTCCCCGGCCGGCCGCCTCGCCCACCCCCGTACCGAGCACTTCGCGCCACTCTTCGTGACGCTGGGCGCCTCCGAGGGCGAGCTCGACCGGGGGCGCAGCGTGATCGACGGTTTCTGGCTGGGACTGGCGAAACGCTCGGTCCAGTTCGGCTGAGCGCCCCGCCATGGGCCGGCGCTCAGGGGCCGAGCGGCTTCTCGAACCAGCTCACGTCCCAGTACCGCCCGAACTTCCGCCCCACCTCGGTGTACGTGCCGAGCGGGCGGAAGCCGAAGGCCGCGTGGAGACGCCCGGACGGCTCGTTCGGCTGGGCGATGCCCGCGTAGGCGCGGTGCAGGTCCTCACCGGCCAGCGCCTCGAAGAGCGCCGTGTACAGCAGCGTCCCGATGCCCCGGCCCGTGGCGTCCGGGGCGCAGTAGACGCTGACCTCCACCGAGGTCCCGTACGCCGCCTTGGGGCGGAACGCGCTGCTGGTGGCGTATCCCAGCACCCTGCCGCCGCCCGCCGGCGACCCGCCGCCGTCGACCCCCGCCCTACCGGTGTCCTCGGCCACGAGCAAGCGGTGCGGGCCGCGGTCCGGGTGGGCGAGCAGCCAGGGCAGGCGCTCCTCGGGGGTGAAGGACGTCACGTCGAATGTGAGCGCGGTCTCACGGACGTAATGGTTGTAAATGTCCGTGAGGGCCCCCAGGTCACCCTCCGTACCTGGTCTGACCTGCGTGTCCGTGGGTATGCGTGACACCTGTCCTCCTGTCGGCGGCCGACAGGGTACTGCATGATCGCGAAACTGTAGCCGGTGCTGGGGAATTCTGTCCGGATTCCAGTCGTTGTTTCCATCGGATGCAGGGCACCCGAAAGGGTGTCGCGACCTACTCAGCAAGGGAGCACGCATGGCAACCCGTGCCGTCGCCCGTCGTTCGTCACCCACCGGTGGGACCGACCGGGCCCGCAGTGTTCGCGGTGGAAGCGGGGAGATCGCCGACCGCGACCTGGTCGGCATGTACCTCGACGAGATCGCGCGAACGCCTCTGCTCGACGCCGCCAAGGAAGTCGAGCTGTCGCAGGCCATCGAGGCGGGTGTCTATGCCCGCAAGATCCTCGACGGCGAGGTCGAGAGCGATGCCGGTGGGGCGAAGCCCGAGGAGCTGGAAGCGCTGTTCGCCGAGAGCGAGCGCGCCAAGGACGTCTTCATCCGCTCCAACCTCCGTCTCGTCGTCGCCGTGGCCCGTCGCTACCCGCGCGCGGGTCTGCCGCTGCTCGACCTGATCCAGGAGGGGAACGCCGGCCTGGTGCGCGCGGTCGAGAAGTTCGACTACGCCAAGGGCTTCAAGTTCTCCACCTACGCCACCTGGTGGATCCGCCAGGCCATCACCCGTTCGATAGCGGACCAGTCCCGCACGATCCGCCTCCCCGTCCACCTGGTGGAGGAGCTGGGCCGCATCCGCCGGGTCCAGCGCGAGTTCAACCGCGAGCACGGGCGCGACCCGGAGCACGCGGAGATCGCCGCGGAGCTGGACTCCAACGCCGAGCGGGTGGGCAACGTCCTGGACTGGGCCCGCGACCCGGTCAGCCTCAACATGCCGGTCGACGACAACGGCGACACGCAATTCGGCGACCTGCTGGAGGACACCTCCGCCGTCTCGCCCGAGCAGTCGGTGATGTCACTGCTGCGCAGCGAGGAGCTGGAGGAGCTGATCGGCAAGCTCGACAACCGCACCGCCTCCATCATCCGGATGCGGTACGGCATCGAGGACGGCCGTGAGCGGACGCTGACCGAAGTGGGCAAGGAACACGGTCTGACCCGCGAGCGGATCCGCCAGATCGAGAAGCACGCGTTGGTCGAATTGAAGCGAATGGCGCGCGACACGGGCTTTGACGCTGCGGCGTGAGCCAATAACCCGTAATCTCCCCATCAAGCCGGTTCGCACCGGCCCGACGACCGGTGCTCGCACCGGTCCCCTGAACCGAGTCCCGGCGCCCACCCCCCCCGGCGTCGGGGCTCGCTCATGTCCGGGGCGGGCGGGGTCCCGGTGCCCCACCCGGAAGGCGTCGCCCCGCAGGGACCGGAGAGGGCCGTCCGGCGGGTTCAGCAGATGCGGGTGCGGTGTTCCATCGCGTCGCGTGCCGTCTGCTCGTCGGTGTAGACCTCGCACATGTGACGGCCGTCCTCGGTCGCCGTGTGCTCGACCTCCCAGAGGCTGGTCTCGGTGCCGTCGAGCAGCAGGAACGCGTGCTCGTAGAGCGTGAACCCGGCGTCGTGGTCTCCCACCCGGAACTGCCGGCCGAAGATCTGGGTGATGTGGTGGGCGAAGGCCGACTGCAGCAGCCGGGCCGTGGACCTGCCCGGCCGGTCCGGGTTCTCCGCGCGGCGCAACACCCGGCGGGCGTGGTCGGCGCTGTTGTCCGGGGCGTACATCCGGGGGTGCGGCCGAGCGGGAGCCGCCATCAGCGCGTTCAAGGCGTCCATGTCGGTGACCGGCACCTCCTCGGCGAACGCCGGGGCGTCCGAGGGTGCGCCGGTGACCCGCACGGCGGCGACGTGCGCGTCCGCCTCGTCGTCGTACAGCTCGTGCTCCCGGGCGGTGGGTGCGTCCCGGCCGCCGCCGTGCACCAGCTCCCAGAGGCTGAGCGCGCTGCCGTCGGTGAGCAGATAGGTGTGGCGGTACGTCTCGCGGTGCACCTCCGCGCTGTGGTGGGAGGAGTGCAGGGTGCTGCTGTGCGCGAGAGCCGTGCCGAGCCGCTCGACCGTGCTGTCGGGCAGGTCGAAGGAGTTGAGAGCCTGTCGCAGGAGTCGGTCGAGGTGCTGCTCGGTTGTCTCGTACGGATCGCTCAAGGTGCTTTCTCCAGGCCGTTGCCGCATGTGACGTGGTGCGTGCTTAACGTAGTCCCTGGCTCCGACATCGTCACCGGGGTTGGAAAAAACGTGGGATGGCAGCGGAAAGTTCCCGCCACGCCCGGGAGTTCGCCCGGGAGTTCCGCCGAACTCCGCACCGGCCGGGGCGAGTCGGCGGAGGGCAGGCCCCGGGCCGACTCGGGAAGACTTTCACCGGCCCAGGCCCCGCCCCTTTCCGCAGGCCGGGCGGCGCGTCCTGGACCCGCCCCACCGACCGTCGGGACCTTCGCCCCGTCACAGGGGTCCAATGCGGCCCCCGTCGGCCGCGATTCTCCTGTGCAATGGAGTGTGCGACGGAGGGGACGGACCGGCGCCACCCGCAGTCGGCCGTGCCGGCCCCCGTCCGTGCCGGCCCCCGTCCGTGCCGGCCCCCGTCCGTGCCGTCGACGCCGTGCGGCCGACACGTGAGCAGCGGCCCGGCCTGATCGACCCGCACCCCCCGCGGCGTGCTCCGACCGCGCCGCCCGCCCGTCCCGGCCCGCGCCGGGTCCGGTCGAGCCCCCGAACCGCGCGGCGCCGGGTGTCGTCCCCCGAACCCCGGCGTCGCGCGCCCCACCCCGTACCCGCGCCCGGGCGCCTCCGTCCGGGGCGGGCTCCCTGGGCAGGACCGTCCACCCCGTGCCGTCCCAGGCATACTGGGCGCCGCCATGCAGGGGATGTGCTCACCTCCGAAGGGCGTAAAACAGGGTAAACCTACCCATAGGTACTTACGGTGGTCGGGTGACCGAGCCACCTGAAGCCTCCGCAGCGGCCGAACCGCCCCCACCCGGCGACCCCACCTCCTCGTCCGGCGTCTCGGCGCGGGTGACCACCGAGGAGCCGGCCCCGTCCGGTCCCGGCAGCGGTCTGCGCAAGGCGGCGGCTGCCCTTCCCCGGTCCGTCGACGCGCGGGCGGCCATGGCGGGGGCGGCCGTCTCGGCCCTGTTGATCCTCGCGATCGTCCTCGGCAGCCGACTGCTGCTGAACTTCGACTCCGCCCTGCTCCCCTACGCCGTCGCCAGCGTCTTCCTGGCCTTCGGCGTCACCTACCGCTACGTGGTCTGGATCTCCGCCCCCGGCGCCGCACGCCTCTTCAAGCAGGGCTGGAGCAGCCTCTTCTCCGCCGACAACTTCCGTCAGGCCCCCACGGCCCTGCCGAGGATGATCGCCACCTACCTCGGATTCCAGAAGTTCCTCGGTGCCCGCTCGCACGCCCGCTGGGCCGCCCACCAGCTGATCTTCTGGGGCTGCATCCTGGCCGCCCTGATCACCTTCCCGCTGACCTGGGGCTGGTTCACCTTCACCTCGGGCTCCGGATCGGGCCCCGGCTACGAGATGCGGATCTGGGGCTTCAAGATCCTCGGCTTCGACTCGCTCGGCTTCATCGGCTGGGTGATGTTCCACGGCTTGGACCTCGCGGCCGTCCTCGTCATCCCGGGTGCCTGTTACTTCCTCTGGCGCCGGATGAAGGACCGCGGCGCTTCCACCGGACAGCGCTTCGGCTACGACCTGATCCCGCTGATCGCGCTGATCACCATCTCCGTCACCGGACTGCTGCTCACCTTCTCGTCGATCTTCCTGCACGGCGGAGGCTACGAGTTCCTCGCCGTCCTCCACATGGTGGCCGTGGTCTTCACGCTCATCTACATCCCGTTCGGGAAGTTCTTCCACATCGTCCAGCGCCCGGCCGCCGTCGGCATGCAGCTGTTCAAGTACACCGCCCGCCAGGACGACGAGATCTTCGCCTGCCGCCGCTGCGGACAGGACATCGACACCGGGCCGTACGTCGAGAACCTGCGCGGCACCATGCGCGACCTCCGGCTCGACTTCGACGAGTGGGCCGAGTACTGCCCGCGCTGCAAGCGGGTGCTGCGCGGCAGCGCCTACCTCCACCAGGTGAAGAAGGGGTTCAAATGACTGCGAGCCCGCGAGCGAACCCTCCCGACGCCGACCACGGTGCGGCGGCCGGTCCTCCCGGGCCGTCCGGCCGCAGGGCCGCCGTTCCCCTGGACCCCTCCCTCGCCCCGCCCGGCACCCGCGCCTTCCGCGACGCCGGCGGCATCCCCGCCGACCAGTGGCACGCCGACCAGAACGGCGAGACGCTCGTCCCCACCCACTGCTGCTTCTGCGGCATCCAGTGCGGGATGTACCTCCGGGTGAACCGCGCAGGCAAGGTCTTCGGCGTCGAACCCCGCAACCACGACATCAACCGGATGCGGCTCTGCCCCAAGGGCATCAACGCCTACCAGCAGGTCAACCACCCCGACCGGCTCACCGCCCCGCTGATGCGCCGCTCGCGCGACGAGGAGTTCGCCGAGGTCTCCTGGGACGAGGCGCTCGACTTCACCGTCTCCGAGATCCGCCGCATCCAGGAGATGTACGGAAAGGACGCGTTCGGCCTCCTCGGCGGCGCCAGCCTCTTCTCCGAGAAGACCTACCTGGTCGGCAAGTTCGCCCGGGTGGCCCTCAGGACGAAGCACGTCGACTACAACGGCCGCCTCTGCATGGTCAGCGCCGCCGGGGCCAACAAGCTCGCCTTCGGCATCGACCGGGCCGGCAACCCCTTCTCCGACATCCTGCTCACCGACTGCCTGCTCATCGCGGGCTCCAACCTCGGGGAGTGCTTCCCGGTGCTGACCCAGTACGTCTGGGGAGCACGGGACCGGGGCGCCACCCTGATCGTCATCGACCCGCGCGAGACCGCCGTCGCCCGGACCGCGGACATCCACGTGGCGCTCAAGCCCGGCACCGACTCGGCGTTCTTCAACTCCGTGCTCAGCGTGATCGTCGAGGAGGGACTCACCGACGAGACGTACCTCGCCGAGCACACCACCGGCTGGGAGGAGGTGAAGGCGAAGGCGGCCGCGTACCCCCCGTCCCGCGCGGCCGGGATCTGCGGCGTTCCGGCCGAACAGATCGTGCAGGTGGCCCGCACCTTCGCCCGCGCCCCCAAGGCCATGGCCTGGCACGCCCGGGGCATCGAGCACCACTCGCAGGGCGTCGAGAACTGCCTCACCGTGATCAACCTCTGCGCCGCCACCGGCCACATCGGCAAACCCGGTGCCGGATACGGAACCCTCACCGGCCAGGGCAACGGCCAGGGCGGCCGCGAGCACGGCCAGAAGGCCGACCTGCTGCCCGGCGGACGCTCCATCCTCAACGAGGAGCACCGCCGCCAGATCTGTGAGATCTGGGGCATCGAGGAGTCCGAACTCCCCACCGCCGGAACCTCCATGGTGGAGATGGTCTGGCAGATGCAGCGCCGCGAGATCCGCGGGCTGATCGGCATCTGCAACAACCCCTTCGTCTCCCTCCCGAACTACCGGGTGGTCAAGGAGGGGTACGACGCCACCGAGTTCCACGCCCAGTTCGACTTCTTCCTCTCCGAGACCGCCGCCAACGCCCACGTGGTCTTCCCCGTCACCACCTGGGCCGAGGACGACGGCGTGATGGCCAACGCGGAGGCCCGCGTCGTCAAGCACAACAAGGCGCAGGAACCGCCGCCCGGCGTCCGGACCGACACCTGGGTGATGTGCGAACTCGCCCGGCGCCTCGGCGTCGGCGACAAGTTCGCCTTCGCCGACTCCCGCGAGGTCTTCGACGAACTGCGGGTCGCCTCCCGGGGCACCGTCATCGACTACTACGGCATCACCTACGAGCGGCTGGAGGAGACCGGCGGGATCGCCTGGCCCTGCCCCACCACCGACCACCCCGGCACGCCACGCCTCTTCGAGGACGGCCGGACCTACCACGACGACGGCAGGATCCATCTCCAGGCCGTCGAGTGGCACCTGCCGGTGGACCCGTACAGCGACGAGTTCCCGATGTCCCTCACCACCGGGCGCACCGTCGCGCACTTCCTCTCCGGCAACCAGACCCGCCGGCTCGGCGCCCTCGTGGAACAGACGCCCCGCCCCTGGGTGGAGGTCCATCCGTCCCACGGCTTCCGCACCGGCGAACCCGTCCGGGTCACCACCCGGCGCGGCAGCGAGGTCTTCCCCGCCCTCGTCACCGAGGCGATCCGGCCGGACACCGTCTTCGTGCCGTACCACTGGCCCGTCCCCACCGCCGCCAACGCCCTCACCATCGACGCGCTCGACCCCCGCTCGAAGATCCCCGAGTACAAGGTGTGCGCCTGCCGCATCGAGCACGCCGGGGAACTCGATCTGGTGCCTTCGCCGCCCATGGCCCCCGGCCACGTCGCGTACCCCGAGACCCAGGTCTCCCGGACCGACCCGTCGCCCCCCACGTCCCCCCAGGGGCGTGGCACCTCGGAGGGAGCTGACGCCCCGTGATGGGCAGAACGATCTTCATCGATCCCGGCCGCTGCATCGGCTGCCAGGCATGCGTCTCCGCCTGCCGCGAATGCGACTCGCACCGCGGCAAGTCGATGATCCACCTCGACTACACCGACGAGGGCCAGAGTGTCGCCTCCCTCCCCACCGTCTGCATGCACTGTGAGGACCCCGTCGCCCCGTGCGCCGAGGTCTGTCCCGCCGACGCCATCCTCGTGACGGCCGACGGCGTGGTGCAGCAGGCCGACACGACCCGTTGCATCGGCTGCGCGAACTGCGTCAACGCCTGCCCCTTCGGCGTACCCAAGATCGACCTCGGCGCGAAGCTCCAGCTGAAGTGCAACCTCTGCTACGACCGCACCGCCTACGGACTCGCCCCCATGTGCGCCACCGTCTGCCCCACCGGAGCCCTCTTCTACGGAACCGTCGAGGAGCTCCAGGCGGAGCGGCCCGGGGTCCAGGTCGCCGACACCTTCGTGTTCGGCGAGACCGAGGTGCGCACCGGAGTCGCCATGGTCGTCCCCGCGGACAAGGTCCAGTGGCCCGTACCCGGCGGGCTGCCCGTCGTCGAGATCAACGGTAAGGACGTCCGCCGATGAGCGTCACCGAACAGCCACCGGGCAACGAACGGCCCGCAGGGAACGACCCCCGCGAGGCCCTGCACGACCGGATCTCCGCCGACGCCCTCACCACCCGCCGCGACTACCTCCGGATCGTCACCACCGTCTCCGGTGGACTGGCCGTCGGCGGTATCGGGGTGGCCGCGGGCATCCTCCACCGCCACGGCGACACCGACGACGGGAAACCGGCCCAGCCCCGGCGGATCGCCGACCGGCTGCTTCCCGGCGAGTCCCTCGCCTTCCGCTACCCGGGCGCCGAGGACCGCGCGGTCGCCGTACGGCTCGACGACGGCACCCTCGTCGGCTACTCCGCGATCTGCACCCACCTCGCCTGCGCCGTGCTGTGGCGGAAGGACCGGGGTGTCGCGGGCGAGCTGTACTGCCCCTGCCACGAGGGCGTCTTCGACGCGCGCACCGGCGAGGTCACCGCCGGACCGCCACCGCGCGGGCTGCCGAAGGTGGTCGTCACCGAGGACGCGGACGGGAGCGTCTGGGCGATCGGCACGACCCGGTCGGGCGAGTCCATCGAGGAAGGCGTCTGCCGCCAGCTCAAGGAGACCAACCCCGGCCTCGCCGGGCGCCTCGACTGCCCCGGTACGACCGACGGCGTCGAGGCACCGGGCCGCAGCGGAGGCTCCGGCGCCCCGCCGCACCCCGGCATGGCGTCCGCGCACCGCGGACCGGGCAGCGCGGCGGGGGGCGGGCGGGCATGACCGAGGAACAGCCGCGGTCCTCCGGGGGCCCGGCGTACCCCGACTACCACCCCGGGAGCGCCCGGCCCGAACTGAACCGGCCCGTCCAGGAGCGCTACCCGCAGATCCGGCCCACCAGCGGTTACGCCGACCCCCGGGTCCGGCACACCGGACCGGGGCCCGGGGCGGGCACCGACCAGGAGCCGGAGCGGTCCGCCAGGCTGACCGCCCGCCTGGTGCTCGCCATGACCGTGGTCGTCGGCCAGCTCTGGGGCCTGCTGGTGATCGTTGACGAGTGGATGCAGGGCAACACCGGGACCGCATGGTGGGGCGCCGGATTCCTCTGCCTGTCGTTCCTGGTGGTCCTCGGGCTCTGGTGGCTGGACCCGAAGGACCGCTGACCGGGCCGACGGGGCCGGTGCTCCCGCCGCCGTACCCTGGAGGCATGAGCACCGCCCCCGCCCCCGGACCCAGCGAGCCGCAGCCGGAAGAAGCCGAGTCGGCGCGGCCGAAGCCCGCTCGGGCCACGCAGCGGCCGAAGCTGCACTTCGGCGATCCGCTGGACCAGCAGTCGTCCGACGACACGGACCGAGGCTGGGGAGAACGGCCCGCGACCGGCAACAGCGCCGCCGACCTCGCCCGCTTCCTGGACGAGAAGCCCCCGCACCACATCTGAGCCACCGTCCCCGCGGAGTCCCGGGCCGTACGGTCCCGGGCCGTGCCGGGGCGGGGGGCGGGCCGTCACCCATCGGACACCGCCACCAGCAGCTCGCCCGACGCGTGGGCTCCGGCCAGCGCCACCGCCGTCTCGCGGGTCACCGCCAGCATCACCAGCGCGCCCCCCTCGCCGTCTCCCGCTCCGGAGGACGGGGGCCAGTCGGCCCGCCCCGCGTCCGGCAGCCCCCGCGAAGCCTCTCCGGACGCCCCTGGCAGGCGGCGGACGCGTACATCGCGTGCCACCACCGCCGCCTCGTCCCCGGACGCCGGAGCGGAGATCACGTCCACCCGGTCGCCGGGGCGCAGCAGCCGGACCGTCGCCGCGTCCGCGATCCGTACCGGCGCGGACACCAGGCGCACCGGGTGCCGGGAGCGCTCCGGGCCCGGTACGTCCGCCGCCCTGCCCTCCGCGGCGCCGAGGCCCGACGCGGCGAGCGCGGCGGCGGCCAGCGCGAAGCCGGCCGCCAGGGCGCGGGGCCGGCCGTACAGCGCGCGCCGGAGACGCAGCGCCCCACCACCGCCCCGCACCCGCAGCGGCGCGAAGTCGGGGACCTGCCACCGGGGCGGCGCGGGCGACGGGAGCAGGGCGGTCCCCCCGGGACGTGCCCACCCGGGGGCGGTCCGCACGGGCGCAGCCCCGGCGGGGAAGACGGGGGAGACGGGGGAGACGGGAGAGAAGGGGGAGACGGGGGGGACGGGGGAGCGGGGGTGCGCGGCCGGGGGAGCTGAGGACGGCCGGGTCGTCGTGTTCGGGAACATGGCGCCACCTGGATCTGCGTGCGGAAGTCCGCCGGACGTCCCGGTCGGACCCCCTCACGATCCCCCGTGCGCCGTGATCCCGCCGACGCCTGTGGACGGCCCACAGGGTGTGGACAACTCCGCCACCCGCAGGGGTGAATCACCGCTCAGGCAGAGCCGCAGCAGAGCCGCAGCAGAGCCGCAGCAGAGCCGCAGCAGGGCTGCTGCAAAGCTGAGGCACGGCTGCGGCAGGGATCCCCCTACGGCAGCGTGATCCCCGTGTCGACCCCGTCCAGCGCGCGGGCGCACACGCAGTCGCGGCTCTCCTCGGAGGGCAGCTGCGCCACCGCGTCGAAGAGCACCGAACGCAGCCGGTCCACGTTCTGGGCGAAGACCCGGAGCACCTCCTCGTGGGAGACCCCCTCGCCCGCCTCGGCCCCCGCGTCCAGGTCCGTGACCAGGGTCATCGTGGAGTAGCAGAGACCCAGTTCGCGGGCGAGCACGGCCTCGGGGTGGCCCGTCATACCCACCACCGACCAGCCCATCGCCGCGTGCCAGCGCGATTCGGCGCGGGTCGAGAAGCGTGGCCCCTCGACCACCACGAGCGTGCCGCCGTCCACCGCCTCCCACTCCCGTCCCCGCGCCGCCGCGAGCGCGGCAGCGCGTCCCCGGGGGCAGTACGGGTCGGCGAATCCGAGGTGCACCACGTTCGGCACCGTGCCGTCGGGCAGCGGTTCGCCGTCGTAGTAGGTCTGGGTGCGCGCCTTGGTGCGGTCGACCAGCTGGTCCGGGACGAGCAGCGTGCCCGGTCCGTACTCGGGCCGCAGCCCGCCGACCGCGCAGGGCCCGAGCACCTGGCTCACGCCGAGGGAGCGCAGCGCCCAGAGATTGGCGCGGTAGTTGATGCGGTGCGGCGGGAGATGGTGGCCGCGGCCGTGACGGGGGAGGAAGGCGACCCGGCGGCCGGCGATCTCGCCGAGGAAGAGGGAGTCGCTGGGGGCCCCGTACGGCGTCTTCACCTCGACCTCGGTGACGTCGTCCAGGAAGGAGTAGAAGCCCGAGCCCCCGATGACCCCGATCTCCGCGCGCGGCCCGGAGGCCGTACCCGTGTCCGCTGCCGCGACCGGCCCAGCACCCGTACCCGTACCAGCGCTCATGACGTCCCCCCGGTCCCGCGCGTACCCGCGTCCGTGATCGTGCCTGCGTTCACCATGCCGGTCAGGTTATCGGGGGACAGCACGAGGACTCCGCCGAGGTGATCGGCGGAGTCCGGGTGAAGCCGTGTACACGGTGCGGCTGGAATACGGTGAAGCTGGACGCGATGACCTGCTGGATGCGGCGTGCGGCGTGCTGCCTGGCTCAGGCGGCCGAGCCGCTCGACGCGGCGGCGGACGACGAACCGGACGACGACGAGGCCGACGCGGTGGAAGCCGATGACGATGCCGCTGACGACGAGCCCGAGTCGGAGCCCGACGAGGAGCTCGACTTCGCGGAGTCGGACGACTTGGCGGGCGGCGAAGCAGGCGTGCTGCTCGACGACGATCCACGGCTGTCGTTCCGGTAGAAACCGGAACCCTTGAAGACGATGCCGACCGCGGAGAACACCTTCTTGAGGCGTCCATTGCAGTTCGGGCACACGGTCAGGGCGTCATCGGTGAACTTCTGCACCGCCTCGAGGCCTTCGCCACATTCGGTGCACTGGTACTGGTAGGTCGGCACTTGCTCCTCCTGGCACTCTCACTCAGTGAGTGCTAACGACGTTCCATACTGACGTATTCCGTGGGATCAGTCCACCGTGACCGGCTCCCGGTGACCGATCCCACGTGCCACGGCCCGTCCGGACGCTGCCGGAAGGAGCCGCGAACGCAGCGCCAGCAGGGTCGCCAGCGCCAGCACCGTGGCGACCAGCGGCACGACGAATCCGCTGCTCGCGCCCCGCTCGTCGGCCAGCCGGCCGGCCACCGTGACGGCCGCCGCCTGCCCCAGGGCCACCGCGCCGGTCAGCCAGGTGAACGCCTCGGTCCGTGCGGAGGCCGGGACCAACGCGTCGACCAGGGTGTAGCCGCTGATCAGCGCGGGCGCGATGGAGAGCCCGACCAGGAAGCCGAGCCCGGCCATCAGGGGCGCGGAGTGCACCGCCCAGAGCACGGAAGCGGTCAGGGTCAGGGCCGTGTACCCGATGATCAGCCGTCGGCGGGGTCCGCGCTTCCACGCGACGGCGCCGCAGACGATCCCGGCCACCATGTTGCCGGAGGCGAAGACCCCGTACAGCAGGCCGTTCATCCCGGGATGGCCGATCTCCTCGGTGAACGCGGCGAGCGAGACCTGCATCCCGCCGAAGACCGCGCCGATGCCCAGGAAGGTGACCGCGAGCACCCTGACCCCGGGGACGGCGAGGGCGGAGGTGCGGGGTGGGGAGCCGGCGGCGGGCGCGTGCGGAACGGGCTGCGTGGAGCTCTGCGCCGCGAAGAGCACCCCGCCGAGCAGCGTCAGCGCCGCCTCGGTGACCAGCCCGGCCGCCGGGTGCACACCGGTGCAGAGCGCCGTGGTGAGGACCGGCCCCAGGACGAAGGTGAACTCGTCCGTCACCGACTCGAACGCGGCGGCGATCGCCATCAGCGGGGAGGCCGGGCGGCCGGGCGCAGCCCCCAGCAGCGCCGCCCAGCGGGCGCGCACCATGGGCCCGATCTGCGGGATCGAGGCACCGGTCGGTACGGCCGCGGCGAAGAGCGCCCAGAGGGGCGCGTGCGCCAGCGCGAGCGCCGTCAACGCGCCCACCGACACCGCGTGCACCAGTACGCCGGGCAGCAGCACGGTCCGCTGCCCGAACCGGTCCGCCAGTCGGCCGCTCTGTGGCCCGAACAGGGCCATCGAGACGCCCGAGACGGCCGCGACGGCTCCCGCGCTGCCGTAGGAGCCGGTGGTGTGCTGGACGAGCAGGACGATGCCGATGGTCAGCATCGCGAAGGGCTGCCGGGCGGCGAAGCCCGGGAGCAGGAAGGTCCACGCACCGGGGGTGCGCAGCAGTTGCCCGTATCCGGGACGGACGGGGACCGTGGACGCCACGGCCATGCCTTTCTGCCGCCTGGTGGCACCGCGCCCGGGACGCCGTCGAGGCGTACGGGGGCTGCCGAGAGCTGTCCTCTTCGCGCGGAACTGCGGTAGATGCCGGGCGTCCCGCTCAAGGAGTGCGGAGCGACGCCACGACCGCCATACGGTCGCGCCAGCTCTGCATCAGACAGAGTTGGTCGATCAGGTCGCCCTCATGTTACAGCCGGAAGACGTAGCGGCCAGGGGTGAGGGGAAGCGGTACGGAAGTGAGGGCGGCGTACGGGCGGGCACGACGTACCTCCGGTGAGCGCGGGCCGCACCGGGCCAAGGCCCTTTCGTATACGGCCCCGTCGCGCACGGGCAGTGTCGGGCCGCGGCACCCGTACCCGGCCACCCGCACCCCGTCACCGGCGTGCGTTCGGCCCCTCCGAGCGGTCGCCCGCCCCCGGCCGGTCCCCGCCCCCGCGGCGCTCCGAGTGCTCAGGACGTTCCGGGTGCTCAGCGCGCTCAGGGTGCTTGCGGTCGTGCGCGGGCGCGTCCTTCGAGGAGGCCCGTCCGCCCTGCGCGGTGCGTCCGCCCGTCGTCTCCGGCCGCCCCGCCTTCTCCATGCGCGGGCTCTCCTCCTGCCGCCCGTCCTTCGCCGTCCGGCCCGGACCGTCCGCGGCGCGTCCGGCCCCTGCCGCGCGGGCCGCAGCGGCGCTGCCGTGCCGGGCCTTCGGTGCGGGCTCGGGCCCGTCCGCCGCGCCGCTGAGCCGCTGCATCGTGTGGGCGAGCCGGTCCAGGTGGGTGGCGCGGGCGAGCCGGGCCACGGCATCGCCGTCCGCCGCGCCACCCGCACGCTGCCCCGCGCCCAGCCAGCCGGCCAGCTTGCCGCCCTCGCCGACCGCCCGCAGCCGGGCCTCGGTCGCGTCGCGCACCGGGTCGGTGGCGACCACCAGGAGTTCGTCGCCGCGCCGCAGCACGGTCGCGGGGGCGGGTACGAAGCTCGTACCGTCCCGGACCACCAGCGTGACGGCGGAGCCGGCGGGGAGGCGCAGCTCGCCCACCTCCACGCCGTGCATCCTCGACTTCGCCGGGATCGCGACGGAGAGCAGGTGCCCGCGCAGCCGCTCCAGGGGCGCGGACTCGATGCCCAGGTCGGCCGCGTCGGACGGGTCCTCGGCGATCTTCAGTGCCCTGGCGAGCCAGGGCAGTGTCGGTCCCTGGATCAGCGTGTAGACGATGACCAGCACGAAGACGATGTTGAAGACGCGGGTGGAGCCGTCGATGCCTGCCACCATCGGGATGGTGGCGAGGATGATGGGGACGGCGCCGCGCAGTCCCGCCCAGGACATGAGGGTCTTCTCGCGCTTGGGCAGCCCGAAGGGCGCCAGGCTCAGGAAGACCGACAGCGGCCGGGCCACCACGGTGAGCACCAGGCCCACGACCACCGCGGGCCAGAAGTCGTCGAGCAGGTCGTGCGGGGTGACGAGCAGGCCGAGCAGGACGAACATGCCGATCTGCGCGAGCCAGCCGAGCCCGTCGGCGAAGCCCCGGGTGGCCGGCCAGTGCGGCAGTTTGGAGTTGCCGAGCACCATGGCGGCCAGGTAGACGGCGAGGAAGCCGCTGCCGTGCGCGAGGGCGCCCTCGGCGTACGCCGTGACCGCGATGGCCATCACGGCGATCGGGTAGAGGCCGGAGGCGGGCAGGGCGACATGGCGGAGCGCGTAGGCGCCGAGCCAGCCGGCGGCGAGGCCGATGGCCGCGCCGATGGCGAGTTCCAGCGCTATCTCGCCGATCAGGACGTACCAGTGCTCCACCGGGCCGGTCGTGGAGAACGCGATGACGAGGATGACCACCGGGGCGTCGTTGAAGCCGGACTCCGCCTCCAGCACGCCGGTGATCCGGGAGGGCAGCGGCACTCTGCGGAGTACGGAGAAGACGGCGGCCGCGTCCGTCGAGGAGACGACCGCGCCGATGATGAGCGCCTGCTTCCACTCCAGCCCGACGAGGTAGTGCGCCCCCGCCGCGGTGACGCCCACGCTGATGCCCACACCCACGGTCGAGAGCACGGCCGCCGCCGGCAGCGCGGGTCTGACCTCTCCCCACTTCGTGCCCAGTCCGCCCTCGGCGAGGATCACGACCAGGGCGGCGTAGCCGATCACCTGGGTGAGTTCCGCGTTGTCGAACTTGACGTCGAAGATGCCGTCCTGCCCGAGCGCGATGCCGATGCCGAGGTACAGGAGCAGGCTGGGCAGCCCGCTGCGCGAGGAGATCCGGACCGCCGCCACCGCGACGAGCAGGACGAGCGACGAGACCAGCAGGAGTTCGTTGAGCGTGTGGACAGTCAGGGCCGGATTCCTTCCCCGCACACGTCCGCGGGCAGGTTCCCGACGGACAGGTACTTCGTTACCTTACCTAATCTTTTACGCTTCCTTGACGCCATCGATTATGTGTACGACCTGTGTGCGGATGGCCGCAGCCCCCCACCGCGTCCGAGTCGGATCGGCGCTGCGCCTATGGTTGCCCTTGCACTTCCAGGACCACCCTGCCCCGCGAAGGACAGCGATGCCCGCCAACACAACCGTCTCTGCCGGTCCTTCCGCTGCGAAGAAATCCGGCAGGAAGAAGGGGCGGCGCGGCCGCCTGCTCGTGATCGTTCTGGTCCTGGCGCTGGTCGCGGGTGTCGGGTACGGCGCGTACTGGTCCGTCGCCACGGTCCGGGCCTCGTACCCGCAGACCACCGGAACGCTTCCGCTCCAGGGCCTGACCGGAGACGTCGAGGTCAAGCGCGACGACTACGGCATCCCCCAGGTCTACGCGGACACCGACGCCGACCTCTTCCGCGCCCAGGGCTTCGTCCAGGCGCAGGACCGCTTCTACGAGATGGACGTCCGCCGTCACATGACGGCCGGCCGGCTCTCCGAGATGTTCGGATCCAGCCAGGTCGAGACCGACTCCTTCCTCCGCACGCTCGGCTGGCGGAAGGTCGCGCAGGAGGAGTACGACAAGGTCCTCAGCGCCGACACCAAGAAGAACCTCCAGGCGTACGCCGAGGGCGTCAACGCGTACCTGAAGGGCAAGGACGGCAAGGACATCTCCGTCGAGTACGCGGCGCTGAACCTCACCAACGACTACAAGCCCACCGACTGGACCCCGGTCGACTCGGTCGCGTGGCTGAAGGCGATGGCCTGGGACCTGCGCGGCAACATGCAGGACGAGATCGACCGCTCGCTGATGACCAGCAGGCTCACGACGAAGCAGATCGCGGACCTGTACCCCGAGTACCCGTACGACAAGCACGAGACGATCGTCGGCGAGGGCGCGGTCTCCGGCCTCACCGGTGAGTACGACCCGGACGCCGAAGCGAGCGACCCCACCGTGGACGGGGACACCGTCGCCGGTGCCACCGAGGGGCTCGACACCCAGCTCGGCGCGCTCTCCGACACCCTGGACGAGATCCCGGCGCTGCTCGGCCCGAACGGCAACGGCATCGGGTCGAACTCGTGGGTCGTCTCCGGCTCCCACACCACCACCGGCAAGCCGCTGCTGGCGAACGATCCGCACCTGGCGCCGATGCTGCCCTCACTCTGGTACCAGATGGGGCTGCACTGCCGTGAGGTCTCGGCGAAGTGCCAGTACGACACCGCCGGGTACACCTTCTCGGGCATGCCCGGTGTGATCATCGGTCACAACCAGGACATCGCCTGGGGGCTCACCAACCTCGGCGCCGATGTGACCGACCTCTTCCTGGAGAAGGTCTCCGCCGACGGCTACCTCTACGACGGCAAGACGGTCCCCTTCACCACCCGCGAGGAGACCATCAAGGTCGCCGGCGGGCACAGCCGGAAGATCACCGTCCGCGAGACCAACAACGGCCCGCTGGTCTCCGACCGCAGCGGCGAGCTGGAGAAGGTCGGCCAGAAGGCCCCGGTCGACGGCGCCGCCCCCGACCGCGCCTCCGGGTACGCCGTCTCGCTGAAGTGGACCGCGCTCCAGCCCGGCCACTCCATGGACGCCGTCCTCGAACTGGACCGCGCCGACGACTTCGCGTCCTTCCGCAAGGCCGCCGCGCACTTCGAGGTGCCCTCGCAGAACCTCGTCTACGCCGACACCAAGGGCAACATCGGCTACCAGGCGCCCGGCTGGATCCCGGTCCGCGAGTCCGGCGACGGCACCATGCCGATGCCCGGCTGGTCGTCGAAGTACGGCTGGAAGAAGGACCCGATCCCCTTCAGCGAGCTGCCGTACGAGTACAACCCGGAGCGCGGCTACATCGTCACCGCGAACCAGGCGGTCGTCGACGAGAAGTACCCCGAGCTGCTCACCAAGGACTGGGGCTACGGCACCCGCAGCCAGCGCATCAACGACCTCATCGCGTCGAAGATCAAGGGCGGCGAGAAGATCTCGACCGACGACATGCAGAAGATGCAGATGGACAACACCAGCGAGATCGCCGCGCTGCTGGTGCCCAAGCTGCTGAGCATCAACATCGCCGACAAGGACGTCCGCGAGGCGCAGAAGCTGCTGGAGGGCTGGGACTACACCCAGGACTCCGACTCGGCCGCCGCCGCGTACTTCAACGGCGTCTGGCGCAACATCCTGATGCTGGCCTTCGGCGACAAGCTCCCCAAGGAGATGCGCGTCAAGGGCGACTGCATCTACGTCACCCGGGCCGACTCCACCGGGCCCGTCGACGAGCAGAACAAGCTCGTACGGGAGTGCGGTCAGCGCGACGCGGACTCGGCGCAGCCGGACGGCGGTGACCGCTGGAACGAGGTCGTCTCCAAGATCCTGGACGACGAGGACAACGCCTGGTGGAAGGTGCCGGCCCAGGGTCGCGAGACCGCGATCAACAACCGCGACCAGCTCTTCGCCCGCGCCATGGACGACGCCCGCTGGGAGCTGACCGCCAAGCTCGGCAAGGACATCACCACCTGGAGCTGGGGCCGGCTGCACCAGCTGACGCTGAAGAACCAGACCCTCGGCACCTCCGGTCCCGGCCTGCTCCAGCGGGCGCTGAACCGCGGGCCGTGGAACCTCGGCGGCGGCGAGGCGGCGGTCGACGCCACCGGCTGGAACGCGGCCGGCGGCTACGACGTCATCTGGGTGCCGTCGATGCGGATGGTCCTGAACGTCGGCGACTGGGACAAGTCCCGCTGGATCAACCTCACCGGCGCCTCGGGGCACGCGTACAGCGCGCACTACACCGACCAGACGGACAAGTGGGTCGACGGCGAACTGCTCGACTGGTCCTTCGGCGCCGACGCGGTCACCGGCTCGACGGTCGACACGCTGACCCTCAAGCCGGCGGCGGCCACCGGCTGACCGCGGGCCGGAGCGTGCGGCGGCCGGTCACCGGCCGAAGCGGCGCGTCCCGGCCGGAGTGACGACGGCGTCCACGGGGTGGTCGTGCGGTTCCGCCGGAACCCGCGCGACCACCTCGTGGCCGTACAGCAGGACCACCAGCGCCGGGTGCGCCCCCGCCTCGGCGAGCCGGGCCAGCACCCGGTCGTAACTGCCGCCGCCGCGGCCGAGCCGCATGCCGCGGGTGTCGGCCGCGAGGCCGGGGAGCAGCACCGTGTCGGCGTCGAGGACGGCAGGAGGGCCGAGCCGGGGGCCGTCCGGTTCGAGCAGCCCGCGCCCCGCGCTCAGCAGCCGGTCCGGGCCCTCGTACACCGCCCAGTCCAGGTCGTTGTCGGGCAGCAGTACCGGCAGCAGGACGCGTACGCCCCCGGCGCGCAGCGCGTCGAGCAGCGCGCGGGTCCCCGGCTCGCGCCCCACCGACACATAGGCGGCGACGGTCCGGGCGCCGGAGAGCTCGGGCAGTGTGAGCGCGTGACGGGCCAGCGCGGCGGCGGAGCCGGCCAGCTCCTCGGGGGTCAGGGCCGCGCGCGCGGCGAGGAGTTCGCGCCGCAGCGAGACCTTCAGGGCCGGGGCGTCGGGCGCCACGTCGGCAGGCTCAGGGATCATAGGAAGCTCACACTTTTCGCATACGGGCGCATATGAGTACAAAGTTAACCAGTGGATCATCAACCGTTCTTGCGCAGCCGTTATGGTTCTGCGCATGACTGAGTCGACGCCCAGGATCAGCAAGGCCGTCATTCCGGCCGCAGGTCTCGGCACCCGCTTCCTGCCGGCTACGAAGGCCACTCCCAAGGAGATGCTGCCCGTCGTCGACAAGCCGGCCATCCAGTACGTCGTCGAAGAAGCAGTCGCTGCGGGCCTCTCCGACGTACTGATGATCACCGGAAGGAACAAGCGTCCGCTGGAGGACCACTTCGACCGGAACTACGAGCTGGAGTCCGCGCTCACCCGCAAGGGGGATGCCGAACGTCTCCAGAAGGTACAGGAGTCCAGCGACCTCGCCACCATGCACTACGTCCGCCAGGGCGACCCCCGCGGCCTCGGCCACGCCGTGCTGTGCGCCGCCCCGCACGTCGGCGACCAGCCGTTCGCGGTCCTCCTCGGCGACGACCTGATCGACCCGCGCGACGCCCTGCTGGCGCGGATGGTGGAGATCCAGGAGCGCGAGGGCGGCAGCGTCATCGCACTGATGGAGGTCGACCCGGCGCAGATCCACATGTACGGCTGCGCCGCGGTGGAGGACACCGCCGACGACGGCGTCGTCCGCATCACCGGCCTGGTGGAGAAGCCCGACCCGGCCGACGCGCCCAGCAATCTCGCCATCATCGGCCGGTACGTGCTCGACCCCGCCGTCTTCGGCATACTCCGACGGACCGAGCCCGGCCGGGGCGGCGAGATCCAGCTCACCGACGCCCTCCAACTGCTCGCCGCCGACGAGGGGATCGGCGGTCCCGTGCACGGAGTCGTCTTCAAGGGGCGCCGCTACGACACCGGCGACCGGGGCGACTACCTCCGTGCCATCGTCCGTCTCGCGTGCGAACGCGAGGACCTGGGCCCGGACTTCCGTACCTGGCTCCGCAGTTACGTATCCGAGGAGATGTAGCACCTTGAGCAGCACGATCTGGTCGGTCGACGAGCACCTCGCCGACATCCTCGACGCGGTGAAGCCGCTCGAACCCATCGAGCTGCAACTGGCCGACGCCCACGGGTGCGTGTCGGTCGAGGACGTCGTGGTGCGGATCGCGCTGCCCCCCTTCGACAACAGCTCCATGGACGGCTACGCGGTCCGGGTCGCCGACATCACCGGGGCGAGCGAGGAGTTCCCCTCGGTGCTCACCGTCGTCGGCGACGTGGCGGCCGGCAGCGACGGGCTCCCCGACGGCGGAGTGGTCGGCCCCGGCCAGGCCGCCCGCATCATGACCGGCGCCCCGCTGCCCGAGGGCGCCGAGACCGTCGTCCCCGTCGAGTGGACGGACGGCGGCACCGGTGAGGGCCCCGCCGCCACCATGCGCGCCCACCGGGACGCCCCGGAGGGCGCGAGCGGTGAGGTCAGGGTGTACCGCGCGGCCGGGGCCCGCGCCCACGTCCGGGCCTCCGGCAGCGACGTGAAGCCGGGCGACCTGGCCCTCGCGGCCGGATCGGTCGTCGGCGCGCCGCAGATCGGCCTGCTCGCCGCGATCGGCTGTGCCACGGTCAAGGTCCGCCCCCGACCCCGCGTGGTCGTGGTCTCCACCGGCAGCGAACTCGTACAGCCCGGCGAGAAGCTGACGGGTGGCCGGATCTACGACTCCAACAGCTACGCGCTCACCGCCGCCGCCCGCGAAGCCGGCGCCATCGCCTACCGCGTGGGCGCGGTCACCGACGACGCCGAGACGCTCCGCGCCACCATCGAGGACCAGCTCATCCGGGCCGACCTGGTGGTCACCACGGGAGGCGTCAGCGTCGGCGCGTACGACGTCGTCAAGGAGGCGCTCGCCCCGGTCGGCGACGAGGACGAGCCGGGGAGCGGCATCGACTTCCGCACGCTCGCCATGCAGCCCGGCAAGCCCCAGGGGTTCGGCTCCATCGGCCCCGAGCACACCCCGCTGCTGGCCCTCCCGGGCAACCCCGTCTCCGCCTACGTCTCCTTCGAACTCTTCGTCCGCCCGGCGATCCGTGCGCTGATGGGCCTCGAAGAGGTGCACCGGCCCACCGTCCGCGCCGCCCTCACCACGGCCGGGGCGCTCTCCTCCCCGGCCGGGAAGCGCCAGTTCCTGCGCGGTGTCTACGACGAGGTGTCGGGCACCGTCGTCCCGGTGGGCGGCTCCGGCTCGCACCTGATCGCCGCGCTGGCACGGGCGGACGCGCTGATCGTGGTGCCCGAGGACGTCACCTCCGTGGAGCCCGGCACGGAGACCGAAGTGGTCCTGCTCCGCTGAGACGGCCACGGTGGCGGTACGGTGTCTGCCGCTGCCTCACCGGGGGACCCACCCCGGGCCCCCGGCCCGCACCCCGGGTTCGAACGGGCGAACGGCGCCCTACCGCTAGGCGGAGTGAGTTGAGTACGCAGAACAGGCTGACGCACATCGACGAGGCGGGCGCGGCCCGCATGGTCGACGTGTCGGCGAAGGACGTCACGGCGCGCGTCGCCCGGGCCACCGGCCGGGTCCTCGTCTCGCCGCGGGTGATCGAGCTGCTCCGTGGCGAGGGAGTCCCCAAGGGCGACGCCCTCGCCACCGCCCGTATCGCCGGGATCATGGGGGCCAAGCGCACCCCCGACCTCATCCCGCTCTGCCACCCGCTCGCCGTCTCCGGCGTCGAGGTCGACCTGAGCGTGGCCGACGACGCCGTCGAGATCAGCGCCACGGTGAAGACCACGGACCGCACCGGCGTCGAGATGGAGGCGCTGACGGCGGTCGCGGTCGCCGCGCTCACCGTGATCGACATGGTGAAGGCGGTCGACAAGGCCGCGGTCGTCACCGACGTACGGGTCGAGGCCAAGTCCGGCGGCAAGTCCGGCGACTGGGTACGCCCGGCCGGCACGGGAGCGGACGCGTGAGCGCCTCCTCCTCCGGCGGGGGGCCGCACGGCGCGGCCTCCGCGGGCCCCGGAGCCGCCCCGTACACCGCGCTCGTCATCACCGCCTCCAACCGCGCCGCCGCGGGCGTCTACGCCGACAAGGGCGGCCCGATCCTCGTGGACGGGCTCACCGGCCTCGGTTTCGCCACGGACGGACCGCTGGTCGTGCCGGACGGCGAGCCGGTGGAGCGGTCGCTGCGCGCCGGGGTCGCCACCGGGTACGACGTCATCCTGACCACCGGCGGCACCGGCATCTCGCCGACCGACCTCACCCCGGAGATGACCCGCCGGGTGCTGGACCACGAGGTGCCCGGCATCCCGGAGGCGATCCGCGCCGAGAACCGTGCCGCCGTACCGACCGCCGCGCTCTCCCGGGGGCTCGCCGGGGTCGCCGGGCGCACGCTGATCGTGAACCTGCCCGGTTCGACCGGCGGGGTGCGCGACGGGCTCGCCGTCCTCGGCCGGATCGTGGTGCACGCCGTCGACCAGCTGCGCGGCGGCGACCACCCCCTGCCCGGGAGCCCGTCCTGAACGCGCCGCTCTGGCCGGTGCTCCTGAGGGACGGTGAGGTGACGCTGCGGCCGATACGCCTGCGGGACCAGAACGTCTGGCGCGAGGTCAATCGCCGCAACCGCGAGTGGCTCCGCCCGTGGGAGGCCACCGTCCCGCCGCCCGTTCCCGGGGGGCCGATGATCAGACGGCCCACGTACCGGCAGATGGTCCGGCATCTGCGTGCCGAGGCGAGAGCCGGCCGGATGCTGCCGTTCGCGATCGAGTACCAGGGCCGTCTCGTCGGCCAGTTGACCGTCGCGGGCATCACCTGGGGCTCGATGTGTGCGGCGCACGTCGGCTACTGGGTCGACCGGGAAGTCGCGGGCCGCGGTGTCATGCCCACCGCCGTGGCTCTCGCCGCCGACCATTGTTTCCGCCGGGTCGGTCTGCACCGCATCGAGATCTGCATTCGCCCCGAGAACCGGCCGAGCCGCCGGGTCGTGGAGAAACTCGGATTCCGCGAAGAAGGGCTGCGGCCCCGCTATCTGCACATCGACGGCGCCTGGCGGGACCACCTCATCTACGCGCTCACGTCGGAGGAGGCCGCGGACGGGCTGCTCCGGCGCTGGCACCGGTCGAGACCGGGAGCGCACCGGCCGCCCCCATAAATCAAATGCGTGTTCGAAATAAACGCCTTCTCGTCGCATTAAGCACCGGCCCCGTCACTCGTTGGTCTGAACAATCACAAAAAAGGCCCGTGGTATCAGCCTGATCGTGCGACACACCGTGGCAATTGGCGGATGCCGCCGTGCAAACCCCTCTACGGTGTGAGCGTGAGCAGCAGCGGCCTCATCTACGCAGTCATCGTGGGGGCCTGGGCCGCCTACTTGGTGCCGATGTGGCTCCGAAGGCAGGACGAACTCAACGAAGCGCGTCCGACGGAACGCTTCAGCACCGCCATCCGGCTGCTGTCCGGACGGGCGGCGATGGAGCGTCGTTACGCCAAGGAGTTGCGGGAGCGTGACGCCGAGGGGGCGGAACCGGTCGTCTCCCCGGACGCCGAGACGGACCGAATGGAGTCCGTCGACGTCCGGGCCTTCGCCGCGCCCGGAGCGCACACCGAAGCCAGGATCTTCGATCCGGCGCACGCTCCCGAGCGCGAGTCCGGACGCCCGGCGGTGCAGCACCAGGCCCACCCGGCACCCCAGGCCCACCCGGCACCCCACGCCCCCTCCGCGCAGGAGCGGATCGACGCCCGGAACGGCGCCGCGGCGCACCGCCCGCCCGCCGGGCGGCCTCCCGGGCAGCGCCTCGCGCCGCCCGCGCCCTTCGCGCAGCGCGCCCGGAGCGGGGCCGAGGACGCCGAACGCGTCCGGCGGGCCCAGCGCTCCCAGGTGCTGGCCCGGCGACGGCGCACCATCAGCGTTCTCTTCCTCGCCTTCACCGCCGGCGCGATCGTCGCGGCGGTCGGCGGCCTCGCCTTCCTCTGGGCCCCCGCCGCACCCGCGGTGATGCTCAGCGCCTACATCGTGCATCTGCGAGCCCAGGAGCGGAGGCGGTTCGCCTTCACCATGGACCGCCGCCGGGCCGAGGATGCGGCCCAGCGCCTGCGCGAGAACCGCCCCCGCCGCCACCAGCAGGGGACGGCGCCCGCGGTCGAGCCCGGTGAGGAACCCGAAGCACACCACCCGGCCGACCCGGTTCCCGTACCGACGGTCTCCCCGCAGGAGGCCGGCCGCCGGGCGCTCGTCGAGCAGACGGACCACGCGGAGTGGGTGGACCAGCAACGCGAACGCGGCCGGATCCAGGGCGACAGCTGGGAGCCGGTCCCCGTACCCCTGCCGACGTACGTCACCGCCCCGGTCGCCCCGCGCGCCTCCGGCGGCGTCGAGGTCAACGACCCGGAGACCTGGAGCGCCGCCCGCTCCAGCACCGCGGAACCCGCCCTGCCGGACCCGGCCGTCCCCGACGTGGACCAGGCCCCCCGCCACCGGCCCGACGCCCGTCGAACCCGCGACCGGGGCCGCACCCCTCTCTTCGACCAGTACGACGACGAGGAGGACCGACCCCGTGCCGCCAACGAATGACGGCCGGGGGAGGACCCCGGAGACCCGACGCCCCTGACCTGGGGGGAACGGATTTCCAAGCACCCCCTGGAGGGTGCTAGAGTTTCACTCGTCGCAAGGGCCTGTGGCGCAGTCTGGTAGCGCACCTCGTTCGCATCGAGGGGGTCTGGGGTTCAAATCCCCACAGGTCCACAGACAAAGGGCCGTTAATGGGTTTACCCCATAACGGTTCACGAGATCCCGGTCAGACGGTCACCGTCTGACCGGGATCTCGTCGTTTGAGCTCCTGCCTGTGTGAAAGCCAGCCTGCCGGGCCGCCGGGAAGCGCGGCGCCATGGGGATGTTCGCGCACGCCACCGGCTCTCCGGAGAGATGGGGAAGCGGGCTCATCGACCTGGGACAGCCGGCTTGGTGATTCCCTCGCCCCATGCTGGTTCGCGTAGGCGCTTTGGGCTCTGGAATGCCGCCCTCGGCCGACGGTCCTGTGCGCCATGAAGGGCCTGCGCCAGGGGCCCCGGCTCCGTGCCGTACCCAGCGGTCCTCGGCAGTCCGCCGAGGACTCCTGAACTGTGTGGTCGGACGACTAGGATGCCGGTCGGGGCGCCGAGGGGATGTGCGTGGTGGGGCCCGCCGCGCCGTACGAAGGCTGACCGCGTCGAAGGTGTTTTCCGCCCCTGTTCGCGCCCACGCCCATCAGACCCCAGGAGGTTTTCCGGTGACGTCAGCTCCGCGGCCGCCCGCTCCGAAGCCGGGTCCTCCTGCGCCACGTGAGCACTGGTACCAGCCACGCCGTTCCGGCTTCCGGTGGGAGCAGGAAGGGCTTGATCACGTCCGGCAGCTGATGCCGAGGGCCGAGCCGTACCGGGCGTGGGCAACGTTTCAGTTCACGGCGGACTCCGGCCGGGTCAATGAGTGCGACCTGCTGATCGCCGTGCCGGGCGGCCTGTATCTAGTGGAGCTGAAGGGGCACCCGGGGCGGGTGGTGAACCACGGGGACACGTGGCAGTTCCACGCCGACCGGGTGCGGACCTTGAAGAACCCGTTGCATCTCACCGATCTCAAGGCCAAGGAGCTCAAGGGCCGGCTGGAGCGGGCCGCGCGTGCCATGAAGGAGGACCCGAAGCGCATTCCGTACATCAAGCCTGCGGTCTTCCTCCATGACGCGGACCTGGTGAGCGAGCTGGATGAGTTCCAGCGCACGGCGGTCTTCGGGCGCAACGACGGTGCGAGCGGGCTGCCGGGCATCTGGGACGGTCTGCTGGCCCTGCCGCCCGAGCGGGAGAGCTGGCGGGTCACCCCGCAGGACAGCCAGTTGCTCGAGAAGCTGATGAAGCGCATCGGCGTCAGTCAGTCGACGGCTCATCTCCGCTTTGGGGACGGCTGGCGCCTGGAGCCGCGGGCCCTGGATGCCGGGCCCGGATGGGAGGACCGGCTCGCTGTACGCGACGACGGCCTGGTCCAGGAAGGCGGCCGGGTCAGGATCTATCTGGCCGGCGAGGCCGCGTCAGGGCAGCAGCGGCGCCGCGTTGACCGGGCGGCCCGCCGCGAGTACCAGGTGCTGCAGGGCATCAACCACCGTGGCATCGTGCAGGCCGTTCAGATCCACGAGCACCAGGGCGGCCCGGCGATCCTGTTCCGGCACCGTGAGACGGATCTGCGTCTGGACGCCTACTTGGATGCGTACGGGGGCCGGCTCACTCCGTCGGTCCGCCTGGACCTGGTGCGGCAGCTGGCCGAGGCCGTGCGCTACGCCCACAACCGGTCGCTCTACCACCGTGCCCTCTCCGCCCGCTCGGTGTACGTATCCGTGCGGGAGGACGGCAGCGAACCGGTCCTGCGCATTGCGGACTGGCAGACCGCGGCCCGCGACTTCGAGACGTCTCTGCACCGGTCGCTCGGGGACACACCGCTGGATGCCGGCCTGATCGCGGACATCGCCCAGGTGTACCTCGCCCCCGAGACGGATCAGGAGTTCGCCGATCCTGTTGACCTCGACGTCTTCGGCCTGGGCAGCCTCGCCTATCTCCTGCTGACCGGCCGCCCGCCCGCGGACCGGCGCAGCACCCTGGTCGACCGGCTGGCCGCCGAGGGCGGACTGCACCCGTACGCCGTGGCGGACAGCGTCTCGGCCGCCCTGGACGAGGTGGTCTTCCAGGCGACCGCCGCCGACCTGCAGGAGCGGCTCTCATCGCCCGACGACTTCTTGCGCCTCCTGGATGCCGCGGAGGCCGATGCGGCACCGGCCGACCAGCCGGGGGGTGTGGTCGAGGATCCGCTGACCGTGCAGCCCGGTCAGCCGCTGGACGGCACCTGGACGGTCACCCGGGTGCTGGGCACCGGAGCCACCGCACGTGCGCTGCTCGTGCGGCGCACGGAGGCCGACGGGCCGGCCGATCAGGATTTCCCGCGTGTCTTCAAGGTCGCCCTGGACCATGAGAAGGGCTCCCGCCTGTTCGCTGAGGCGGAGGCGCTCAAGGAGGTGGGTGGTGGCCACATCGCGAAGCTGCTCGCGGAGCCCCGCGAGGTGGCCGGCCGTACCGTCCTGGAGATCGAGTACGCCGGTGGATTCCGCCCACCGGGTGACCAGGACCCGGTCAGTCTCGGTTCCCGACTGCGCGGTCAGGGGGCGCTGGGGTACGACCAACTGGAGCGGTTCGGGAACGACCTCCTCGACGCGCTGGACAGTCTCGCCGCCCGTGGGGTGCGCCACCGGGACATCAAGCCGGACAACCTGGGGCTGTTCAAACGCAGTGACGGTTCCTGGCAGCTGATGCTGTTCGACTTCTCGCTGGCGAACGCCCCCGACCAGGACATCCACGCGGGCACGCGCGGCTATCTCGATCCGTTCCTGGGTGACAGCCGCCGGGCCCGTTACGACGATCACGCCGAGTGGTACGCCGCCGCCGTGACACTGCACGAGATGGCATCCGGTGAACGCCCGGTGTGGGGGGATGGCCAGGGTGACCCGCGCACCGTCCTCGACGCCACGCTGTACGTGGCGCGTGAACTGTTCGATCCGGCACTCAGCGACGGGCTGACCGCCTTCTTCGAGCGCGCCCTGCACCGGGACGTCGAGGAGCGCTACGACAGCCTGCGCCAGATGACCGAGGCATGGCGGCAGCTGTTCCGGGCGGCGGACTCGGCCCGTCCGGCGACCACTCCGGCCACCGTCGGTGTGAACGCCGAGGACGTCGAGGACGCACGCGAACAGGCAGCCGCCGCTGCGGGCCTGACGACTCCGCTGGAGGCCGCCGGCCTGTCGCCGCGGGCCGTCTCCGTCGCGGCCGGGCTGGGCGCGGCCACGGTTGACGCGCTGCTGGACATCCCGCCCCACACGATCTCCCGCGCCCGTGGTGCGGGCAACGTGATCCGTAAGGAACTCAACCGGCGTCACCGTCAGTGGACGCACGACCTGCGCAGGAAGCCCGCGCCCAAGGCACTCGCCCCGGTCGCCGCGGACGCGCCCGAGGTCGCGCTGGAGTCGGTGGACACGCTGGCGGCCCGCCTCACTCCGGCGCGGGGCAACAGCCGTACCAAGCCGCGGCCCGATGTCGTACGTACCACCCTTCAGCTTCCGGACGCCGAGCTGCTGGAACCCTGGCCCGCCCAGTCCGTCATCGCGAAGGCGCTGGGTGTCAGCCAGACCACGGTGTCGAAGAACCAGCTCGCCGCGATCGAGCAGTGGGCGCTCCTGCCGTGGCTCGGCCGTATCCGCGACGAGCTGGTGACCATCCTGGCCGAGCAGGGCAGGGTCATGACGGCCGAGGAACTGGCGACCGAGCTGCGTGCCCGGCACGGTGCGGGGGACGCCGGTCCCGCCGGCACCCTGGGCATGGCGCTCGCCGTGGTCCGTGCGGCGGCCGAGACCGAGGCCCGCAGGCGGCCCGATGACGCGGGTGGTGCCACGGTCGAGGCCCCGGCCAGGCTGGCCGTGCTACGGCGTGCGGGGCGCGTCGTCCTGGCGCTGGAGGACCAACCGGGCGCCGATGACCCGACGCCGGTCGAGTTGGCCGAGTACGCGGCACGCCTCGGCGAGACCGCGACGACGGTGGCGTACCGGGACCCGCTGCCGGGCCGGGCGACCGTGTTGCGTGAGCTGCGCGCGGTGAAGGCGCCTGACGGAATAGTGCCGCCAGCCGATACACGTTTGGTGGAGCTTGCCGCGGCCATGGCCCGTGGTGTCGGTTTCTCCCCACGGCTGGAGCTCTTTCCGCTGGATCTCGATCTGCCGCGTGCCCTGCGGATCTCGCAGGCGCCTGCCGGGGTTCGGGCCCACGTCGGCATCTCCACCGCCGATCTGCTGGCCCGGGTCCGCTCCCGGTTCCCCGGTCTGGCGGTCCTGGCCGACACCACGTACGTCGAGCTGGCGGAGGCGCTGACGCAGGCGGACTTCCCCCTGGAGTACGTGGCGCAGCGCAAGCGTTTCCTGCCGCGCGTCCCGGAGCCTCGTGGGAGTCGTCACGAGGTGTCGGTGTCGGCGCTCACCAGCACGGGCGCGCTGCTCACCGCCGCGCAGGGCGAACTGGCTAGGGGCAGGGACCCCCGCCAGGTGCTCGCCGCACGGCTGGACACCGCTCGCAGGCGAGGCGGCTTCTTGGCGCTGACGTTCAAGGGCGCGGAACTCCCGGGCCTGGCGAACAGGTTGGCCGTTCGCTACGGAGTGGTTCCGGTCTCGCTCGATGAGCTGTTCCTCACCGCGATGCGTGAACTGGCCGAGGAGCAGGGGGTGCGGTGGCCCGCGCTGTTGAAGGCGGACGCGAAGTTCGCGGCCGGCGGGGTCATCGGTCCGGCGCTCGCGTCCTACACCCGTCTCGCGGCGGAGCGCGTCACCGAACGGGTCACCGCGCTCGCCGAGCAGACGGGCCCGCGCACGGTGCTCCTGGCTCATCAGGCCGGTCTGGCCGCCCGCTACTGGGAGGCCGGAGGCCGCGGTCTCCTCGTCGCGTTGCAGGAGGCCGCCCGGCGTCCCGCGGACGCCCCGCACGGCCTGTGGCTGCTCGTACCGGCGGAGGACGCGCACGCGACACCGGCGCTGGACGGACGCACGGTCGATGTCGTGGACCGGGCGAGTGAGTGGGCCGTACTGGACGGGCTGTCGCTGAAGGAGTTGCGGGCGGAGACCGCGGCGTAGGGGGCGCGCGCCTTTACCGGCGCGGGTCGCTTCCCGGAGCCCGGGGCTCGGGGCTCGGGGTGCGAGTTCCGGGAGGGTTCTCTTCCCTCTGTGCGGCCTCTGCCTCCGCAGCGCCCACGGCCCAGCCGCCGATCCGGCACCCGAAGAGGATTCCGGCGCCGGGTGCCACGTCCAGGGCCACGTGCGACGGCTCCGCGAGCAGCTGAAGATGCGCTGAACCCCTGCCCTGAGGCGGGGGGATCACCTTATGATCCACAGAGTGTTGACCCGTTCGGAAGAGCAGCAGAAGCACTTCGCCAGCGCCGCAGAGCGCCATTTCCATGATGCGGAGTACCTCCAGGAGGACGGTAGGTGGCCCAACGCGGATCACCATCTCGGCTTCGCCGCGGAGTGTGCTCTCAAGAGCCTGCTGCTGCAGTTCACCGAAGCGAGCATGGAGACTAAGCCGAACGGTGGGCAGGCCAAGATGCCATGGATACGCAAGGCGACTGGGGGAACACAGGAGTACAAACATCTGCCCTGGAGCGAGACCGACTTGGCGGTGCTGGCACACGGTCAACTGGGTAGTCAACTGCTCGTCGCGCTGGAGGACCACCTCGACGCCTTCGGGAACTGGAGCGAGCAGGACCGCTACCTGCACTGCGAGCACATCACCGAGGAGACCGTTGCGGCGCTCCACGAAGCAACTCTTGCCATCGTCACCCTGCACCAGAACGCCCTGATCAACGGAAGCCTGTCATGAGCCCCCGCACCACCCCCGTCCGCTTCGACGAAGCCCGGCCACTCGCCCTCTCTCTCGCCCGCTCCGTGGCCGACGAGGGGTACGCGGTGCTGCTCGTGAGGGACGTACGGGGACGCTTCACCCTGATCGTCGACGACCGCGATCAGCCGGTGGACGACGAGCTGCGGGAACACTGGCACAACGACCTCACCGAGCAGCTCACGCCCTACGTCACGGGCCGCCCGCTCACCCTCGCCTCTCAGATGATCACTGCCGACGCCCTGCTGAACTCCCCGCGCGCGTCTCCCGACACCCTGCGCCCCTCCGGTGGCGCGGGTAGCGTCAGGCTCCTCGACAACACCGTGGTCGGCGAGGACTGGGCCAAGGTGTCCACACCCGGCCCCGAGGCCGACGGCTCCCGTACGCATCGCACCGCCCTGTACGGCTTCAAGGGCGGTGTGGGCCGCACGACGGCGACCGCGATGCTGGCCCGCCGACTGGCCGACGACGGCCACATCGTGCTGGTCGTCGACCTCGACCTGGAGTCCCCGGGGGCGGGCCCGCTACTCGCAGGGCTGGAAGGGCTGCCCCGTAACGGAATCGTGGACCACCTCGTCGAGGCCGCCGTTGGCAACGCCGACGGGCTGGAGCTCGTGACCCGTACCGATTACGTTCCGCGCAGCCGCAGGGGCGAACTGTGGGTGGCACCCGCGCGCGGGCGGGGGACGGATGGAGTCCCGTACGCCTACGTCGACAAGCTCAACCGTGTCTACGCCGATCTCCCCGGTTCCTCCTTCGCGGACCGGCTGGCCGACGCGGTCGAGGCCTGCGAGAACGCGGTGGCGCTCGGGGACAGCGGACTGCGCCCCGACGTGGTGCTCCTGGACAGCCGGGCCGGCATTCACGACGTGGCCGCCGTCACCATCTCCCGCCTGTGCGACCTCGCGCTCCTCTTCGGCGCGGACAACGCCCAGACCTGGGCGGGCTACGGCGACCTCTTCGCGGCCTGGCACTCCTCGGGCAGGGCCCCCGCCATCCGCGAGAAGCTCCGCATGGTCGCCTCGATGGTGCCGGACACCGTCCACCACTCCAAGGACGACTACCTAGGCGCCTTCACGGCCCGCTCGTACGAGTGCTTCGCCGCGCTCTACGACGAGCTAGCACCGGGGGAGTCCCCTTCGTGCGCGGCGGACGTGACCGCCCGCTACGCGTTCGCGCCGAGCGAGAAGGACGACTCGGCCCCGCACCACCCGATCCCCATCCTCTTCGAGCCCGGCCTGGTGGGACTGGGCGCGGGTGACGCCCGCAACTGGCAGGACCGCGCGTTCGTCAAGGCCGCGTACGGTGAGTTCCTGGATACCGCCACCCAGCTGATCACGGCCGGCCCCGGCGACGAGGAAGGGACGCGATGACCGAGCCGCTCACCGCGAGCGAGTACCGCGACCTGCTGTCGGACGCGTTGCGGGACGCCACGGAGGCCGACACCCGGCGGCCGACCGCGCACACCCTGTTCATGCCGGACGCGCACCGCACCGCCCTCTACGTCGACAACACCGTGGTGCAGGGCGGACGGGGCGTCGGTAAGACGTTCTGGTACCGCTCGCTGCTCGACGGCGACCTGCGGGGCTTCGCGGCCGACGAGTACCGCATCGCACGCCTGCGACGGCTGAACGTCGCCCCCGGTCACGGCATGGACCTGAACTCCGCTCGCTATCCAGGCCAGTTCGTCCTCCGCTCCCTGGTCGAGGCCGGTACACCGCCGTACGAGATCTGGTACACGGTGCTGCTGACCGCCCTGGGCCAGCCGGAGCTGGCGGACCGGTCCGAGTGGGAGGACAAGGTCGCCTGGGTGCGGGCCAACGCGGGTGTGGCCCAGCGCACCATCGAGCGGGCGGACCAGCAGGCGCACGAGGAAAACACCGTGCACCTGCTCCTCTTCGACTCCCTGGAGCACCTGCACGGCGAGCGGGAGCAGGCCGACCGGCTGGTCGCCGGCATCCTCCAGCTCGCCCTCCAGATGCGGTTCGGCACGCGGAACATCCGCTTCAAGGTGTTCATCCGGCCGGACATGTTCGACGGCGCGAAGCACCACTTCCCCGACGCCTCCAAGCTCTCCGGCAACGCGGCCCGGCTGGAGTGGTCGCAGACCGACCTGTTCGGCCTCCTCTTCCACTGCCTGGGCAACGAGGAGGGCGAGCCCTCGGCCCGCTTCCGCGGACTCACCGGAGGCTGGGAGGACGTCGACGGGCTGCGGTACGTCCCGCCGATGGCCCTCCGCAACGAGGAGCGGGCGCAGACTGAGCTGTTCGAGCAGATCGCCGACCCCTACATGGGCGCGAACTTCCGCAAGGGCCGGCCCTACACCTGGCTCCCGAACCACCTCATGGACGGCCGCGAGCAGGTCAGCCCCCGCAGCTTCCTGCACGCCCTGTCCATTGCCGCCGAATCGACCCGCTCCGAGCGCCCGTCCCACGACCGCGCCCTGCACCACGAGGCCATTCGTAAGGGCGTGCAGGCGGCCTCGGAGATCCGGGTGTACGAGGTCAGCGAGGACACCCCGTGGGTGAAGGCCGCCATAGAGCCGCTCAGCGGCTGCCAGGTTCCTATCGAGGAAGCCACGGTGATCAGGCTCTGGAAGGAGCAGGGGCTCCCCGAGGCCCTGCGTGACGAGGCAGCCCGGTACGCGCAGGCCGACGGACCCGAACACATCCGCACCGGCCCCCGCCACCCCGACGACCTGCCCCGCCTGATCGAGGAACTCATCGACCTGGGCGTTATGCGCCGCCGCAGCGACCTGCGCCTGGACCTGCCCGACGTGTACCGGATCGCGTTCCGGGTGGGACGGCGGGGCGGGGTGCCGATGTCGGCGGGATGACCGCTGCGGGCTGCGGCTCCCGGAGGGCCCGTCCGGGCTGGCAGGATGGCGGTGTGCATGCATGCATGCGCGTGCGCCGTGAGTCACGGCAGGCTTGCCAGGGAAATGGGAGAGGTTCCGCCGGTGTCGTCCGAGGAAGACCGTACGAAGGCTGCATCGCTCGATCAGGGTGCCCTGCTCAAGGACCTGCAACGACAGGTCGTGCTTCTGCAGGAGGATCTCCGGGAGCGCACAGAGTCGGAGCATGAGTACGCGACGGCCCTGCACGCCGAGTACGACCGCGCCCTGCTGTCCGAGCGCACCGGCTCCCCGTACGAGACGTGGCGCGACGAGCGCGTGGTGCAGATCGCGGCCGCCTGGATCCTGGCGTGCGTCTTCGTCCGCTTCAGCGAGGACAACGGACTGATCGCCGACGCGTGGCTCTCCGGCCCCGGTGAGCGCCTGGCGGAGGCGCAGGACCGCCACGACGACTTCTTCCGACGCAGCCCCGAGCTGAACGACCGCGACTGGCTGACGGAGTCCTTCGACGCCCTCGCCGACGCCCACACGACGGCGGCCGGCCTCTTCGACCGCCGTCACAACCCGCTGTGGGAGGTCACCCCGTCCTACGAGGCGGCGACCCGCCTGCTGGCGTTCTGGCGCGAACGCGGGGCGGACGGTGAGGTCCGCTACGACTTCTCCGACCCCGAGCTGAACACCCGCTTCCTCGGCGACCTGTACCAGGACCTCTCCGAGCATGCCCGTAAGACGTACGCCCTGCTCCAGACCCCGGTTTTCGTCGAGGAGTTCATCCTCGACCTGACGCTGGACCCGGCGATCGAGGAGTTCGGCCTCGATCCGGTCTGGAAGCACACGCCGGACGGCTGGCGCGGCGAGCTCACGGACGGCGAGGTGCGCGGCCTGCGCTGCATCGACCCCGCGTGCGGCTCGGGCCACTTCCTGCTCGGCCTGTTCACGCGCATCCTGGCGCGCTGGCGCGAGCTGGAGCCCGGCACGGACGACTGGGTGCTCATCCGCCGCGCCCTGGAGTCGGTCCACGGGGCGGACAAGAACCCGTTCGCGGCGTCGATCGCCCGGTTCCGCCTGCTGGTGGCGGCACTCAAGGAGTGCGGCGTACGGGAGTTGCGCGGGGCCCCGGAGATGCCGATACGCGTGGCGGTGGGGGACTCGCTGCTGCACGGGCGCGGGGCGGAGGGTGTTACGGAGTCGCTGTTCGAGGAGCGGGAGACCTTCTACTACCGCACGGAGGACGCGCAGGAGTACGCGCGCGAGGTGGACCTGCTGGGCCGGGGGACGTACCACGTTGTGGTGGCGAACCCGCCGTACATCACGGTGAAGGACAAGCAGGAGAACCAGAACTACCGGGACAAGTACTGGGCCTGCGCGGGCAAGTACGCGCTGTCGGTGCCGTTCGCCCAGCGGATCTTCGAGCTGGCGGTACGGGCCGGGGGCGACCACCGGGACGGCGGCTACACGGGGCAGATCACCGCGAATTCCTTCATGAAGCGGGAATTCGGAAACGTGCTGATCGAGTCGTACTTCCACGGTGGCCCCTACAAGGACCCGAGGACGAAGCGAAAGGCGTACTTCCCGGGGGTGGAGCTCTCGCACATCATCGACACGTCGGGGGCCTTCATTCCGGGACACGGAACGCCGACGGTGATTCTTGCCGGGCGGAATCAGGTGGCGCGTCAAGGGCAGCCGATAAGGGCGGTGCTGGGAGTGCGGGGGGAGCCGGACCAGCCTGAAGATCCGGCGAAGGGGCATGTGTGGGCGGCGATCAAGGGGCAGGTGATCAGGCCGGGGAGCGAGTCCGAGTGGGTCAGCGTCGAAGACGGTGAGCGCGCACGATTTGCTGAGCACCCCTGGTCGTTGAGTGGGGGTGGGGCTGGCGAGGTCTCGGAACGGGTCGAATCGGCAGCGCAGACGCGACTGGGGGTGGTAGCTGAGTCCTTGGGGATCACTTGTTTCACCCTTGAAGACGACCTGTTCCTCCTCCCTGGTCGAGCCGCACGCACTGTTGGAATCCCACCCCAGTGGACCCGGTCCATGGTCACCGGTGACCTCTTGCGTGATTGGGAAGGTGGAGATTTCGACTTGGCGCTCTTCCCTTATAGTTCCGACTTCGTGCCGATTGAGGTAGAGGGTGTTGAGTCCCTTCATCGTCTGATGTGGCCGAGTCGGACCACTGTTGCCAACAACATTTTGTTCGGCAGGAAGACGAAAATCGAAGGCGGACTGAAGTGGTCAGAGTACGGTCGACTGACGAAGAGTAAATTGCGCACGCCGCTGTCCATCACATTCGCCTTCGTCGCTACGCACAACCACTTCGTGTTGGACCGGGGCGGGAAGGTGTTCAAGCAGTCCGCGCCGGTCATCAAGTTGCCGGAGGGGGCCAGCGAGGAGCAGCACCTGGAGTTGCTGGGGGTGCTGAACTCCTCGGTGGCGTGCTTCTGGTTGAAGCAGGTGAGTCAGGGCAAGGGCGGCAGCGGCCTCGGGCGAGGCCTACAGGACGAGGAGTGGGAGGAGCGCTACGAGTTCACTGGCACCAAACTGCAGGAGTATCCGCTCCCCGCTGCGCTTCCACTGACTTACGGCTACGAACTCGACGTGCTTGCTCAGAAGCAAGCCGAATACGAGCCCTCAGTCCTCACGACTGACGCCGTTCCGACCCGTGCCGTCTTTGAGCAAGCGCGCGACGCGCAAGACCGCATCCGCGCTCGGATGATCGCGCTCCAGGACGAGCTGGACTGGACTGTCTACGGGGCTTACGGACTGCTCACCCCGGCAGATGTCGCGCGGACCACGCTCCCGGGTGAACCCGCTGAGCTGGCTGATGCCGACGTGCCGCAACTAGCCCTCGGACAGCGCGCATTCGAGATCGCCCTAGCGCGCAGAGTGCGAGATGAGGAGGCCGAGACCGCATGGTTCAGTCGGCACCGCTCCACGCCGATCACCGAGATCCCCGCTGAATGGCCCGACGCCTACAAGAAGGTCGTTCAGGCCCGTCTCGACCTCATCGAGTCCAACAAAGACATCCGACTCATCGAGCGCCCCGAGTACAAGCGCCGCTGGAAAGCCGATCTTTGGGAGGACCGTGAGGCGGCTGCCCTCCGCGCCTGGCTGCTCGATGCTGCCGAGCGCAAGGGCCTGTGGTTCGAGGAGCGCAACGAGTTCACGTCCCCACGCCCACTCACCGTGAGTCAGCTCGCCGACGCCCTCCGCCACGACGAGGACGTCCAGTCCGTCGCTGCCCTCTACGCGGCCGACCACCTCGGCAAGCGCGACGCCTCCCTGGCGACCGTGCTCGCTGCCGTGATCGAGCCCGAGCATGTCCCGTACCTCAGTGTCCTGCGCTACAAGGAGACCGGTCTCCGCAAGCGCGTGCAGTGGGAGCACGTCTGGGAGCAGCAGCGCGAGGAGGACCGTACCGGGCAGCGGCTCGACATCACGGTCCCGCCGAAGTACACGGGCGCCGACTTCCTCAAGCACTCCTACTGGTCGAACCGAGGCAAGCTCGACGTACCCAAGGAGCGGTTCATCTCCTACCCGGACGCGTCGACCGACAACGACCAGTCGCTTCTGCTCGGCTGGGCCGGCTGGAACCACCGTGAACAGGCGGAGGCGCTGTCCAACCTCGTCCACGACCGCGTGGAGAAGGACGGCTGGCCGAAGGAGGACCCCCGCTTCGTGCCGCTTCTTGCCGGTCTCCAGGAGGCCCTGCCTTGGGTGCACCAGTGGTACGACGAGTTCGACGCCGAGTGGGACGGCAACCCGGCTGAGGAGTTGCAGAGCGCGCTCAACCTGGGCCGTACCGAGCGCCACCTGTCCGAAGCCGACCTGCGCGCCTGGCGCCCGGAGAAGAAGCGGGGCGGCCGCAAGAAGGCCGCCGAGTAGGCCCGTACGCACGGAGGTGGGCGGGACCGGAAGCCGGTCCCGCCCACCTCCGCGTAAGGCGCTTCAGCCGCGCGCGGCCATCCGCACGAATCGCGCCCATCCAGCACTTCCGACACTCAGGACCGGCCTGTCCGCCTGCTTGGAGTCTCGGATGTACACAGACGTGTGGACAGCCGCAATCTCCAGCCGTGGGCGAGCAGATGCCGGCGGTGCGCGCGGTCCCGCCCTCGGGCGATGAGGTGTCAGGGCGCGGACTGGTGCTGGTCGCGGCGCTGTGCCAGGAGTGGGGCCTGAGCGACCGCAAGGGGGCGCAGGGGAAGACGGTCTGGGCTGTGGTGGTGACGGTGACGCCATGAACTGGCCCCCTCCGGCCGGAGGCCGCGTGGCTCCCGCACCGGGCGAGCACTCCATCGAGACGCACGTCCCGCTGATCATCCGCAGCGTCGTTCTCGATGAGATGGTCGAGCAACTCGCCCTTGACCTGGCCGATTTCGCGTGCCACGAGACCGGCGGGCAGGTAGTCGCAACGTTTTCACCACGTCGCGCGTGCCAGTGACTACTGCTACGGCCGCAGTAGTCTGTGTCGGACGCGTGCTGCCGCAGGCCTCTGTGGAGCGAGTCGACGAACAGGTTGATTCGCTTGCCGACATCGCCGCGCGGACCGGCCCGAGCCATGAAGCTGTGCGCCGGGTTTCACCTGTTTCCGTCGCCGACTGACCGAATTCCCCTGTGGTCATGGTCTTCACGACACGAGGGGAGCGTCCGTATGATCCTCATATGCAAGTAACAAAAAAAGCGCTTGAGCAGCACATCGCCGTCTTTGGTGAGAGCGGCAGCGGCAAGACCGTCATGCTGTCCTCCTTTTATGGGGCTACGCAGGAGTCTCAGCACGTGCAGAAAAGCCTGTTCCACGTCGTAGCGGACGACATGGGTCAGGGGACTCGGCTTCATCGGAATTACCTCGGCATGAGAGAGTCTGCGCGACTGCCCGCAGCCACTCGTTTTGCCTCCACGTCCTACTCTTTCTCAGTGAGGCTGAAGGACGGCTCAGACGCCAAGGCGAACAAGGCTAGACCTTTCGATGTCCTGCGGCTTGTCTGGCACGACTATCCGGGAGAGTGGTTCGAGGAGGGTGTCAGCGGGCCCGAGGAAGCCCAACGCAGAGTTGACGCTTTCATCTCCCTGCTGAGCTCTGATGTCGCTCTCCTGTTGGTGGACGGTCAGCGATTGCTGGACAACGCCGGACAGGAAGAGCGGTACCTGAAGTCTCTGCTGGCCAATTTCCGCAACGGATTGCTGTCGCTCAAGGGTGACCTGCTGAAGGACGGAAAGCCTCTCGTCGACTTTCCGCGTATCTGGATCATGGCGCTGTCGAAGTCCGATCTGTTGCCGGACATGGACGTGTTCGGGTTCAGGGATCTCCTCGTGGAGAAGGTCGGTGACGACCTGGTTGAATTCCGGGAGGTGATCGCAGGGCTGGTGGAGGCCGGCGATGCACTGTCCGTGGGCGAGGACTTCGTGCTGCTTTCTTCGGCGCAGTTCGGTGCGGAAAGCATTGAGGTGACCAAGCGCGTCGGCCTGGAGTTGATCCTCCCGTTGGCCGCCATGCTTCCTTTCGAGCGCCACGTCCGGTGGGCCCAGTTGAAGAATATGCCTGTGAAGGTAGCCGAGAGTCTGCTGGCCGGTGCCGGGGCTCTGTCCGAGGTGCTGCTCGGAAACAAGATCAAGCTGGCCGGCCCCGCAGGTGTTTTGCGTAATCTCGTCAGTCTCGTGCTCTCGAAGGAAGTCCTGAACGAGGCGGTCAAGGTGACGGGAGATAAACTCAAGAACATCAACTCCGAAGCAATGGCCAAACAAAACTATCTCACAGCAACATTGACCCGATTCCGGATGGACTTGGACAGGGGTGAAGAGGAGAAGGTCCTTCTGAGGAGCGCGAAGTGAGCCTCATCTGGGCCACCCGTGGGCGGACCTGGGGTTTCAGGTTCCTCCGTGACGGCGGATTCACAGATCCGCTCCGGGTCTATGACGAAGCCTTCTCCGGTGTCGGGGACCAACCGGAAGTCTGGCGGCGCGTCGCGGAGAAGGGGGCACTGCGTTTCCCCGATCCTCTGGGACGGAAGGACAGGGCCGGCAGAGTCATCCCCCATGAGTTCGTCGTCCTCGGATCCTTGGTCGACGAGGTCGACTCGGCCGATGCCGCTCGTCAGTTGGTCTGGCCGCAAGTCGCCGACGTATTCGCGCGGGTCTGGGAACTGCCCGAGCCGCCCTCGGCCGACAAGTGACGGCGGCGACACAATCCTCGCGGCGGCGCCCTGGAGGCCTCTGTTCCGGCACGCCGCGTCACGTTCGCTGCCTGGAGCGAGGCGGCTGCCGCTGTACGTGATGCCCGGAACGAAGTCGTCCGGCACGGGAGGCCACACGGTGCGGGAGGCTGCCGCCGGCCGGGCAGCGCAGCCCGGACCGGCTGGTCCATGGTCATCGGGTGCCCAAGTCGGGGACAGGAGAACCGAGTCGGACACCGGACGACGGACTGGGCGACGATCGACCCGCTCCGCAGGCTCAGCCGGGCCGAGCCACCTGCCGCACTCACCGACACCCCGGCCCCCCGGCGGCCGTGACATGCCTGCCCGAACGGGCCCTGACAGCCGGGAGCCCGCTCCCGACAGGCTCTCTCTGTAGGGGTGTCACTGCTGGTGGGGGCGGGACGGACGCCTCAAGACTTCTGGCATGACGACGACCGACCTCCCCGCGCCGCCCACCGACGACCTCTTCTAGCTGTGCTTCTCCTCCACCGCGCGCGGCGCACGCCTGGCGCGGCGGCTGGCATCGCACCGCGTCCACATCTGGGGCCACCGCTACGGCACCGAGGTGAATGACACGGTGAGCCTGATCGTGGGCGAGCTGGCCGCGAACGCCGTCACCCACGGGCTGGTCCCCGGCCGGGACGCCCAGCTGCGGCTGGTGTGGGTGACCGGCGAGCGGTTGTGGGTGGAGGTTACCGACACACGGGGGGAGCGGATGTCCGCCGTACGGGCGACCGCGTGCGACGAGGAGGCGGCGCGCGGGCTGGTGCTGGTCGCAGCGCTGTGCCGGGAGTGGGGCGTGGACGAGCGCAAGGGCGCCCCGGGTAAGACGGTCTGGGCGGTGGTGGCGACGGTGACGGCATGAACCGGACCGCCTCCGGCCGGAAAACGGTCCCACGTACCGCCCGCTCCAGGCGAGCGTCTCCCCGGCGCCGAAGAAGGATGCGGATCCGTCTCTGCGGATACTGTTTCCCCGCGTCTGCTGGGACACTGAGAAATGTGGAGGTGGTGAGCATGTCGGACGAGCGCGACGACGTGCGGTTCAGCGTTCCGCTGTACACGCAGGCGGAGGCCGCGCAGTACCTGGGCATGGCACCGTCGACCTTCCGGGCATGGGCGCGCGGATACCGCAATCACTTCCCCGACCGTGCCGACGTGGTGGGGGCCCCCATGATCACGTCCCTCGGACGGCCTACCCCCGTGCAGCCCTCGATTCCTTTCATCGGCCTGGCCGAGGGCATGTTCCTGGCAGCCCTGCGACAGGCGGACATGCCGATGCAGCGGATCCGCCCGGCGCTGGAGCTGGTGCGACAACGGTTCGGTGTGGAGTACGCACTGGCGTCCCGCCGGTTCTTCGTCTCAGGCGCGGAACTGCTGTACGAGGTGGTGGACGACCTGGGCGACCGCGACCGGCAGGACGCTGCCAAGAAGCTGGTCGTCCTGCGCGACAGTCAGTACGTGTTCCGCGAGGTAGTCGAGCGGAACATGAAACGGATCGAGTACGACGAGGGCAATGCCGACGGGTACGCCACCAAGCTGGTGCTGCCCGGTTACGAGGTCGCCGATCTGAGCGTGCAGCCGGGGGTCAACTTCGGACGACCATATTTCACCCGGACCGGGACCCCGCTCCACGTGGTTCAGGGACTCCTGAAGGCAGGGGAGGCGTCCGAAGACATCGCGTACGACTTCGATCTGCCCGTCGACGAGGTGACCGAAGTGTCCGACCGGATGGGCCTCAGGGCGGCCTCGTGACAGAACCCGGGGGGATCAAGCTCTTCCTCGATCGGAGCACCAACGGGAAGCGGTTCGCCGAGGCGGTCAAGCGCCTGTTCCCCGACACGGTCACCATCGGGGAACGCTACGGCGTGGCGGCTGCTGAGGGAGTGCCTGACGTCGATTGGATCCGCGACGCAACTGGCGAGGGTCGGATCTGCATCGGCTCCGACATCCGCATCGTGTCCAACGTGCTGGAGCTCGCAGCAGTCGTGGAGTGCTCCGCGCGCTTCTTTCTCTTCCCCAACGGCAACATGAGGGTAGCGGAGCAGATCGCGCGCTTCGACGGCCTTCATGACGCCATCGTGAGCGCGGCGGCCGAGCCGGGGCCCTGGGTGCACAAGCTGACGGCAGGCGGACTGAACCACACCTCGGGAGAGGTCCTCGTGCAGCGCCTGGCGGCCGCCCGACGGCGTGCACATCCTTAACCGCTTCGACCCGGCAGGCGCAAGGTCACTCACCGCCGATGCCGTACCTGCTCGGTCGGCGCAGCGCGTTACACGCGTTGCCTGCGGGTGAGCCGGCAGACGCCGTAGGTGATGCCCAAAATGATGTCCACGGCCACCCACACGGCGATGACGAGACCCACTCCGATCGCGGTGCCAGCGTCGCCGGGCACTCTGACACGTGGTGAGCGCGTCGCCGACCATTCCCTCGCAGGAAGCGTGGGCGTTGCCGTTGACGCCGGCGATGATCCAGAAGAGGAAGAGCGCCTGGACCGCCAGGAAGATCCAGAGGAAGATCCGGTGGTGTTTTCCGTTGATGCGGGCGCTCGGCGGATGCTCTTCACCGGGAGGCCCCCAGGCGGGGGTCGGTGCGGTACTCAGCAGCAGACGCCTCCTCAGCAGGCGTATGTTCCGAGGCTGTTGACATGGGAAAACGCTACGCCCATTCCGGTCACCCCGCCTGTCCGTACTCCGGGGCACACGGGGGCCGATGGCAGGTCAGGACGTGTCCAAGCGGCGCCCGTGCAGAGCCACCTCGTGGACCGTCGCTCATGGCCGGGGGCGACCTCGTGGCTCTGGGCCCATGGGGCGACCGTGCGGGTCGCCCGGGGTCGGGGGCAAGCTGGCAGGATGGAGGGATATACGTGCGAGACGCGAGTGACAGCGTGACTCCGCTGTGTGTCCGGCCGCGGCGGCCGGGCGGGGACGTCTTGGGGAGCGGGAGTGGCTGATGGCCAGGGGCAGTGACATCGTGCTGAGGGACGTCCTCGACATCAAGGAGGACGTCCACGCCGGCGACTTCAAGATCGAACTGTCGAAAGGCTTCACCGGGTCCTCCGCCGGCACCGTCGACGAGTACGTCGTCACCCCGCAGCTGCGGGAGCAGTTCGACACCGCGCTGAAGCTGATCCGCGGTGCCATGCGGAAGAACAGCTCGTACGCCGCCTACCTGCACGGTTCGTTCGGTGCCGGTAAGAGCCACTTCCTGAGCGTGCTGCACGCCGTGCTCAACGGTGAGCCCGCCACCCGCACCAAGCCCCGGTTGCGCGAGGTGGTCGCCGAGCACGACGAGTGGCTGCGCGGGAAGAAGTTCCTCATGGTCCCCTACCACCTGGTCGGGGCCGCCAACCTGGACTCGGCGCTGCTCGGGGGATACGTCAAGACGGTGCGCGAGCGGCACCCCGAGGCACCCACGCCGCTGGTCTTCAAGGCGGACTCGTTGCTGTCCGACGCACGCAACCTGCGGGCCTCCCTCGGGGACGACGCGTTCTCCAAGCTTCTGCCCACCGCCAATGCCGCTCCTGGGGCCGCGGCGGACGACGACGCAGACGACGAGGATGGGCTGAGCCCGATCGGAGCCGTCGCCCACACCGCGTGGACCTCCGCGGAGCTCGACGCGGCCTTTGCCGCACCCGACGGGGACGAGCGGCGCGAGCGGCTGGTGTCTGCCCTGGTCAGCGGTCCCATGAAGGCGTACGCGGACAGCATCCGGGGCGACGCGGCTGCGTATGTGTCCCTGGACGACGGTCTCAGCGCCATGAGCGTGCACGCCCAGTCGCTCGGCTACGACGGCGTGGTGCTCTTCCTCGACGAACTGATCCTGTGGCTGCAGGCCCGGATGCGGGAGCGGACCTTCGTCAACGACGAGATCCAGAAACTCGTCAAGCTGATCGAGTCCAGCAACCCGAACCGGCCGGTTCCGATCGTCTCCTTCATCTCACGCCAGCGCGACCTCTCCCAGCTCGTCGGCTCCGACATCCTCGGCTCCGACGTGCAGAACATGGAGCAGGCGCTGGAGTACCTCAAGGAGCGCGTCACCGTCGTCGACCTGGAGGACCGCAACCTCCCGGAGATCATCAAGGAGCGGGTGCTCAAGCCGAGGGCCGGGCAGGAGCACGTGCTGGACGCCGCCTTCGAGGGGGTCGACCGGTTCAGCCCGCTGGTGAAGGACGTCCTGCTGGACGACGGCGGTGCCACCCACGCGGGCTGGGAGGACTTCCGCACCGTCTACCCGCTGTCACCCGCCCTGCTGAACGTGCTCGTCGCCCTCTCCGGCGCCCTCCAGCGCGAACGCACCGGCCTCAAGCTCGTCCAGCAGCTCCTGGAGAAGAACGCCGACGCCCAGCTCGGTCAGCTGATCCCCCTCGGCGACCTGTGGGACGTCCTGATCGACGGGACCGGGGCGGCCTTCACCGACAAGCTGAAGCACGAGTCTGAGGCGGCCCAGCGGTTCCACGCCAAGGCCCGTCTCCACCTGCTGGAGAAGTACGGACGGGACGACCACCCCGACTTCCTCGCCGACGACCGCTTCGTCAAGACCCTGCTGCTGGCCGCGCTCGCCCCCGACGTGCCCGCGCTGCGCCGCCTCACCGGGGCACGGCTCGCCGCCCTCAACCACGGCTCCGTACGGTCGCGGACCGTGCCCGTCGGACAGAAGGTCATCGACCGGATGCGCGCCCTGCAGGGCGAGTACCCCACCGAACTGCGGGCCGAGGGAGACACCGACCCCGTCTTCTCGCTGCACCTGTCCGACCTGGACGTCGAACCCCTCCTCGACGCCGTCGCCGGTGAGGACCGGTCGGGCGGACGCCGCGTATGGCTGCGGGACCGGCTGTGGGAGGAACTCGGAGTCAAGGAAGGCCAGCTCGTCCCCGAGAAGGAGATCATCTGGCACGGGACCCGGCGCACCGCGGAGTTCGTGTTCGGCAACGTACGCGACCCGCGCGACCTGCCGGACGAACAGTTCACGCCGGCCACTCCGGGCAACATCCGCTTCGTCGTCGACTACCCCTTCGACGACGACGGCAACTACCCCACCGACGACTACCAGCGCGTGGTCGAACTCATCAGGGACGGGTACAGCGCCCCCACCCTCGTCTGGCTGCCCGACTTCTTCTCCGAACAGCGCAAGGCCCAGCTCGGCCGGCTCATGCGGATCAACTTCCTGCTGGAGCGCGACCGGCTCGCCGACTACACCCGGAACTACCCGCCGGACGACCGGGCCAAGGCCCGCCGGCAGCTGGAGGTCGGCCGCGAGACCCTCACCCGGACCCTCACCGGCTCACTCGCCGAGGTGTACGGGATCGCCGAGGCCAAGGACGGCACCAGGGCCGCCGAAGTGGTGGAGGGCCGCCACGTCCTGTGCCTGGACCCCCGCTTCCCGCGTCCCCAGCCGGAGGGCGGGAAGTCCTTCGCCGACAACGCGCTGCACCTCGCCGGGGGACTCCTCGCCGCGCTGTACCCCAAGCACCCCGACTTCGGCCGGCACCACAGCGGCCAGAACAAGGCCGTCACCACGGGTGAGCTGCGGACAGCCCTGGAGTGGATCACCCGGGCCATGGACGAGGGCGGCCGGGCGGAGGTCGACAGCCACCAGCTGAAGACCGTCAAGCGCATCGTGGAACCCCTGGAGCTCGGCACCGTTCACGACGGGCCGCTCGTGCTGCGCGCCGACTGGCGTACGCGGATCAAGCAGGCCGCGGCCCAGCATAAGGAACGCGGGCCGCTCAACGTCGAGGACATCCGGGGCTGGATCACCAAGGACCTCGGCTACGACGGCCTCGACAAACAGACGACGAACCTCCTGATCGCCGCGTACGCCCTGCTCGACGACCGCGCCTGGGTCTATCACTCGGGCCCGGAGACCGCCGCACCCGAGATCGCCGCGATCGGCCCCGGCTGGGCGCTGCGGTCCCAGCCGCTGCCCAGCGAGGACGAGTACGCCCGTGCCCGGGACCGTGCCGGGCGGCTCTTCGGGGCCCGCGCCAAACCCGCCCTGTTCGCCCGCAACGTCAACAAGCTCGCCGAAGAGGTCCGGGACAAGGCGGCGGAGTACGAGACCTTCGTGACGGGCGTCCGCGCCTCACTGGACCAGCACGCGGCACTGCTCGGCCTCGACGGAGACGCCCCCGCCGCGCGTACGGCGATCCTGCGTGAGGCCGCCGGTGTGCTCGCCCGGCTCAGCCGTCACGGCAGTGATGCGACCGCCCTCGTCCGGGAACTCTCCGGTCTCTCCTACGAGACCCCGGACCGGGACCTGGCCCACGCCATGACCACCGCGGAAGCGGTGCTCCAGGCCCTGGACGACGCCGACGCGGCCTGGCGGGTACTCAAGAACGTCCGGCGCCTCAGCGACCGCGACGACAGCCTGGGCGACCGGGCACGCCGGCTGCTGACCCAGGTCGCCGAGACGGCCCGGGCCTCCGAGTTCGAGCGCTCCCTGGTGCCCGTGCTCGGCGGCGTCCCGGAGACCGGCATGGCCATCGTGGAGGCGGCCCTGCACGTGGAGCAGGCAGCCCCGCAGCCGCCGTCTCCTGCCCCCGGGCCGGACCTCATTCGCCTTTCGCAGCACGGGAACCCGCCCGTGCCCTCCGACCCCGCACCCTCCCCGCTGCTGCCGAAGCCCCAGCAGCCAAAGGGAGGAGCCGACACGAGCACACAGTCCGCCAGGCGGGTCATCGCGTCCGGTCTCTCCCCGCTGGAGTCGCTACTCAGTGACGAACTGGAAGCCGTCCGCGGGGAGATCGAACAGTTCCGCGCCGCCCACCCGGACACTCCGGTGGAGATCATCTGGCGTGCGGTGAAGAGCGACGACGAGCGAGACGCGGAAGAGGGCAACTGATGGCCGTACGCCCCGCCGCCGGCCGCCGCGCCATCGAAGTACTCCTGGAGAGCGAACTCCCTCACGCCGAGGACCGGCGCCTGGTCCTGGTCGACGCCACCTACGAAGGAGGGGACCGGGAGACCGAGTTCACCGTCCGGATCAACGGCCGCAAGCGCCGCGTACGCATCACCGAACAGAACTCCCCCCTAGGCATCGTCGACGCCTGGCAGCGCCACCGGTCCCAGGAGGACCCGGACGGCGACAGCGTCCTCGTCGTCACCGGGGCGGTCCCCGCCGACCAGCTCGGCTGGGACCTGCGCGCCCACGCCGTCCGCAGGCGTTCCCTCGCCGTCGATCCGGCGGACATCGTCAAGCAGCTCTTCGGCGCCGCGGACCTCGACGCCCGGATGGCCGGCGAGAAATGGCTCCTGGACGCCCTGCTCGAAGCCGAGCCCGCGGACCACTGGCCGCGCAGCGGAGCCGTGCTCACGCGTGACCGTGCCGTACGGGCCCTGCTCGCCGCCCGGCTCGGACTCGGCGACACCACGTCCGACACACTGGACTTCGACGCCGACACCCTGTTCGCCTGGACCCGGACCGGAGCGGGCCCCGCCCTGTTCGCCGCACTTCCCGCCGCCGAACGGGCAGGTCTCAGCGAGTGGCTGGAGAGGACCGTCGGGCCTGCTGCGCCTACCCTCCTCGCGCTGGCTGCCGACCAGCGAGGTGCCGACGCCCTTCCGCTGGGTGCCCTCGCATCGGCCGCGCTCGCCGCCTCCTCGGCGGAGGCCGCCGGATTCGCCCTGGGCACTCTGTACGGCTCCGCCCTCGCCTCCTTCGATGCTCTGCGGCCCTTCGCCGACGCCGCTACCGGAGTCGTCACCCGCTGGATCGCGCAGGCCGAAGGAAGCGGTCCGCACGGGAACGAGGCGCGCAGCCGCGTCCTTGCGGTCCTCGACCGGGCCGATCAGCTGGCCGCGGACGCCCGGCTCAGCCCGCTCATCGGCACCGACCGTATGCTGCCCTCCGGCTACCGCGCCAGGCTGCGCGCACTCGCGGCCACCCTTGACGGCGATGTCGCACACGCGGAGGCCGCCCTGCGCGAACTCGCCGAACACCAGCTCGCCGAGCTGAACGCCGAATCCACGGACATGGCACGCACCGCCGTGCGCCTGGTGCGCTGGCTCAACGCCCCCATGCCGAAGACGGCGTCGACGGGTCAGGCCGTGCAGGACCACCTGGCGTCGGCGGGCTGGGCCGACCTGGCCGTCGGCATCCTCTCCGAGGGCGACACCTCGCTCGACACCGCCGTCGGCGAGGCCTACTACCGGCTGATAGGAGCGGTGCGCGAGCGTCGCGCCCGGCTCGACGAGGCATTCGCCCGCACCCTCGCCGACTGGACGGAGACCGCGTCCCAGCAGGCGACGGGCGGCGCGCTCCTCATCGAGAACGTACTCGCCGAAGCAGCGGCGCCGCTCGCCCGCGACGGAGGCCGGCCCCTCATCCTCGTGCTCGACGGCATGAGTGCGGACATCGCGGTCCAGCTCGCCGGTGAACTGGACCGCAAGGTGTGGACCGAGGTGATCCCCAAGCCACGCCCCGGCAAGGAAGCGGCCCGCCAGGCGGCCGTATCCATGCTGCCGTCCCTCACCACTATCAGCAGGGCATCACTCCTGAGCGGTGAACCGGCCCAAGGCGGGCAGAGCGTGGAACGGGCCGGTTTCACCACGTTCTGGCGCAAGCGCCACCGTGACGCCCACCTCTTCCACAAGGGCGGCTACGAAGGGCCGCCGGGACACCGCTTGGCCCCCGAACTGCTGGACACCCTCGCGTCCGACGACGTCGTCGCCGTCGTCGTCAACACCATCGACGACGCGCTGGCAGACGGCCGCGAGGGCGCCCGCGGCCGATGGAACATCGGCGACATCTCCAAACTCTCCGACCTGCTCAACGCGGCACGCGACTACGGCCGCCCCGTCGTCCTCGTCTCCGACCACGGGCATGTCCTGGACCGCACCCCGCGCGGCCACCAGCAGACGGATGCGGAAGGGGTGGGAGGCGCACGCTGGCGCACCGGCACCCCGCAGGAGGGGGAGATCGCACTGGCGGGCCCCCGTGTCCTCGCGGGCGGCGGGCAGATCATCGCCGCCTGGCGGGACGACCTGCGCTACACCGGCAGACAGGCCGGATACCACGGCGGTGCCGCTCCGGCAGAGGTCACCGTTCCCGTGATCACCGTCGTCCCGTCCGCCGATCTGATCCCGGCCGGCTGGACCCTGCTGCCCGCGGAGAGCACCGCTCCGCGCTGGTGGCGAGGCGGCGATGCCGCGCCCATGAGGGCCGGCTCCGCACCTCTCGCAGAAAAGCCGCGCGGCAGGAAGGCGGCGCCGACCCCGGAAGGCGAAGGCATCTTCATGCTGCCCGGGCGGGGCACGCTCGGCGAACAGGCCGTGCAGTCGCCCCTGTTCAAGGCACAGCGTGAGTTCGTCCGTCTCGCCCCGACCGAGAAGGCCGTCGCCGCAGTTCTCGACGCCCTGCTCTCCGCAGGCGGAAAGCTCTCCCCGGGCGCGGTCGCCGCCGCCGCGCAGGCCGCCACCGGCAAGTCGCAGCGCAACCCCGAGCGCTTCGCCACCGTGCTGGAGCGGCTGCTGAACATCGACGGATACCCCGTACTCCAGCTCATCGAATCCGGACGGACAGTCCAGCTCGACAAGTCCCTGCTCCAGCAGCAGTTCCTCGGAGGCGCCGCATGACCACCGGGTCCTCGGAGATCAGCACGGCACGCCGGCGCGACGTGATCGACGCCCTGCGGCGCGGAACGGTGCCACGAGCCGGGCTCGGACTGTTCGCCGTGGGGCTGAACCGCTTCGAAGCCACTCTCGACGACGACCTGGACACCGTGGCGCGCGGAGGCTCAGCCTTCCACGCCCTGCGCGGCGAGTACGGCTCCGGCAAGACCTTCTTCGCCCGCTGGCTCTCCGAACGCGCCAAGCGGCGCGGTCTGGCCGTCAGCGAAGTGCAGATCTCCGAGACCGAGACCCCGTTGCACCGGCTGGAGACCGTCTACCGCCGGCTCACCGAACGCCTCACCACCGCCACCCACCAGCCCTCGGCCCTCCGGTCGGTGATCGACTCCTGGTTCTACGCGCTGGAAGAGGAAGTCCTGGCGTCAGGGGACATCTCGGAGGACGACGAGGACGCGTTGGCCGCGGCCGTCGACGAACTCCTGGAGCGCCGTCTCGCCGATGTCGCCCGCACCACCCCGGCCTTCTCCGCCGCTCTGCGCGGTTACCGTCAGGCCGTCGCCGCGGGCGACGGCGCCCGGGCCGAAGCACTCATCGCGTGGCTCGGGGGCCAGAAGTCCGTGGCAGCCTCGGCGAAGCGCGCCGCAGGCATCCGGGGCGACCTGGACCACTTCGGCGCCCTCGGGTTCCTCCAGGGGCTCCTCACCGTCCTGCGGGACTGCGGACACCCTGGTCTCCTGCTCGTACTCGACGAAGTCGAGACCCTGCAACGAGTGCGTGGCGACGTACGCGAGAAGTCCCTCAACGCGCTCCGTCAACTCCTCGACGAGATCGACGCGGGACGCTTCCCGGGCCTCTTCCTCGTCATCACCGGCACCCCCGCCTTCTACGACGGACAGCAGGGCGTCCAACGCCTCGCGCCCCTCGCCCAGCGCCTCGCCACGGACTTCACCACCGATCCCCGCTTCGACTCCCCGCGCGCCGTGCAACTGCGCCTGGCTGGCTTCGACCTGGAGTCACTGACCGAACTGGGTGCCAAGGTGCGCGACGTCTACACAGGAGTGGCTCGCCACCCCGAACGGCTGGCCGCGCGCGTCGATGACGCCTATCTCGCGGAACTGGCACGTGCGGTCACCGGTTCGCTCGGCGGGAAGGTGGGCATCGCCCCGCGCCTGTACCTGCGCAAACTCGTCGCCGATGTGATGGACAGGGTCGACGAGTTCGAGGACTTCGATCCCCGCGCCCACTACGCCCTCACTCTGAACAGTTCTGAGCTGAACGAGACCGAACGCAGCGCGGCCACCGGCGCGGGAGACATCGAACTGGAACTGGACCTGCCATGACGGACGCGGCCGACCCCTTCGATCTCCTCGACCCTGTTCTCGGCCACCACATCGTCAACTCCCTCGGCTGGCGCTCCCTGCGCGCCCTGCAGGAAGAGGCCGTCGAACCGCTCCTCAGGGGCGAGGACGCGGTGTTGCTGGCACCCACCGCAGGCGGAAAGACCGAAGCCGCCGCCTTCCCGCTGCTCACCCGTATGAACCGGCGCGGCTGGAAGGGCACCAGTGTGCTCTACGTGTGCCCACTCAAGGCCCTGCTCAACAACCTCCACCCCCGCCTGGAGACGTACGCGGGCTGGCTGGGCCGCACGGCCTCGCTCTGGCACGGCGACATCACCGCCGGCAAACGGCGCCGCATCCTCGCGCAGCGCCCGGACATCCTGCTCACCACTCCCGAGTCGCTGGAATCGATGCTGGTCAGCACGCACGTCGACCACGAGGCCTTCTTCTCGGGGCTGAACGCTGTCGTGGTCGACGAGGTGCACGCCTTCGCGGGTGACGACCGGGGCTGGCACCTGCTGGCGGTACTGGAGCGCCTCAGTCGCGTCGTCGGCCACCCTCTCCAGCGGGTCGGCCTGTCCGCGACGGTCGGCAACCCCGACGAACTGCTGGCGTGGCTCCAGGGCTCCGGACACGGTCGCCGTCCCGCCCGGGTCGTCGCGCCCCATCTTCGTGAACAGCCGTTGGACGGAGCGGCACCCACCGCACCACCCCCCGGCGACATCGAACTCGACTACGTCGGATCCGTCGCGAACGCCGCCACCGTCATCGCGGCCCTGCACCGGGGCGAGAAGCGGCTGGTCTTCTGCGAGAGCCGCCGCACCGTCGAGGAGCTGGGCGAGAAACTGCGACTGAAGGGCGTGACGACATTCCTGTCCCACGCTTCGCTCTCCGTGGACGAGCGGCGGCGGGCCGAAACCGCGTTCGCCGAAGCACGTGACTGCGTGATCGTCTCCACCAGCACGCTGGAACTGGGCATCGACGTCGGAGACCTCGACCGCGTTGTCCAGCTCGACGCTCCGGCAACCGTCGCCTCCTTCCTCCAGCGTCTCGGGCGTACCGGCCGCCGCCACGGCACCGCACGCAACTGCCTCTTCCTCGCACTCGACGCCGAGGGCCTGCTCTCGTCGGCCGCGCTCCTCCTGCAGTGGTCCCGCGGCTGGGTGGAAACGGTCGTCGCTCCTCCCGAGCCACGCCACTTGGTCGCCCAGCAACTCCTGGCCCTGTGCCTGCAGGAGCACCGGGTGGGCGAGAACCTGTGGCAGGAGTGGTGGGGCGGCATCGGGCCCTTCGGGCCGGGAGCCGCCCCCGTCGTGCGCCACCTCGTGGAGCAGGGATACCTGGACCACGACGGCGGACTGCTGTTCGTCGGCCCGGAAGCCGAACGCCGATACGGGCACCGCCACTTCATGAACCTGACTGCGGTCTTCACCGCCCCGCCCGAGTTCACCGTCCTCAACGGCCGCACAGAGATCGGGCGTACCGACCCCGACCTGCTCACCGAAGAGATCGAGGGCCCGCGCAAACTGCTGCTGGCCGGCCGCAACTGGCTGGTGACGTACATCGACTGGACCCGCAAGCGCTGCTTCGTGGAACCCGCCGACGCGGGAGGGCGTGCCAGATGGAGTGGATTCGGCGCGGAGCGCATCCGTTCGTTCGCCCTCGCTCGCGCTGCCCGGGACGTTCTCCTGGGCGATGACCCACCGGTCCGCCTGACCAATAGGGCCACGGCACAGCTCACCGAGGCCCGCGAGGCGCACCTGCATACCGTCCACCCCGGCGGCACGGTCGTCACCCGGACTTCCGACGGTGATGTCCGCTGGTGGACCTGGGCCGGCCACCGCGCCAACGCCACCCTGGCAGCGTCACTCTCTTCGGTGGTGACTCCGCGCCGGCGCGTCGGTGACCAGTGGATTCGGCTCCGCGACGACCTCACGCTTCAGGCCTGGCAGGCTGCCCGCGCGGACAGCGGCGCGGGTCTGTGCCTTCCCGAAGTCGACAGCCGGGCGGTTCGTGGCCTCAAGTTCGCAGAAGCTCTCCCGCCCCGCCTGGCCGAAGCCACTCTCGCCGCGCGCACTGCGGACGAGGAGGGCGCCAGCAAGGTTCTGCGGGAGCCTGCACGCTTTGTCACGCTCACCAATGAGTAGTGCTGAGCAGGGGCCGTTCGTCGGTCACCGACGCCTTCCGAGAGTGGGCAGCCCTGCGTTATATACCGCGACGTAACCTGGGCCTTTGGTCTTCCGTCGTGCCTGCGCCAGAACCTTGCTCTCCTCGTACTGCAGTTCCAGCTCCGGTCCTCGGCGATCGAGGTCGGCATCGTCAACGATCGTGCGCGGAGTAAGCCTCCGAGTGGCTGGATCGAGATACTGAGTCAGGCGAAGACACCCCAGACCGTTCTTCCTGTACTCGGCAGCCTTCTCGGGGTACCAGCTGACGACACCCTCGTAGCGCTTCTGCCAGAACATGACCCGATCCATCCAGAATGCGTGATCGCTAGCAGAGATCCACGGCTTGTCTCCCTTGGCCATGGCAGCGCCCTTCTCCTTCGCGGTTGCCGTCGCCGAAACAGCGGAAGCGGCCACCAAGCTATCGAGGTTGAGGGCGGCCCGCCGAGGAAAGTGCACAATCCGGACCGCGGGAGGCGAGCCCTGAGGAAACGTCTCATTCGCTGATCTGGCCCTCGGGGGGCGTAGCCCGAACCCAGCCAGGGGCGGAAGGCTATGGGATGAGGCTCTAACCCGCTCACGCGGGCTGGGCCGCTCGGGGGTCGGGTTGGGGATGGCCGTTCCCCTGTGGGCACTCGGCGGCCACGCGCACCAAAGGATTTCGGATAGGGCCTGAGTACCTGGGAGCGGCGAGTTCGGAGAACTTCACCAGTCGGCGATCAGGCCGTGGCACCCTTCATGGGGTGGATAAGCAACCACCGCAAGGCGCCGAGGATCACACGTTTCACCTGTCCGACCGCTTGGACGTCCCAGTCCTGCTTCGTGGAGGGCCGGAGCGTCGTCCCAGCAGGAAACAGTGGGAGGGCGCCGAACGACCCTGGCCCGGGGTGGTCGGGGTCCCTGAGAACGGGTGGTACCTAGCCACGACGACCTGGCGGCAGATCGTCAAAGCGGCGACCGAAGTCGGCCGGGACATCGAACCCTGGCTCGCGCTCACGCCGAACCTGGCGATCAGCGAGCTGGTTTCCCGCATCTCCCCGTTGCACGCGTACCTCTGCCTGAGGAAGGTCGAGGCTGCAGCCCCCAGTGCAGCAGGGCGCCGCTTGTTCGTCAACGCCGTCTACCGGCACGGTACCGAGCGCAGCGCGCAATCGGCCTTCGGCTACCACTTCGGCATGACGATGGCCCAATGGATATGTGCGGGCATGATGGGGCTGGGCCCCACTCAGCACATCGAGACTGGTGGTCCCAACGGCGACCCCGGCTTCCTGTAGGCGTCCACCTCGCTGCCGGACCTGTGGGGTACCCACCCTGCCGGACCCCAGCACTGGCTCGTCGAGGCCAAGGCGCGCCAGCTCATAGGACTCGGCGATCTCAGGGAGGGGCTGGAGCAGCTTCAGGGAGGGAGCGCTCTGATGCACGGGCAGCCCCACATGCAAGTTCTCTGCGGTACCTCACTGCCTGCGCCTCAGAAGTGGGAGCAGGACCACGTCTTCCTGTCCGTGGACGCCATGAAAGTCGCAGAACCGCCCGCGTGGCCCGGGAAGGCCACTCCTTCGCCAGCGGATCCGTCTGGCAGCGGCTCGGAAGCGCACATCGCTGAGGACGACAACGCACTGCTCCTGACTGCGCAGTCGCAGATGCTGGTCTACCGTGCCCTTGCTCATGGTGTGGTGGACGACCTGCGCATTGTCCCTCTCAGCTCAGCCCGTGGGGAGCGTCACCGCAGTAGTGCCGGCTCTCTGTCGTGCATCGAGGAGGACGAAGAAACGCAGGTCGTGCGCCACCGTCTCGACGACGACCCTCCCGCAACCGAACAGCACATGCGTGGCCGACGAGGTGTAGCCGACTTCATAGCTGGTCGCATTCCGGGGACCGGGACACACGTGGGCATGTCGCGTCGGCTTTTTGCCGCGTGCCAGAACTTGGACGTGTTGCAAGTACGGGCAGCGCGCGAGGCCGAAGCAAGTGCGGTTCCGCTGCCGATCGAGTCGCATGTCGTCTGGGACGATGAGGCCCTGTACGCGGTGACTCGTGGTGAGCAGCTGGTTTACCGCGAGCGACAGCAGCCCAGGGAGCGGCGGGAGGCCGTTCGGGATGGTTTTGAGCAGTCGGACAGCATGTCCTGGAGGATGCTCTTGGGTGACCGCGAGCCGGTGGTGGACTGGCGCCGCACGGGCCTGTTGGAGGGCGCGACCGCGGAGACCTACATCGCCATTGAGGCGAGTGACCCCGTCCTCCGCAGCGCGCGGGACTGACGACCGGTTGTGGGCAGGGAGAGTGCAGGGCGCAACCCGCGCGGCTTCATACACCTGGCCCGCAACGAGGCGGCTGGCCTTCGGATAGTCCCAGCTCCGCGAGGACTTGGCTCGCGAGGTCGAAGGACTGGTTGCGGGGGCCGTGCGGGACGGACACGGCGGACTCGAAGCTCCGTTGCGCAGCCAGGGCTCTGGGCCCCACCAGGCCAGCCAGCCGGTAGTGGCGCCACAGGGGTACGGCCTTCGCCGCGTCAACGATGACGAGATCCGGCCGGCGCCAGATGGCCAGGGCCCAACGCTCGCCATCGGGACCACCAGTGGCCCAAGCCCCCACCAGGGGCTCCTCCTCGGCGGCGCCGATCGCTTCCAGGGCCACGAGTGCGGGGTTACTGAAACGTCCGACGGCGTGCAGCATGAGCCGCCCATGGCGGTGCACGTCGCGGCCCCTTTCGGCGAGGGCCGAGACCGCGTCGTCGAGGGGATCGTCCTGAACGATGTCGCCCGCCACGGAGAGCACGTTCTCCGGGGCCACGGTGAGGCCGAAGGCGTTGCCCAGCAGGGACGCGTACTCGGCGATGTAGGCGGCGTCCGCTGCTGGAAGGAGGTGGCCTACCGTTGCGGCCGTCTCGTTGAAGATGAGGGTCTCCGATGTCACCTCGTAACGGGGAGCGCAACTCCGGAGCACGGCGAGGGCGACTGCGGCGAGACTTCCGACCTCCGGCTCGATCCGGGTGGGAACGTCCCGTCCGTCCATGGCGCGCACCGCACCGGCCAGCAAGGGCAGCCAGCGGGTATCGGTCGGTGGCCACGCGCCCGCAGCCACGGTCCAGAGGGTCAGGCGCACCGCCAGCATCCGCTCGAGCGGTGTCTTTTGGGGTTTCGGGGTGACGAGGTCCTCGACCCAGCGCTGGTACTTGCGGCAGATGACCTTTCCGGCCTGTCGGAGATCGGGAACCAGCAGCGAACCCTGAGCACTGTCGAGTGGCTCGGTGTCGTGCTCCGCCGCCACCGACTCGGCGTCGTCCTCGTCGAGGCCCGCCTCGATGTCGTCGGTGAAGCGCTCGTCCCAGGCCACCATCAACAGGTCCTGAAAGGGCTCTTCCACACCGGCGGGCAGTGGGAGGCCGAGCGCGAAACGGACGAGCGGAGTTCCGATACGTCCGGCGCATTCGTCCAGGTAGCGCTCCCAGCCCTCCTCGTCGTCCGGTGTACGCGTCGGGACTGTCGTACTCGGAGTACTCGTGACCGCAGGGGCCGTCGTCGATGCCGACTGCAGTACCGTCCGCAAGGATTCCAGGTCGCTCAGGAAACGCTCCGCGAGCCGAATATCCGTGAACAGGTCCAGCGGCTGGGTACTGGGGACCTGGGACGGGGCCGGGGCCGACCGGCGCAGGACGCGTTCGACATCGACTACGAAGACGATGTTGCCGAGGTTGGGGACACCCGAATCGTCGACGGTCACCAGCCGTACGCGGCTGCCCCCGTCCGCCAAGACCGGCACGGTGGTCGTGGCCTGCCCCGGGGCGAGGTCCGAGATGCGCTCCCATTGCTCTGGCGGCGCCTCGGCTGCCGACAGCTCCACATGGCTGATGACGGGCAGCGGCCGGGCGAGACTGATCTCAAGTCCGTCGGCTCCGCGGACGGCACCGAGCAGGAGCGGTCCGCTGCGGGTCTGGGGGCGGGGCAGGGACGGCGCCGCACGGAGCCGCGTGACCGGCTCTTCCGTACCGTCGGGGAGGAGGGAGGCGGAGCTGGGGGTGATGATCCCGAGCTCGCAGTTGCCGCCCTGGCCCTGCTGGAGCAGTAGGGCGGCAGAGGAGAGGTTCGGGCTGCCGGTCAGGGCCCAGCGCCGCCCTTCCGCCACCCACTCGACGAGTTTGCCGTGGCGGTATCGCTGCCCGTCGTCACTGATGATCCGGCCGCCGTACTGCTGGACCAGCCCAGCGACCGACTGTCCGTCGAGATCGGTGATGCCTGGTTGGTAGGCGAGGGTGAACCGGCTCGGACGGAGGCGATCGAGCAGGTGTCCCAGGGCCCGGCCCTGCCGGTCGTGGAACGGTGCGAAGACGGCCAACTCATCGACCGGCCCGTTGGGCAGTTGGCTGAGGATGGGCGAGTGGAGGCTGCTGACGACACGCGTCTCCCGGTCGACTGGGGTCCTGTCACGGTGGAGTCGTTCCAGCAGGGCTGCGACCCTCCGCAGCGCCTGGGGGACGTGGGCCGAGAACTTCACCTCGTCGGGCAGGTCACGCAACCACGCTGCCAGTTCCAGGACCGCGGCCGGACTCCGGTCGTCGAGTACGCGAAGCACTGTCCACAACTCGGCGTTGCTCTGCCAGCCGGCCAGAGTGGTGTTGCCCGAGCCGAGCGCGATGGTGGCGTGCTCCTGTCCAGCCAAGACCACCACCTTCGGGTGGAACGCGGGTCCACCCGCGTATGCGAGCCCTGCCAGGTAGCTGCGCCCTGCTCGACGAACGGCTCTGGGATCAGACCTCGCTATGCCGACGTCCCCGACCACGGTGACACGAGCTCCCGTCGACTGGGTGACGCCGAGGGCGACCTCCTCGAAGAAACCGAAGTCCGCGGTGAAGCTCAAGAACAGTGCTTCTTCGAGACTCTGACCGCCGTTTCGGGTCTCATCAAGAATGAGCGTGAGCGGCGATGCAATCGTTGATGACGGCTCGGTACTCGGGGCCGGTCCGCTGTTAGGCAACGAGATCCTCCCCCCTGGTGGTCACCGACCAACGCTGTTTGCAGCGGTGCAGCACGCCACAGGTCGCCAGGACGGTGCCCAGTTGGTCCAGGCGTAGGCCCACGTCGCCGCGGCCCTCCTGGCTGGTCCTGTACAGCAGGCCGCTCCGTTCGTGCAGACGTGTGGGCAGCCAGAGCGAACCGTCGGGACGGCGCCGAGCCTTGGCCAGCGCGATGCGCTGGGACCGCGCCACCATGTCGTGGACCAGTCGGCGTGCCGTGTCACGCAGAGGCGCAGAGCGGGCTTCCTCCAGTCTCCACCCGACCCATTCCGGTCCGAGCTCGATACCGCGCTGCCCGAGGAACGCGTCACGGACCCGCCCCGAGAGCTCATCCACGCGGCGTGCTCCGACGGCCAGCACGCGCAGTTCGTTGAGAGGCAAGGGCGTGTCCGCTTCCCGGAGGCAGAGCTCGGCCGGCAGCGGCGCTCCAGTTGTGCTTTGCGTCGCAGGAAGGGATGACAGGAACTCGTCCACGGTCTGTGGTGGTAGTTGATCGGCAAAGCGGTCGGCCAGCTCCTCTGTCGTGATCATCCCTTCGACGTGCTCGACGAGCCAGGACCACAGACGGCGCCAGGCACCGACGGAGTAGTTCCGCAGGGCCACCCCCCGCCACACGGGCGCCGTGTCGATGTCCCTGGTCACGCAGTCCGTGGTCAGGAAATCGCCGAATGCCAGCACACGGCCGACGTCCCGGGTGAAGCGCACGACCGTGTGTTCGGAGACGATTCGTACCATCAATTGGATAGTTTCCTGTCGAGCCCTCGACCGCGGGTCGACACCAGATGCGTCCGGCCCGCAGATGAGGTCGGCCAGCCAATGTCCGTCAGGGTGCTCACCACCGGCACATACGCACAACTTCGTTCCCAGCGAGGCCAGGTCGCCAACGTGCAACGTGTCCTCGGCGGCCAGCTCGAGCAATTCGCCCAGGCCGGAGCGTACCGCCGACGCGTCGAGTCGAGGTCCGGGCAGGGGCATCCTTCCGGGGCCGAGGATGCCCAAGGCGGTTTCGGACCCTGCGTACGGCCCCCAAAAGCCCCAGGGGTTGCCCACGTACCCTTCCTTGCCCACAGCCGCAGACTCAGCTATCGAAATTGCACCGGAGCGGAGCCTCTGGGACAGGGCATCGACGCCGTGAGCGCGTGGCATCCATTCCAGGCCCTGGGGATGGTGGGCGAAGGACACGGCGGCGAGGGCGACCTCGGATCGGCGCAGCAGCTCCTGAGTTGCTGGGGCAGACAGCCCCGCTGCGTCGGCGTGCGCCGCGACCAGGCCGTGAAGGGCGTAGTACCGCGCATGGGGTGTTACCGCAGTGACGCCGGGTACCAAGTGATCAACCATGCGCATGACGTGCCGCTCCACCGAAAGCGGATATCGGCCCGCGGCGACATCCAGGCCTGAACTGCTCCATGCCGGGCCCCCGACCGCTCTGGGGGCAGAATCTGCTGCTGGGGCCGCCACCGACTCAGGCACGGAACCTCGATGAGCCTGAGGGGGGTTTGGCGCCGCACGCGACGATCGACTCCCAGCGGTCGTCGGCCGGGAAGCATCGGCTCACCCGGTCCGTCGCGAAATCTCCTCGCATGCTCCGCCCCAATACCGTTCAACGAGCCGTGATCGCGGGCCGCCATTCTTACGCATCTTCCGTGCTTATAAAGGTCCTTGCTCCCTAATCTGGCGCAATGGAGCCCGAGTTCGTGGGGTTCTACCTACCGTGATCCGGTCCGGCTGCGCGTCGGTCCAGCCGGACCGTACGGGTAGCGGATGAGCCGGGTGTGGTCCAGTACAGCGCCTCGTAGTTAGTACGTCTCCGCGCTCCGGCCAGCCTGCGGCCACAGGTGAAACTGCTGCCGATGTCCTGTGAGGCACGTGCCACCGTGAGGGATGGTGACGAACTCCGCGGTGCTGGAGTTGGTGCACGTATGAGAGACGGAGTGTGCCGACAGGGTGTTCCTGCGCCGAGGGATGCCAACGTACGCCGTGTGATGTTGGCCCAGCGCAGTCGGAACACCGCTCCGGAGATGGCGCTGAGACGGACGCTGCACGCGCTGGGCTTCCGCTATCGCGTTGACCTGCCGCTGCCGGGCATGCGCCGTCGGCGTTCGGACCTGACGTTCGTGAGGTGGCGCACCGTGGTGTTCGTGCAGGGGTGCTTCTGGCATGCCTGTCCGCAGCACATGCATGCGCCGGTGCACAACGCGGAGTGGTGGCGGGAGAAGTTCGAGGGCAACGTTCGACGGGACACCGATACGGACACGCGCCTCGTCCGGATGGGGTGGGTGCCCTTACGGATCTGGGAACACGAGGTCATCGACGCAGCGGTTGGCAAGGTGGTGCGTGCCCTCGGTGAACAGGGGCATCCGCGGGCGCTGCGGATCCTGGGCGCTGCAGCGCCGACGAGCGTGTAGACCTCCTAGGTGTGCCGTACACATGGTCGGGAAATGATCTTCGAATGGTTGGGAAAGGCCAGCACGGATCCTCCGTAGGTGCAGGTCAGACCCACCCGTGAACGGCCCACAGACGACAGTTCGCGAGTGGCTCTCGTGGACGTCACAAGATCCCGTCCGGTCGGAAGACCGGGCGGGATCTTGGCGTTCGTGGAGGGCGTCGCCCCATCCTGAGTGCGTGGGTAGGTGACAACCCGCCTTCCGCCCCTCCCCTCTCGTCGCCCAAGCGCTCGCGGGCGAGCGCTCTTCGGCGTGCCGTGCGGGGCATGTCACATCGCGCGGCGCTGTCCTGTCACTCCTGCGGAGACACCCCACGATCCGGGAGGCACCCGTCATGGCCCGCGTACCGTCCGACGAGGCACTCGCGCAGTTCCAGGAGCACCACGCGTCGCTGTTCGGCATCGCCTACCGGATGCTCGGCAGCGCGGCGGACGCCGAGGACCTGCTCCAGGACACCTGGCTGGCCTGGAGCAAGGTCGACCACGCCCGCGTCGACAGTCCAGGCGCCTATCTCGCCCGCACGATCACCAACCTCTCGCTCAACCGGCTGACCTCGGCGACCGCACGGCGGGAGGCGTACGTCGGCCCGTGGCTGCCCGAGCCACTGGTCACCACGCCCGACGCGAGCGACGCGGTGGAGCGGGCGGAGGCGATCTCGCTGGCGATGCTGGTGGTGCTGGAGTCGTTGTCGCCGCTGGAGCGGGCGGTCTTCGTCCTCAAGGAGGTCTTCGGCTACCCGTACGCGGAGATCGCCGCGATGGTCGACCGTACGGAACCGGCGGTGCGGCAGGCCGGCAGCAGGGCGCGCTCGCACGTCCGGGCGCGCCGGCCGCGTTACGAGGCGCCACCGGAGGTGCGCCGCAAGGTCACCGACGAGTTCATGGCGGCCTGCCTGGGCGGTGACCTGAACCCGGTGCTGGAGATGCTGGCGCCCGACGTGACCGTCTGGTCGGACGGCGGGGGCAAGGCCCACGCGGCGCTGCGGCCGATCCACGGCGCGGACAAGGTGGCCCGCTGGCTGCTGGGCGTGATGTCCGCGCCGCTCCCCGACACCGCGTACCACCGGGTCGACGTGAACGGCGAGCCCGGACTCCTGGTCACGGTGGCGGGGGTGACCGACGACGTCCTCGTACTGGAGACGGGCCCGGCCGGCATCGTCGGCATCCGGGTGGTCCGCAACCCCGACAAGCTGGAGCGGGTGCCCCTGCCGGACCGGCCGTTCCAGCCGCGCGGCTGAGAGCCCGGAGGCGGAGAGCGGCGCGAGCCGAGCGGGGTGGCGGACGCGGAGGTCAGGACTGCTGGAGCGGCTTGGCCATGCAGATGCTGTTCTCGTACGTCCGGTAGTGGCCGAACTTCTCGCAGACCGTGTAGCCGCTCGACGTGTACAGCCCGATGGCCTCCGGCTGCTTGTCGCCGGTCTCCAGGACCATGCGCGCACGGCCGGCGGCGCGGGCGTCGTCCTCCAGCAGGCCGAGGATGCGGCGGGCGAGACCCTGGCCACGTCCTTCGGGTATCACGAACATCCGCTTGAGCTCGGCGTCGCCGTCGCGGTAACCCTCTTCGTTCTCCTCCATGGCGCGCCAGCCGCCGGTCGCCACCGGGCGCTCGCGCTCGTCGTAGGCGAGGAGGTACAGACCGTTGGGCGGCTCGAACATGGTCGGGTCGAGGAAGGTGGCGTCGCCGCCGTCCTGGTACCGCTCCACGTATTCGAGCTGAACCTGATCGTTGAGCTTGACGGCGTCAGGGTGGTCGTACGACCGGCGCTGGATATTCACGCAGGTAAGCGTACATATGTGCGGGCCTGTCTTTGGGTACTGTTCCGGGGTGCTTACCGTCACCAGCGTCAACGTGAATGGGCTCCGCGCCGCCGCGAAGAAGGGCTTCGTCCCCTGGCTCGCCGGGACCTCGGCCGAGGTCGTCTGCCTCCAGGAGGTACGTGCCGAGGCGGCTCAGCTCCCCGAGGAGGTGCGGCATCCCGAGGGCTGGCACGTGGTGCACGCGCCGGCCGCCGCCAAGGGGCGTGCGGGCGTATCCCTGTACTCGCGGCGTGCGCCGGAGCGCGTACAGATCGGCTTCGGCGGGTTCGGGATCGAGGGCGCGGAGGAGTTCGACCTGAGCGGCCGGTACGCCGAGATCGACCTCCCGGGCGTCACCGTCGCCAGCCTCTACCTCCCCTCCGGCGAGGTCGGTACGGAGCGGCAGGACGAGAAGGAGCGCTTCATGTCGGCCTTCCTCCCGTATCTGGCGGGGCTGAAGGATCGGGCCGCCGCCGAGGGGCGCGAGGTCGTCGTCTGTGGCGACTGGAACATCGCCCACCAGCCCGCCGACCTCAAGAACTGGAAGTCGAACCAGAAGAACTCCGGCTTCCTCCCCGAGGAGCGGGAGTGGCTGACCCGGGTCTTCGAGGAGGCCGCGTACGTGGACGTGGTGCGCGCCCTCCACCCGGACCAGGAGGGCCCCTACTCCTGGTGGTCCTACCGGGGCCGCGCCTTCGACAACGACGCGGGATGGCGGATCGACTACCAGGTGGCGACGCCCGGCCTCGCGGCCCGCGCGGTCAAGGCATGGGTCGAGCGCGCGGAGACCCACCCGGAGCGCTGGAGCGACCACGCGCCGGTGACGGTGACGTACGAGCGGTAGGGGGCGGGGCCGCATGGCCCGTACCGAGTACTACGACGACCCGCACGCCCCTCAGCCGAACAGCCTGGTCGTGGCGGCCTCCGCCGTCGCCACCGACGCGGACGGCCGTCTGCTTCTCCAGCGGCGCCGGGACAACAACCTGTGGGCGCTGCCTGGCGGGGCGATGGACATGGGCGATTCCCTGCCCGGCACGGCCGTGTGGGAGGTCAAGGAGGAGACCGGTCTGGACGTGGAGATCACGGGGCTCGTCGGTACGTACACCGACCCACGTCATGTCATCGCGTACGGCGACGGAGAGGTGCGCCGGCAGTTCAATGTCTGCTTCACCGCCCGGGTCGTCGGCGGCGCTCTGGCCATCTCGGAAGAGTCGACCGAACTCCGTTTCGTGGCACTCGAAGATCTCGACTCGCTCCCCATGCACCACACCCAGCGGCTACGGATCGGGCACTTCCTGGAGCGGCGCGCGGTCCCGTACCTGGGGTAGGGAAAGGGCCTTCACCCCACGGTGAAGGTTGCTCCTGGGGCCGCGTACTCGACAGGGCCGGCGTACCGGGTCGCGGCGCGGGACACCGCCTGCGTGGGGTCGAGGAACGGGCCGACGTGGGTCACGATCAGCCGCCCGGCGCCCGCCGAGCGTGCGGTCTCGCCGGTGTCCTCCGGGGTGTGGTGCACCTGTTCCCCGCTCTCCGGAACCCGGTCGCTCTCCGCCTCGCAGAGCAGGACGTCGCACCCCTCGGCCAGGTCCGTCAGGGCGGGGCAGGGGGCCGTGTCGCCGGAGTACACCAGGGACCGCCCGGCGTGCTCCACGCGCAGTGCGAAGGCGGGCATGCCGTGGGCCACCGTGCGGGCGGTCAGCGTGAGCGCGCCGGTCCGGACGGCGTGCCCGTCGCTCAACTCCTCAATGGCGAAGGCGGATTCGACGGGGCTGGGGGTGTCACCGTTGGTGAGGAAGTGGACGAGTCGGTCGGCGATCCCCGGCGGCCCGAACAGGGGGATGGGGGAGGCGAGTTCGATGTCGGAGAAGACGGCGGCGTAGTAGGCGGTCAGCAGGTCCGCACTGTGGTCCGCGTGCAGGTGCGAGATCCAGATCGCGTCCAACTCGTCCAGTCGCACGTGCCGTTGCAGGGCGGCCAGCGTGCCGCTGCCGGCATCCACCCACACGCGGGTGCCGCCGCCCGACACGAGGTAGCCGGAGCAGGGGTTGTCGGTGCTCGCGTAGGGCGTCGAGCTGCCGAGAACCGTGAGGCGGAGGGTGTCGTCGATCATCCGGAAACCCTACGCGCGAGGTCCGGAGCGCCCAGGGCTGTCGTCCGTTTCCCGCAGCCGCCGGTCCAGGGCCATCGAGAGCTCCGCGTCCACGACCGCGCGGGCCAGGGGGCGGAGCTTGTCGATGGGGCTGTCCGCCGCGTGCACCTGGATGACGCGTACGAAGATCTCGGCCAGCGACTCGGCGTGCTCGCGGATGCGGCGGCCGGTGGACAGCACGGTGGCGAGCGGAACGCCCTCGCGCACCAGTTCGGCCGATACCTCCAACAGGCGACGGCTGATGTGCACGATCTCCTCGCCGTCCGTGGCGAGGTAGCCCAGATCGAGGGCGGTGGCGAGGTTCTCCGGGGTGACTTCGCCCTCGAAATAGTCGGCGAGTTGCTCCGGAGTCAGCCGGACCGGGGTCTCCTCGGTGGGCTCGCCCAGGCCCAGTACCTCGGCGACATCGCGTCCGCTCTCGAAGGTGGCGGCGAGGTCGGCGATGCCGGTGAGGGTGTGGCCGCGCTCCAACAGGCCGGTGATCGTGCGCAGTCGTGCCAGGTGATGGCTGTCGTACCAGGTGATGCGTCCCTCGCGGCGGGGCGGCGGGATGAGTCCGCGCTCGCGGTAGAAGCGGAGGGTCCGCACGGTGATGCCGGCCTCCTGGGCCAGCTCCTCCATGCGGTATTCGCGTTGCTCATGTCCTTCGGCCACAGAGCGAACCTTATGTCGTACCGCCGGTAACTTCCTCGTCCTGCCCTCTACCCATCAGTACGGGCCTGCTCTACCCTCCGAAAGGTGCCAGTGATTGCTGGCAGCGTCGTGTGACTACCGCGGGAGGCGGCGGCATGGCCCAGCACGAACACGTAAGGGTGGCGGTGATCGGATCCGGATTCGGGGGCCTCGGGGCCGCGGTCCGGCTGCGCCGCGAAGGCATCACCGATTTCGTCGTCCTGGAGCGGGCCGGCTCCGTGGGGGGAACCTGGCGCGACAACACCTACCCCGGGTGCGCCTGCGACGTGCCTTCGCACCTGTACTCCTTCTCCTTCGCGCCCAACTCCGAGTGGCCGCGCACCTTCTCCGGCCAGGAGCACATACGTGCGTACCTGGAGCGGGTGGCCGACACCTTCGGCATCCGGCCGCACCTCAGGCTCAACCACGAAGTCACCGTGATGCGTTGGGACACGGAGGCGCTCAACTGGGTGATCGAGTCGGCCAACGGCACCACGATCGTCGCGGACGTCGTGGTCTCCGCGACCGGGCCGCTCTCCGACCCGAAGATGCCGGACATCCCCGGCCTCGACACCTTCCCGGGCGAGGTCTTCCACTCCGCCCGCTGGAACCACGACTACGACCTGGCCGGCAAGCGCGTCGCGATGATCGGCACCGGCGCCTCCGCCATCCAGATCGTGCCCGCCATCCAGCCCCGGGTGGACCGGCTGACGCTCTTCCAGCGCACCCCGCCCTGGGTGATGCCGCGCGTCGACCGGGCCATCGGCCGTGCCGAGCGGTGGCTGCACCGCACGGTCCCCGCCACCGGCACCGCTCGGCGCGGACTGCTGTGGGGCATAAGGGAGTTGCAGGTCAGCGCCTTCACGAAGTACCCGGACGGGCTCGGGCTGATCGAGTCCCTGGCGAAGGCAGGCATGGCGCGGGCCATCAAGGACCCGGCGCTGCGCGCCAAGCTCACCCCGTCGTACCGCATCGGGTGCAAGCGCATCCTGCTCTCCAGCACCTACTATCCGGCGCTCGCCCGGCCCAACGTCGACGTGGTGGCCTCCGGCCTGGCCGAGGTGCGCGGATCGACGCTCGTCGCCTCGGACGGTACGGAGACCGAGGCGGACGCCATCATCTTCGGCACCGGCTTCCACGTCACCGACATGCCGATCGCCGAACGGGTCGTCGGCGCGGAGGGCATCACCCTCGCCGAGAGCTGGAAGACCGGCATGCGGTCGCTGCGCGGCGCCACCGCCGCCGGATTCCCCAACTGGATGACCATCATCGGCCCGAACACCGGGCTCGGGAACTCCTCGATGATCCTCATGATCGAGTCCCAGCTGAACTACATGGCCGACTACCTGAAGCAGTTGAAGGTGCTCGGTACCGGCACCGCGCTCGCCGCGCGCCCGGCAGCGGTGGACGGGTGGAACGACCGTGTCCAGCGGAGGATGGAGCGCACCGTCTGGAACACCGGCGGCTGCACCAGCTGGTACCTGGACGAGAACGGCCGCAACACCACCGTCTGGCCCGGTACCACGGCCGACTTCCGCCGCGCCACCAGGTCAGTCGATCTGGCGGAGTACGACGTGATCCGCGCCTCCGCGACCGTTCGGCCCCCTACGGTGGTCGCCCAGAGGTCCGGCGGGTCCGGGAAGCCCTCCCCGGCTCCCCATGGCGGGAAGGCCGCGAAGGACCCGGTGGCCCCGACAGCAGTACCGAACGCCAAGCTCGCCGGACCGGACCGGCCCGTGACCGAGGAGGCCACCCGATGAGAGCGCGAAGCCCGCGGAGCCCACGACAGCGGCCCGGGGACCCCGGGTCCGTACCCGAGGCGCCCGTACCCGAGCGGACGCTCTTCGCCGTCTCCGCCGACGGCTCGCGCGTCCACGTCGAAGTGCACGGTCCCGAGGAGGCGCCCGCCGTCGTCCTCGTGCACGGCTGGACGTGCAGCACCCGGTTCTGGGCGGCCCAGATCGCCGACCTCGCCGCCGACCACCGGGTCATCGCCTACGACCAGCGCGGGCACGGCGGCAGCCCGGACGTCGGCCCCGGCGGGCACAGCACCGACGCCCTCGCCGACGACCTGGAGGCGGTGCTCGCCGCCACCCTCGCGCCCGGCCGGAAGGCGGTGCTCGCGGGTCACTCCATGGGTGGGATGACGCTGATGGCCGCCGCCCGCCGCCCCCGGTTCCGGGAGCACGCCGCCGCCGTACTGCTCTGCAGCACCGGCAGCGGGCGGCTGGCGTCGCAGGCCCGGGTGCTCACGCTGCCGAAGGGGGTCGTGCGGACCGGCGGGACCCGGGCGCTCCTGCGGGCGTCCCTCCCGCTGGGGCCGGTCACGCCCCTCACCCGGAGCCTGCTCAAGTTCGCGACGATGGGGCCCGGTTCGTCGCCCGAGCGGGTGGAGACCTGTGCGCGCATCGTGCATGCCTGCCCCCGTAAGGCCCGCGCCGCCTGGGGGCAGGTGCTCTCCGGCCTCGATCTGGACCTCGACGTGGCCGAGCTGCGGGTGCCGACCGCGGTGCTGGTGGGACGGGAGGACCGGATGACCCCGCCCGTGCACTCCCGCGCGCTGGCGGCCGCCCTGCCGGACTTCCTCGGTCTCACCGCGCTGCCCGGAATGGGGCACATGACGCCGCTCGAAGCACCGGAAGCCGTCAGCGCGAAGATCCGCGAACTTGTCGCCGGTCACCTCACCGGGACCACCACGACCGAGAAGGAGGACGTTGTATGAGCGCCGCCCGGAGTCTCGAAGGACAGGTCGTCGTCGTCACCGGCGCGGCCCGCGGTGTGGGCGAACTGCTCGCGCGCAAACTGTCGGCGCGCGGCGCCACGCTGGCCCTGGTCGGCCTGGAACCGGAGGAGCTGAAGCAGGTCTCGGAGCGCCTCTACGGGGAGAGCGCCCACTGGTACGCGGACGTCACCGACCACGAGGCGATGACGCAGGTGGCTCAGGAGGTCAAGGACCGCTTCGGCAAGGTGGACGTGGTCGTCGCCAACGCCGGGGTCGCCACGGGAGGGCCGTTCGTGGACTCCGACCCGGTGGCCTGGCGCCGGGTCATCGAGGTCAACCTCATCGGCAGCGCGGTCACCGGCCGGGCGTTCCTGCCGGTACTGATGGAGAGCCGGGGCTACTTCCTCCAGATAGCTTCACTCGCCGCGATGACCCCGGCGCCGATGATGAGCGCGTACTGCGCGTCGAAGTCGGGCGTCGAGGCCTTCGCACACAGTCTGCGGGCCGAGGTCGGCTACCGGGGCGTGCGGGTCGGCGTCGGTTACCTCTCCTGGACCGACACCGACATGGTGCGCGGCGCCGACCAGGACGAGGTCATGCGGGAGTTGCGGGGCCGGCTGCCCTGGCCCACCAACCGGACCTACCCGCTCGGTCCGGCGGTCGACCGGATCGTGGCCGGCATCGAGCGGCGCTCCTCGCACGTCTACGCCCAGGGGTGGCTGCGCGGCATGCAGTCGGTGCGCGGCTACCTGCCCATGCTCATCGGCACGGTGGGGGCCCGCGAGATGAAACGGTTCGCCTCTCGGCTCGACGCCATCCCCAAGGGGCTGGTCGGAGCCGGCGGTGCCGCGGACACGCAGGTCCGTACGCCCCGTCGTTGACCGCCCGGCACACGGGCGGTACGGGGGCGGCACAGCGTCGACGTACGAGGCGGCACACGGTCGGCGTGCGGGCTGCACACGGGGCGACACGCCGGTCGGCACACTGCGTCATTGATCAAAATGCGCGGTATGTCCGGCCGTGCGAGGCTGAGCGAGGCCGCTCCTCACGGGGCGGTCCCCCCAGGCCCCACGCATCCCCCAGGAGTGAACAGCATGGGTATCGCAGACCAGTTCAAGGACAAGGCGCAGGAACTCGCCGACCAGGCCAAGCAGAAGCCGGGCAAGGGCAAGGACGCCGCGAGCGAGCGTGCCAAGGGCGCCGGCGACCGGGGCGACGAGAAGTCGGGCATGCGCGACCGCGCCGACGACGCGGCCGACAAGGCCCGCGAGCGCTTTGACCGTTGACGGCCTGAGGTCCTGACCGGCCCCGGGCCGGAGGTCCGTCGGGAAGAGGCGCATCCGGACGACAGGATGCGCCTCTTCGGCGTGCGCGGCGCCTGCGCGGTGCGGCCCCCTCCCCGGCGCGGAGCCCCCCGGCGTGGAGAGCGGTGCAGGGGAGCCCGAGCCCGTGCGGCCCCGGGCTCCCCTGCACCGGCCCCTCACCCCGGGGGCAGCCTCGGGGGCAGTGGCGGCCTGCGCCGGTCCGGTACCGCGTCCAACGTCGGCGGGGTCGCCGCCGGCTGCTCCTCCAGCAGCTCCAGCGCGAGGCGCACCGCGTCGTCCAGTACCGCGTGCCGGCCCTCCGCCCAGTCCAGCGGGGTGCGCAGCACCTCGATGTCCGGCTCGACGCCGTGGTTCTCGACCGACCAGCCGTACGTGTCGAACCAGGCGGCGTTCATCGGCACCGTGATCACCGTGCCGTCGCCCAGCCGGTGGCGTCCGGTCATGCCGACCACCCCGCCCCAGGTGCGCTGCCCCACCACCGGGCCCAGTTTCAGCAGTCGGAACGCGGCGGTGATCATGTCGCCGTCCGAGGAGGTGGCCTCGTCCGCGAGGGCCACCACCGGCCCGCGCGGCGCGTTCGATGCGTACGAGACGGCCTGCGCGTTCCGGGTCAGGTCCCAGCCGAGGATCTTGCGGGTCAGCTTCTCCACCACCAGCTCGCTGATGTGGCCGCCCGCGTTGCCGCGTACGTCCACGATGAGGGCGGGCCGGGACACCTCCATCCGGAGGTCCCGGTTGAACTGGGCCCAGCCGGAGCCGCCGAGGTCCGGGATGTGCAGATAGCCGCACTTGCCGCCGCTCAACTCCCGTACGACCTCACGCCGTTTGGCCACCCAGTCCTGGTAGCGCAGCGGCCGTTCGTCCACCAGCGGCATGATCGCGACACGGCGCGGGCGCCCCTGGCCGCCCGGCGGGAGGAACGTCAGCTCGACCGTCGTGCCGCCCGCCGCCGTCAGCAGGGGGTACGGGCCGGTGAGCGGATCGACGGGGCGGCCGTCCACGTGGGTGAGGACGGCACCCTCCCGGATGCCCGTTCCGGCGAGCGGGGAGCGGGCCTTGGAGTCGGAGGAGTCGCCGGGCAGGACGCGCCGGACGGTCCACGCCCCGTCCCGGCAGACGAGGTTGGCACCGAGCAGGCCGATCGCCCGCTGGTAGTGCGGGGGGCCCTCGTTGCGGCGGGCGGGGGTGACGTACGCGTGCGACGTGCCCAGTTCGCCCAGGACTTCGCGGAGCAGGTCGGCGAACTCGTCGGGCGAGGAGACGCGTTCGACGAGTGGGCGGTACTGGTCGAGCACTCCCGACCAGTCGATCCCGCACATGTCCGGTTCCCAGAAGTAGGAGCGGATGATGCGCCCCGCTTCGGCGTACGCCTGCCGCCACTCGGCCGCCGGGTCCACCTCGTGCAGGATGCGACGCAGGTCGAGATAGGTGGTGGAGTCGCTGTCGCCGGGCTCGTTGGAGGGGACGGCCCGCAACTCCCCTTCGTCCATGACGACGAGCCGGGTCGCGTCGCCGCTGACCGCGAACCAGTCGAGGTGGTCGACGAGTTCCGTTTTGCGGGCCTTGGTGATGTTGAAGTGCTCCAGCGTCGGGCGGCCCGACATGTCCGCCGGGTTGGCGAAGGTCTCGCCGAGCGCGCCGGAGATCGGCCACCGCAGCCAGACCAGGCCACCCCCGCTGACCGGTTGCAGGGCGGAGTACTTCGAGGCGGCGACCGGGAACGGCGCCACCCGGTTCTCCAGCCCCTCGAACTCGACGGTGACCGGCGCGGTCCCCTCGGCCGTACCGGTGTCCGGGAGGTCCAGCGGGTCGAGCCCGCCCGCCGCCGGGCGGCCGTCGGGTGAGAGCGCGAACGGCGACGGCGTCGCGGAGGAGAGGGGCACCAGGTACGGGCGGCAGCCCAGCGGGAAGGAGAGGTCGCCGGTGTGCACGTCGTACACCGGGTCGAAGCCGCGCCAGGAGAGGAAGGCGAGGTACCGGCCGTCCTCGGTGAAGACGGGATTCTCGTCCTCGAAGCGGCCGTTGGTGACATCGACGATCACCGGCGCCCCCGGTCCGGAGATCCGGGCCAGCTTGATCTGCCGCAACGAACGGCCGATGCCCGGGTGCGACCAGGTGAGCCAGGCGCCGTCCGGCGAGAACGCCAGGTCGCGCACGGGGCCGTTGACGGAACGGATGAGTTCGGTGACCCGGCCGGGGGGCGGTGGTGCGGCACTGTCGTCGCCGGCTCGGGCTCCGGCTCCCACCCCTTCGCCCGTCTCCGCCGTGGTCGCGTCCGCCGGCTCTCCCTCCGCCGCACCCCCGGCGGTCTCGGCGAGTGCGGCCACCGCCGTTTCCTCGACCGCCTCGGCCCTCTCGGCGACTCCCTCGGCCCGCGCGCGGAAGACCTCCGCCCGGGTGGAGCCGCCGGGCCCCGACCCCGGCGGCTCGGCGCCCACGAAGGAGCCCACGAAGGAGGCCGTGGCCGGCCCCGCGGAAGAGTCCGCCGAAGCGCCCCCGAAGCCGCCCGCCGTCGCGTCCGCCGTTTCCTGGTCCGTGGTGTCCAGGAGCAGCAGCCGCCCGTCGTCCGAGGCGATGGCGAGGCGTTCGCCCTCCGGGTCGGAGATCATGTCCAGCACCCGCCCCAGCTGTCCGGAGGCGAGCCGCCGGGTGGGGCGGTCGCCGGTGGCGCGAGGCAGGGCGGCGATCTCGACGGCGTCCTCGCCGTCCGCGTCGGTGACGTAGGCGACCTGGCCGCCGCTGCCGAGCATCTCCGGCAGCCGGACCCGTACGCCCGGGGTGTCGGTGATGGTGCGGGCGGGGCCGTCGCGGTGGGTGAGCCAGTAGAGCGAGCCGCGCACGTTGACGGCGCTCGCCCGGCCCGTCTCGTCCACCGAGAGCGAGCCGACGTGGCTGGCGGCCGGTACCTGGTACGTACGGCGTCCCGAGCGCGGGCCGCCGAGCCGCACTTCCAGCTTCCGGGGGGTGGCGGCCGGGTCCTCCAGATCCCCGGCGAGCCAGAGCTCACCGGCGCACTGGTAGACGACGCGGGTGCCGTCGCTGGAGGCGTGGCGGGCGTAGAAGGCGTCGTGGTCGGTGTGACGGCGCAGGTCGGTGCCGTCCATCAGGCAGGAGTAGAGGTTGCCGACGCCCTCGTGGTCGGAGAGGAACGCGATCCGCCGGCCCACGAACATCGGGGCGTCGAGGTGGCCCCCGATGCCCGGCAGCAGCCGTCGGCCGTGCAGCCAGAGCCGCCCGGTCGCGCCCCCCCGGTACCGCTTCCAGGCGGCCGGCTCGTGCGGCGGTGTCCCGGTGAGCAGCAGGGTGCGGCGTTCGCCGTCGATGTCGGCGACGGCGATGTCGGAGACCGGGCCCCAGGGGAGGCGCCCGCCGGGGGAGCCGTCGGTGGGCACGCTGTAGGCCCAGGAGAAGTACGAGAACGGCTGGCCGTGCGAGGAGACGGCCAGGATCTGCGCGCCCTCACCGGTGTCGGGGGTCCAGCCGCAGACCCGGGCATCGGTCGACCCCCAGTGGGTGAGGCGGCGCGCCGGTCCGCCGTCGACGGGGGCGAGGTGGATCTCGGGGTCGAGGGTGCGCCAGGTCGTGTAGGCGAGGGTGCTGCCGTCGGGGGAGAAGCGCGGGTGGCTGACCCGGGTGCGGTCGGCGGTCAGTCGCCACGCGCGGCCCGGCCGGTGCCCGGCGGCGGCGAGGGGAGCGACCCAGAGATCGTCCTCGGCCGCGAAGCAGAGCAAGTCCTGGTGGAGGTGGGGGAAACGGAGATACGCGACGTCGTCACTCACCCCACCCATGCTTTCGGTGGGTGGGTCCGGGGGCAACTCGTGACGCGGGAAACATGTGGCCTACCCCACAAGCGAAACGGTCCCGTTTCGCTTGGAGGCGGACGTAGGCTCACCTGTACGAAACGGTTTCGTTCCTGTGAGCGAGCCGTGGACCGGAGTACGGAAGGGGGTCGGCGCCCATGGCACGCACCAGGCTCACGCCTGAACGCGAGAGCGAGCTGTTCGCCGCCGTCCTCGACCTGCTCCGAGAAGTCGGCTACGACGCCCTGACCATGGACGCCGTCGCCGCCCGCACCCACTCCAGCAAGGCCACCCTCTACCGCCAGTGGAGGAGCAAGCCCGAGCTGGTGGTGACGGCCCTGCGGCACAACAAGCCGGTGAGCCTCGCCGACATCGACACGGGATCGGTGCGTGGAGACTTCCACGCCGTCGTGACCCGTACCGACGACTGCCGCATGGAACAGGACACCGCGCTGATGCGGGGCCTGAGCCGTGCCGTCCACGACAACCCCGATCTGCACCAGGCCCTGCGTGATCTGCTGGTCGAGCCGGAGCTCTCCGGACTCGCCCTGCTGCTGCGCAGGGGTGTCGAGCGGGGTGAGCTGAACCCGGACAATCCGGCGCTCAAGTACGTACCCCACATGCTGATGGGCGCCCTCGGCGTCCGGCACCTGGTCGACGGCCGCCCCGTCGACCAGGAGTTCCTCCTCGAATACGTCGACTCCGTGGTGCTCCCCGCCCTCGGTGTTGCCGGGCGGACCACGGCCGGGGCTGTGAGCCCCGTCCCAGCCTGACCCCTCGGACACCGGCGTCCGACCTCCCCGGCCGCTTCCCGGCGGTCCGCTCCCCACCGCTCCACCTGACACGCCGCTCTCGTCGTCGGGCTGGTTCCTCATGCCTCATTTCCCGCACACGACTTGACCGGGAGTCCGCCTCCGTGGCCACTTTCCTTTACAGACTCGGGCGCCTCGCGTTCCGCAAGCGGCGTTATGTCGCCCTCATCTGGGTTGCCCTGCTGGCAGTCGCCGGTGTGGGTGCCGCCACCGCGACCACTCCCACCTCCAGCTCCTTCTCCATACCGGGCACGGAGGCGCAGAAGGCCTTCGACCTGCTGGAGCAGCGCTTCCCCGCCTCCCACGCCAACGGCGCCACCGCCCGGGTCGTCTTCAGCGTCCCGGACGGGCAGAAGGTGACCGACGCGGCCCACAGGGCCGACGTGGAGAAGATCGTCGGTGAGCTGAAGAGCGGATCCGAACAGGTCGCCTCGGTGACCGACCCTTACACGGCCAACGCCGTCAGCGAGGACGGTTCGACCGCGTACATCTCGGTCTCCTACACCCAGGACGCCGCCAACATCACCGATGCGACCCAGAAGGCCCTGAAGACCGCGGGCGACGACGCCGAGGCGAGCGGGATGACCGTGGCCATCGGCGGCGACGCGCTCGAACCCGGCGCCGAGGGCGGCGCCACCGAGGCCATCGGCGTCGTTCTCGCCGCAGTGGTGCTCGTCGTCACCCTGGGCTCGCTGGTCGCCGCCGGACTTCCGCTGCTGACCGCGATCATCGGCGTCGGTATCGGCGTCGGCTCGATCACGGCGCTCGCGAACGTGCTGGACCTCGGCACCACCACCTCCACCCTCGCGGCGATGATCGGCCTGGCCGTCGGCATCGACTACGCGCTCTTCATCGTCTCCCGCTACCGGGCCGAACTGGCCGAGGGGCAAAAGCCGGAGGAAGCCGCCGGACGGGCGGTCGGCACGGCCGGCTCCGCCGTCGTCTTCGCCGGGCTGACCGTGGTCATCGCCCTCGCGGGTCTCGCCGTCGTCAACGTCCCCATGCTCTCCAAGATGGGCTTCGCCGCCGCCGGCACGGTCGTCGTCGCCGTCCTCATCGCCCTCACCCTGGTCCCGGCCCTGATGGGCTTCGCGGGCAGGCGGATCATGGGCCGCAAGGCACGCAAGGCCGCCGCCGAGAACCGTCCCGACGCCAAGCCGAACGGCGGCACCCGCTGGGCCCGGTTCGTGCTGCGCCGCCCGGTGTGGGTGCTGATCATCGGGGTCCTCGGCCTCGGTGCCATCGCGCTGCCGGCCACCTCGCTGGAGATGGGCCTGCCGGACGACGGCTCCCAGCCCAAGAGCACCACCCAGCGCCAGGCGTACGACATGCTGTCGGACGGTTTCGGCCCCGGCTTCAACGGGCCGCTGATGGTCGTCGTCGACACCCGGCACAGCTCGGACGGCAAGACCGCCGTCAAGCAGGTCTCCGACGAGATCGAGTCCATCGGCCACGTCGCCGCCGTCACCCCGGCCGTCTTCAACAAGGCCGGCGACACCGCGACGATCACGGTCGTCCCGAAGGACCGGCCCAGCTCGGCCGGCACGGAAGACCTCGTGCACCAGATCCGGGACGCGGGTCAGCACATCAAGAGCGACACCGGCGCCGAGGTCCTGGTCACCGGCGCCACCGCGATGAACATCGACTTCTCCCAGAAGATGAACGACGCGCTCATTCCCTACCTGGGGCTCGTCGTCGGCCTGGCGTTCCTCCTCCTGATCCTGGTCTTCCGCTCGATCCTCGTCCCGCTGAAGGCGGCCCTCGGCTTCCTGCTCTCGGTCGTCGCTGCACTCGGCGCGGTCGTCGCGGTCTTCCAGTGGGGCTGGCTCGCCTCCCTGCTGGGTGTGGAGACGACCGGCCCGATCATGTCGATGATGCCGATCTTCATGGTCGGCGTGGTCTTCGGTCTGGCCATGGACTACGAGGTCTTCCTCGTCACCCGGATGCGGGAGGCGTACGTCCACGGGGAGACCCCGCACCAGGCGATCGAGACCGGCTTCAAGCACGGCGCCCGTGTGGTCACGGCGGCGGCGGTCATCATGATGGCGGTCTTCGGCGGCTTCATCGGCGCCACCGAGGCAATGATCAAGATGATCGGATTCGGTCTCGCGATCGCCGTCTTCTTCGACGCCTTCGTGGTCCGCATGGCGATCGTCCCCGCCGTGCTCGCCCTGCTGGGCAAGCGCGCCTGGTGGCTCCCGCGTTGGCTGGACCGCGCCCTGCCGAACGTCGACGTCGAGGGCGAGGGCCTGCGCAAGCACCTCCCCGACGCCGACGCCGACGCCGGTGACGGCGAAGGGCCGGCCGGCGGCGAGCGCGAGCTGAGCCGGGTCTGACGGCCTCCGCCGTCGCCCCGAGCGGCCGGGCCCACCGGCCCGGCGGCTCCTCGCTACTCCGGGGCCGCGCCTGAGCGGGGTGCGGCACCGGATGCGCCGGCACCTGTGGGGACGGGTGCCGGTGCGACGACAAGCCCCCGTGCCGGCGGCACGGGGGCTTGTCGTCGCACGTACGTGTGCGGGGCGTGCGCGGGTCAGCGCCCGGCGGCGGCGGGCGGGGCGGTCTCGGTGCGGGTGCGGCACAGGAAGCGCTGGAGCGCCGCGTTCTCGATCTGGAACACCTCGACTCCGGCTCCGCCGGTCGAGTGCAGCTCCACCATCAACTGCGCCCGCCCGGCGGGCCAGAGGCGCACCTCGCCGCTCTCGACCGGCGCGTTCATGCCGTCCTCCAGCAGCTCACGGCCGAGCGCCCACTCCGTGCCGCCGTCGAAGACGAGGTGGACGGTGCCGGGATCGGCGTCGTCGTCGTAGCGCAGGTCGACCGGGACCGGGCGCGTGAGCGGGCCGTCGGTGATGAGACGGGCCAGGGTGTGTTCTTCGATCACGGGGGACATCGGCCGACTCCTCCTGTTATTAACGCTTTGCAATCCAATGTCCCATATTTCACGGCGCGTGCGCGGCGCGTAAATGTGAGACATGCGCTCTTGCGCATCGTTCGCAAGAACACCCTATGATTGGCGGGTTCCGGTCAGCCCAGGTCGCAGCCCCACTGCCCGCGACCGGGCCCGCGCCGACCCCTTCCGGCCGACCCGTCCCCGCCGACCCCGCAGAAGCGGAGCCTCCCCATGCATGTACCCGACGGATTCATCAACGCACCTGTCTCCGTGGCCGCCGGAGTCGTCGCCGCGGGCGCCGTCGCGGTCAGTCTGCGGGGAGCCCGCCGCGAGCTGGACGAGCGCACCGCCCCGCTCGCCGGGCTGATGGCCGCCTTCATCTTCGCCGTGCAGATGCTCAACTTCCCGGTGGCGGTCGGTACCAGCGGGCACCTCCTCGGAGGGGCACTGGCGGCGATACTCGTCGGTCCCTACACCGCGGTCCTCTGCGTTTCCGTGGTGCTGCTGATGCAGGGCGTCCTCTTCGCGGACGGCGGCCTCACCGCCCTCGGCGTCAACATCACGGACATGGGCGTGGTCACCACCGTCGTCGCGTACGTGGTCTTCCGCCTGCTGATGCGGGTCCTGCCGCGCCGCCGGAGCACCCTCACGGTCGCCTCCTTCGTCGCCGCTTTGGTCTCCGTACCCGCCGCCGCCACCGCCTTCACGCTGATCTACTGGATCGGCGGCACCACGGACATCCCCATCGGCGACGTCTTCAAGGCGATGGTCGGCGTCCACGTCCTCATCGGCATCGGCGAGGCGGTCATCACCGCCGCCACGGTCGGCGCCGTCATCGCGGTCCGCCCCGACCTGGTGCACGGCGCCAAGGGCTTCGCCACGCCGCTCAAGCTCCGCGTGGACGGAAAGCTGATCGACGCGCCCCCCGCCGCTTCCGGACCGGCGGCCAAGCCCACGAAGACCGTCGGCGTCGCTCACCGCTCCACGCGCGGTCTGCTGGCCGCCGGCCTGCTCACCGCCCTCGTGCTGGCCGGATTCGTCTCGTACTACGCCTCCGCCAGCCCCGACGGTCTGGAGAAGGTCGCCACCGACCAGGGCATCGACAGGAACGTCAAGGAGCACGCCTCCGCCGACTCCCCGCTCGCCGGCTACGGCGTGAAGGACGTCGACGACGCCCGCCTCTCCGGCGGCCTCGCAGGGGTCATCGGTGTCGGCGTCACCGTCGTCGTCGGCGGCACCGTGTTCTGGGTGCTCCGCCGCCGGCGGGGCGACGGCGCGGACGTGACGGCCGGTGGCTCCGCCGACGCCACCGGGCCGCTCGCCGAGAAGGTCTGAGGCCCGCGATGGGCTCCGGCCACGCCCACCGTCTCTACCGGCACGGACACTCACCGGTCCACGCACTGCCCCCGCACTGCAAGCTCGCCGCCGTCTTCTGCTTCGTCCTCGTCGTGGTCTCCACCCCCCGCGAGGCGGTGTGGGCCTTCGCGCTGTACGCGGCGCTGCTCGCCACCGTCGCCGCGGTGGCCCGGATTCCGGCCGGGTACCTGCTGAAGCGGATGGTCGTCGAAGTCCCGTTCGTCGCGTTCGCGCTGCTCATGCCGTTCGTCGTACCGGGGGAGCAGACGACGTTCCTCGGCCTCCACCTGAGTGTGGCCGGCCTCTGGGGCGCCTGGAACGTCCTCGCCAAGGGCACCCTCGGCGTCGCCGCCTCGGTGATCCTCGCCTCCACCACCGAACTCCGCGCCCTGCTGCTGGGCCTCCAGCGGCTCAGGCTGCCGCCGCTCCTCGTCCAGATCGCGTCCTTCATGATCCGGTACGGGGACGTCATCACCGACGAGATGCGCCGGATGTCCGTCGCCCGCCGCTCCCGCGGCTTCGAGGCGCGCGGGGTACGGCAGTGGGGCGTCCTCGCCAAGTCGGCCGGCGCCCTCTTCATCCGCTCCTACGAACGCGGCGAGCGGGTCCACCTGGCAATGGTCAGCCGAGGGTACGCGGGCACCATGCCGGTCATCGACGAGGTGACGGCCACCCGCGCCCAGTGGGCGTACGCGGCGGCCCTCCCGCTGCCCGCCCTCGCGGTCTGCGCCCTCGGGTGGGCCCTGTGAGGAACCCGCACCCCACGGCGGCCGACGATCCCGCGGGCTCCCCGCACCCTCCATCCGTACGTCTGCTGGGATGAGCACCATGAACAGCCCGACCCCCGCCGGTCCCACCGCCGCCGGTCCCTCCGCCGCCCCCGCGCCGCCGTCCCTTGAGGTCGGCGGCCTCGCCTACGCCTACCCGGACGGCCACCAGGCGCTCTTCGGGGTGGACCTGACCGTGGCCCGGGGCGAGCGCGTCGCCCTGCTCGGCCCCAACGGCGCCGGGAAGACCACCCTCGTCCTCCACCTCAACGGCATCCTCGACGCGGGCGCCGGGACCGTCCGGGTCGCCGGGCTCCCGGTCGAGAAGCGGAACCTCGCGGAGATCCGCCGCCGGGTCGGCATCGTCTTCCAGGACCCCGACGACCAGCTGTTCATGCCCACCGTCCGCGAGGACGTCGCCTTCGGCCCCGCCGCCTCCGGGCTGCGCGGACCCGAGCTGGAGGCCCGGGTCACCGCCGCCCTCACCCGGGTCGGCATGGCCGAGTACGCCGACCGCCCGCCGCACCACCTCTCCTTCGGGCAGCGCCGCCGGGTGGCCGTCGCCACCGTCCTCGCCATGGAGCCCGAGATCCTCGTGCTCGACGAGCCGTCCTCCAACCTGGACCCGGCCTCCCGCCGTGAACTCGCCGACATCCTCCGCTCCCTGGACGTCACCGTCCTGATGGTCACCCACGACCTTCCGTACGCCCTGGAACTCTGCCCCCGCGCCGTCATCCTCAGCGACGGGGTCATCGCCGCCGACGACCGTACGCAGGACCTCCTCCTCGACCAGGAACTGATGCGGGCGCACCGCCTGGAACTGCCTTTCGGTTTCGATCCCGGTTCCGTGACGGTCAACCGCTGATCGTCGACCGTCAACCGTTAACAGCAGGTGACCCGCCCCCCGTCGGACCTGCGCGGCAATGCAGGATGGGGGGATGAGCGGGAGCGCGGAAGCAGGCGTGGACGTACGGGGCACGGTGGCCCCCGGATTCGAAGCGGTCCGGGACGCCTTCGTACGGAACTTCGAGGAGCGCGGTGAGCGCGGCGCGGCCGTCGCCGTCTACCGCGACGGCCGCAAGGTCGTGGACCTCTGGGCCGGTACGAGGGACGTGGACGGCACCGAACCCTGGGCGGTGGACACCGTCCAGGTCGTCCGCTCGGCGGGCAAGGGCATCGCCGCCGCCGTCCCCCTGATGCTGCACCAGCGCGGACAGGTGGACCTGGACGCCCCGGTCGGCACGTACTGGCCCGAGTTCAAGGCGAACGGCAAGGAACGCGTCCTCGTACGCGACCTCCTCGCCCACCGCGCCGGTGTCCCCGCCCTCGATCGCCCGCTCACCCCGGCGGAGGCCGTCGACGGCCGCACCGGCCCGGCCGCCGTCGCCGCCCAGCGGCCCGAGTGGGAGCCAGGCACCGACCACGGCTATCACGTCCAGACGTACAGCTGGCTCATCGGCGAGCTCGTCCGCCGGGCCACCGGCCGGACCATCGGCCGCTGGGTCGCCGAGGAGATCGGCCGTCCCCTCGGCCTGGACTTCTGGTTCGGGCTCCCCGTCGACGAAGCCCACCGCATCGGCCGCATCGGTCCCATCGAGCCGCCCGCGGCCGGAGACCCCGGCGCCCTGCGGATGCGCCCCCGACGTTCCGTCACCGAGGCCTACGCCGACCCGACTTCGCTCACCCGCCGGGCCTTCGGCGCCATCCACCCCGACGCGGAGGAGAACGACCCCGCCTACCGGGCCGCCGAACTCCCCGCCTCCAACGGCATCGCCACCGCCCGCGCACTCGCCCGCTGCTACGCCGCGATGATCGGCGAGGTCGACGGCCACCGCCTCTTCGCCCCGGCCACCCTGACCCTGGCCCGTACCGAGGAGTCCAACGGCCCCGACCGGGTCCTCGTCGTCAACACCCGTTTCGGACTCGGCTACATGCTCCACGGCCCCGCCGCCCCGCTCCTCGGCCCCGGCTCCTTCGGCCACCCCGGACGCGGCGGCTCCCTCGGCTTCGCCGACCCCGAGACCCGTATCGCCCTCGGTTACGTCACCAACGGCCTCCAGAAGGGAGTCACCGCGGACCCGCGCGCCCAGGCCCTGATCCGGGCGGTACGCTCGGCGCTCTGAACCGGGCCGCGGGTGGGGCGAGTTGGCGGGCGTGCGGGCCTTGCGGGTATCTGGCCCAAGCCCCGCACCAGCGGCGGCGGTTCCCTGCAGCCGGCAACCCCCGTGACCGGCTCCCGCTCCCGGGCAGTACGGTCGCCCCCATGACACCCCACGCGCTCCCGCGCTTCGACGGCCACAGCGTTCTCATCACCGGTGCCGGGCAGGGCGTCGGCGCCGCCACCGCCCGCAGGCTCGCCGCCGAGGGCGCGTCGGTGCTCGTCACCGACCTGGACCCCGCCCGCGCCGAAGCCACCGCCGCGCGGATGCGGGACGAGGGGTGGGCCGCCGAATCCCTCGCCTGCGACGTCGGTGACCGGGCGGCCGTGGAAGCGGCGGTGGCGCACGCGGTCGCGGCCTTCGGCCGGCTCGACGTGCTGGTGAACAACGCCTACGCGGCCGGTCCGGACGCCCCGCTCTTCGAGGACGAGAGCGACGAGGTCTGGCAGCGCAACCTGGACATCTGCCTCGGCGGCGCCTTCCGCTGTTCGCGCGCCGCCCTCCCGCACCTCGCCGTCTCCGGCCGGGGCGCGATCGTCAACATCGGTTCCGTCAACGGCGAGCAGGACTTCGGCGGCCACTCCTACAGCGCCGCGAAGGCGGGCCTGGCCAGCCTGACCCGTACCCTCGCCGGGCACGCGGGGCCGCGCGGGGTCCGCGTCAACCTCATCGCCCCCGGCACCCTGCGCACCGAGGCGTGGGCGGGCCGTGACGCCGAGCTGGACCGGGCCGCCGCCCTCTACCCGCTCGGCCGCATCGGCGAACCGGACGACATCGCCGCCGCCGTCGCCTTCCTCGCCTCCCGTGACGCCTCCTGGATCACCGGCACCACCCTCCGGGTGGACGGCGGCCTGCTCGCCGTCCACACCGGCTTCAAGCAGGCGCTGGCGGGGGAGTGAGGCGCGCGGGCGGGTGCCTGCGAGGCTGACCGGGGCGGCCGGGACCGCCGTCACACCCGCCGTGGGCGAGGGTGTCCCACCCGGCGTGGATGAACGCCGTCAGGAGCACCGCGCGGGCGATCGGAGGGGTCACGCGGTCCGCTCGCGCACATCCACCACCGTGCCGCCCGCGTGGGCGATCAGGCTCTTCGGGTCGAGCGGGAAGACCGAGTGCGGGGTTCCCGCCGCGGCCCACACGATCGGGTGATCGAGCAGCGCCCGGTCCGCGAGCACCCGGTTCCTCGTGACGTGCCCGAAGGGCGGTACGCCCCCGATCGCGTACCCGGTCGCCTCGCGGACCACGTCGGCCCCGGCGCGCTTCACCTTCGCCACGCCCAGCACCTCGCGCACCCGCTCCACGTCCACCCGGGAGGCGCCGTCCATCAGGACGACCACCGGGTCGCCATCGGCCACGAACACCAGGGACTTGGCGATCTCGGCCGGCTCGCACCCGATCGCGGCGGCGGCCTCGGCGGCCGTGCGGGTGGCGTCGGGGAAGCGGCGCACCTCGACCTGGAGCCCCAGCTCCGCCAGCGCGGCGGCGAACCGGGGGTGCGCCCCGGCGTGTGCGGCGGGGACGACGGGGGCTGCGGGTACTGCGGTCTGCTGGGGTTCGGCGTCGGAGCCGGTGGTGGAAGCACTCATGACCCGCAGGCTACTCGCGAACGCGCCCCCCGCAGTGGGGTATTCGCCGCCCCGCGTCGGGCCCCCCACCCGGTCCCGGACGCGGCAGTGCGCCCGTTCACTTGTCGGGAGGCGTATCGCGGCGGGTCTCCGGCCATCCGAGTGGACGTACACTCGGCCCATGGGTCGCACACGTGCCGTGAGGGAGTGCCTGCAGCAGGCCACCGGCGCGCTGTGCTGGGCCACTGCGCGGCCGGCGGCCGTCGGCTCGGCGACCGCAACTGATGCCCGGACGCCGCAGGCCGGCCGCGGCGCGCTGCACGGCCACGGATAGCGATCCTCGCCGCACTTCCCAGAACGTCGTAGGACGTCGTCTGGCGGGCTGATCCGTCGCGTCCGGCCCTGATCGGGCATGTTCCGCCCATGTATTCCGCGTCAACCGCAGCTTCCGGCACTCCGTCGGTGCTGCCGCCTGGCGACGGCCGAACGACTTGGCCGAGCCACCTCCGAAGGAATCATTGTGAAGCTGAGCGAGCTGCTGGCCGGGCAGGACCACCACATTCTCCAGGGTGACCCGGAGACCACGGTGATCACCGCGGGAGCGACCTTCGATGTCGGTCGGGTGACGCCGGGGTCGCTGTTCATCGTGGTGCCCGGGCACCACGAAGGCGGTCCCGGATCCGTCGGACTGGCCCTTGCACGCGGTGCGGCGGCGGTACTCGTCGATGCGGGTGCACCCGAACTTCCGATGTCGGCGGCGGGTGTGTGCGCCGTACGGGTACCCGATACCCGGACGGCAGCCGCAGTTGTCGCCTCCCGCTATTTTGGCGAGCCGGGGCGGCAGATGGACATGGTGGCGATCACCGGCACCAACGGGAAGACGTCGGTGTCGTACATGGTCGAGTCGGTGCTGCGGCTCTCCGAGGGTGCGACGGTCGGGGTCATCGGGACGGCGGGCAGTCGCATCGGCGACGAGCCGATCTCGATGCCGAGGTCGGTACTCACCACGCCCGAGTCGCCGGACCTGCAGTATCTGCTGGGCCGCATGCGCGACCGCGGGGCCGGCAGCGTGGTGCTGGAGGCCACGTCGATGGCCCTGCTGACGCACCGGGTGGACCGCACGTTCATCGACGTCGGGGTCTTCACCAACCTGACGCAGGATCACCTGGACGATCACGGAACGATGGAGAACTACCGGGACGCCAAACTCCGCCTGTTCCAGGGCCTGTGCCGGCGCGCGGTGGTCAACGCCGACGACCCGGTGGGCGCCAGGATCCAGGCGATGATGCCCGGCGCGGTGACCACCTACGGCCTGGACGCCGAAGCGGCGGATTACCGGGCCACCGACCTCACCGTGGACGCTTCCGGCACACGGTTCACCCTGCACCACGACGGCCGCAAGTATCCGGCGTCGATTCCCGTACCGGGCCGGTACTCGGTGGCCAACGCGCTGGCCACCGTGGCGGCCTGCCACGCCCTGGGGCACGATCTGGGCAGCCTGGTCGAGGCGCTCGACCGGATGCCCCCGATCCCGGGCCGGTTCGAACGCTTTCAGACCCCGCGCGGCACATCGGTGATCGTGGACTACGCCCACTCACCGGACTCCCTGGACAAGGTCCTGACCACCATCCGGGGCTTCGCTCCGGGCCGTGTCATCACCGTCTTCGGCTGTGGCGGGGACCGTGACACCACCAAGCGGGCAGAAATGGGCGAGATCGCCGGGACCCACTCCGACCTGTGCGTCCTCACCTCCGACAACCCCCGCAACGAAGACGCCGAGGCGATCCTGGACCAGATCACCCCAGGCATCGAGGCAACCGGCACACCGTTCGAGCGGTGTGCCGACCGTCGTCGCGCGATCGCCTTCGCCCTGTCCGCCGCGGGACCGGACGACATCGTCCTGATCGCCGGCAAAGGCAGCGAACCGCACCAGATCGTCGGTGAAGAACTGATCCCCTTCAGCGACATGGCAACCGTGCGCGAACTCGCCGGGGCGTAGCGGAGCCCCTCCCTCCGGGAGGTGGGAACTGGAACCTTCCTCGCCGGGGGGCTTCGGGCCGCCACACCTATGAGTGGTGAGTGAAAGGTTCGAGTCGAACGGTCGGGCCGCGTGGAGCCAGTCGCGGTGGGCATGAGTGGCCGAGCGTCAGGCGGTGGCGCGCATGTGTGCTTGGGCCCACGCCTCGAAGGTGGTGAGGGGGATGCCGAGATCCCGGGCGAATTCCGGACGGGCGGGCTGCGGGGACTCGTTGATGTGTGCCTGTCCGAAGCCCATGTCGGGCATCCCGGCGGCGACCGCCTCCTCTGTGGTCAGGTCGGGTGCGGCCAGCTCGGTGCCCAGGGTGCGGGAGAGGACCTTGGCGATGTCTTCCATGGTCAGGATGTCGCTCGCCAGCTCCAGCTCGACTCCGTCGAACCGCTCCGGCGCTGCGATGGCAGCCGCGACTGCCTTGCCGATGTCCTCGACCGCGACGAGCGACAGCTGGGTCGCGGGTTTCAGGAGGCTCACCAGGCCGCCCTCGACCCCGCGGGGGAACAGGATTTCCGCTTCGGGGAGGAAGTTCTCCATGAAGAAGCCCGGTTTGACCAGCGTCCAGTGCAGGAAACCCGCCTCCCGCACCCGGTCCTGGATCCCGGCTTTCGCCGCGTAGTACGGCTCCATCCAGGCCCAGTCGTCCTGGACCCAGCTCGCGTGCTGCCCCGCACCGGAGACGGAGGTGTGCACGAACTGCGGCACTCCAGCGGCCCTCGCGCCTTCGATCAGGTTGACGGCCTGTTCGACCTCGCCCTCGAAGGCGCGTCCTTTCATGTCAGGCATCTGGACCGAGAAGACGGCGCGGACTCCTGTGGCGGCCTTGGTCAGGGAGTCGCGGTCATCGAGGTTGCCGGTGACCATTTCGGCGCCGAGCGCTTCGACGGCCCTCGCCCGCACGGACGTTGGGTCACGGACCAGTGCCCGGACCGGAATGCCCGACGCCAGCAGGGCGCGGGCGGTGGCGCCGCCCTGCCGACCGGTGGCGCCGATGACCAGGACGGGTGCGGATTCTGTAGTCATGGTGTTCCTCGGATGGTGGCGCACGACTAAGTGGCGAGGCCCGTCACTTATGATCCGGTACGATACGGAGGGCCCCGCCACTTAGCAAGCTCGGAGATGACGCCATGACCGCCAAGCGCGCGGACGCCCGGCGCAACTACGCGCGGATCCTCGCAGTCGCCGAGGAGGAGGTCGCCGCGCACGGCCGTGACGCGTCCCTGGAACAGATCGCCCGCACCGCAGGGGTCGGCTCGGCCACCGTGCGCAGGCACTTCCCCAGTAGGCGCGCGCTGTTGGAGGCGGTGTTCAGCGAGCGGATCGAGGGCCTGTGCGCCCGCGCGGGAGAGCTGGCCGGAGCGGCTGACGCGCGAGCTGCGCTGCTGGAGTGGCTGAGCGCACTCACCACGTACGCCGCCTCCGCAAGGGGAATGGCCGACGCGCTCGTCCAGGACGGGATGGCCGATGACCCGGCACACGTGAACACCTGCTCGGCGAAGCTCACCGAGACGGCCGACCCGTTGCTGCGGCATGCCGTGCGGGCGGGTGCGGTGGCACCGGAGGTGACGGTCGCCGACCTGGTGGCGCTGGTGACGGGCATCGCCCTGGCCACGGAACACCACCCGGACGCCGTAGCCGAGGCACACCGGCTGCTCGGTCTGGCGGTGGGGGGAGTCAGCCCTCAGAAATGAGGCGAGGGTGTGAGGTCTCGCCGCACGGGGGAGCCACCACCCTGGACCGGGACGCCCCTACGATGACCTCTCCCAAACGGCCCGCCGGCCACACGACCCGCCTTCACCCCGCGCGCAGCACCGCCGCGACGATCGGGCCGGCCGCGTCGCCACCGTGGCCGCCGGACTGGACCACTCCGGCCGCCGCCAGGTCGTCGCTGAATCCGGTGAACCAGCTGTTCGACTTCCCCTGCCCGTCGACCTCGGCGGAGCCGGTCTTCGCGCCCTTGTCGCCGCCGACCGAGGCCATGGCCTTCGCGCCGGTGCCCCACGAAGCGGTGGCCCGCATCATCGTGGTGAGCTGCTGGACGACCGAGGACGGGAGCGAACGCGACGCCGTGGCGGCCGGCCGGCCGTCGAGGTCCAGCGGCACGATGACCGGCTGGTGGAAGGTCCCGGTGCGGGCCGTGGCGGTGATGGACGCCATGTTGAGGACGTTCATCTGGATCGTGCCCTGCCCGATGTACTGGGCCGCGGCCTCACCGCCGGTCTCCTCCGGCACACTGCCGTCGAAGCTGGTGACACCGGTCTTCCAGTCCTGCCCGATCCCGAAGACCTCCTTCGCCTCCTTCGCGAGCGCGGCGTCGTCGTCCACGTCGTCGATCAGCTTGATGAAGCCGGTGTTGCAGGAGTTGGCGAAGGTCTGGGTGAAGGTACTGCCGTCCGGGAGCGAGAAGTTGTTCAGGTTGTGGAACGTCCTGCCCTGGTACATCACGTCCGCGGGGCATTCGACAGCTCCGTTGGCCGTGGCCTTGCCGCGTTCCAGGAGCATCGCGGCAGTCACGATCTTCATCGTCGAGCCGGGTGCCTGCTGGCCCTCCAGCGCCACGTTGAACTCGGTCGCCGGATTGTTGGCGACCGCCCGGATGGCCCCGGTCGACGGTCTGACCGCGACGACGGAAGCTCCGTCGAACTGCTTCACCGCCTCTTCGGCCGCGGCCTGCACGTTCGCGTCGATGGTCGTCTGGACCTTGCCAGGCTTGCCCTTGGCGAGCGTCAGCAGGGTGATGTCGGGGGTGGCCTCGTCCGCGCCCTTGATCCACGTCTCGATGCCGGCGGTGCCGCCCGCCTTCTCCCCGTACTTCTGCCGCAGCGTGGCGATGATCGGCCCGAGCGACGGGTACTTCTCCGCCGTCAGCGCGTTGCCGTCACGGTCCACCGCCTCGATCTCGGGCGCGGACGGCTCCCCGGTGACGAGCGTCGCACCCTTCGTCAACTGCGGGTGTACGAGCGTGGGTTGCCAGTCGACGAGCGGTTTGCCGGTGGTCAGCCCGCGCACCACGGTCAGCTTGGAGGAGTACGAGAGCGGCTTGCTCTTCCCCTCGAACGAGACGGTCGCCTTCACCGTGTACGGCACGGTCGCCCCGACAGCGGGGCCCGGGGTGATCACCGGGTTCTCGATGTGCGCCTCGGTGGAGTAGCCGGTCAGCACGGGCTCGGCGTCGGCCGCGTTGTTCGTCAACTCCGCGGCCTCCGCCCCGTTTCCGGAGGTCCAGGCGGCGAAGAACGCCTTGGACGTGGCGGCGATCTCCTTCGCGTCCGGCGGTCCGGTCTTCACCTCGGCGGGCGCGCTCTGCGAGCCGATGCCCCCGCCCCCGCTCCCGTCGTCGAACAGCACGGTGTACGCGCCGTAGCTCAACCCCCCGGCCATCAGCACGAACACTCCGCCGACGATGGCGACTTTGGCTCCGCTTCGCATGGTGCGGCCCTCCCCCGTAGTCCTCCAGCACGCGCTTTCTTGAACGCGTTCAAGAGCTGTCTGCGGGGATGACTGTACGGGACATGCGTGGTGGGGGCGGGCGTTGTTATAAGACCGGGATGATGGGTTCCGGTCGGAGCCGGGCAGCGCTCTCCGGTGGGGGTTTCGCGGTCGGGGTGGCGCCAGGAGCCGTCCTGGACCTCAGAGCCCGCGAGTAGGGCACACGCCAGGAGGGCCCGGCACCGCGCGCGACGTACGCGACGGTGCCGGGCCCTCCTGGCGGCTTCACGCCGCTACACCCACGTATCCAGCCACATCCGGTTCCGCCAGTCCGGCTCCGGGATCGGCGTTCCCGTGTAGAGCGGCCAGAAGTAGATGAAGTTCCACACGATCAGCAGCACCAGCAGCCCCGCCGCCACCGCGCCGATCGCGCGGCGGCGTTCGCCGGTGGGGTCGGAGGTGGGGAGGCCCAGTTCGGCGCGGGTGCCGGTGTCCGCCGCGGGGCCGATCATCGCGCCGATCATCATCGCGACGGCGAGGCAGAGGAACGGTACGAAGACCACCGCGTAGAAGAGGAAGATCGTGCGTTCCTGGTAGAAGAACCACGGCACCCACCCCGCCGCGACCCCGCAGGCGATGGCGCCGGCCCGCCAGTCGCGGCGGAAGAGCCAGCGCCAGACGACGTAGACGAGGGCGAAGCAGGCCGCCCACCAGAGCAGCGGGGTGCCGAGGGCCAGGACCTCGCGGGCGCACTTGCCGGTCGCCGAGTCGGCGCAGGTGGGTTCCTCGTAGAAGTACGAGACGGGACGGCCGAGGACGATCCAGCTCCAGGGGTTCGACTGGTACGTGTGGCCGGAGGTCAGGCCCACGTGGAAGTCGTAGACCTGCCGCTCGTAGTGCCAGAGGCTGCGCAGCCAGTCGGGGAGCCAGCTCCAGCCGCTGTTGCGGCCCTCCGCCGTCTCCGCCCAGTGGCGGTCGTACCCCTTGTCGGTCACCAGCCAGCCCGTCCAGGAGACGAGGTACGTGGCGAGGGCGACCGGGACCGTGGAGACGAAGGCGGGCAGCAGGTCGCGGCGGAGGACGGTGGCGTACGGGTGGAGTGCGCCGGCGGTGCGGCGGGCGCCCACGTCCCAGAGGACGGACATGACGGCGAACGCGGCCAGGATGTAGAGGCCGTTCCACTTGGTCCCGAAGGCGAGGCCGAGCATCAGCCCGGCCGCGAGCCGCCAGGGCCGCCACCCGAGGCGGAGGGTCTCCGCGATCCGGGTGTCCGGGCGGAGCACCCCCTCCTCGTCCACAGGGAGGGCCTCGGCGAGTCTGCGGCGGGCCCAGTCGCGGTCGTTGACCAGGCAGCCGAAGGCGGCGACGACGAAGAACATCAGCACCAGGTCGAGCAGCGCGGTGCGGCTCATCACGAAGTGCAGCCCGTCCACCGCGAGCAGCAGGCCGGCCAGGCACCCGAGGAACGTCGAGCGGAACATCCGGCGCCCGATGCGGCAGAGCAGCAGCACCGACAGGGTGCCGAGCAGGGCCACCATGAAGCGCCAGCCGAAGGGGTTGAAGCCGAACATCTGCTCGCCGAGTCCGATGACCCACTTGCCGACCGGCGGATGGACCACGTATCCGGGGTCGACGGGGACCTTCACCCGGGACGGGTCGTTCAGGATGAGCTTGTCGACGTCCTTGGGCCAGGCGCCCTCGTACCCCTGGTTGATCAGGGCCCAGGCGTCCTTGGCGTAGTACGTCTCGTCGAATATCACCGCGTCGGGCTGCCCCAGCCGCCAGAAACGCAGCACCCCGGCGACCAGCGTCACCAGCAGCGGGCCGCCCCATCCCGACCACCGCTCCAGCCGGCCCGAGAGGGCGGGTGGCACGCCGAGGACGCCCCAGGTGCGGGGGCTCGGCCGGTTGTAGGGAGGGATCAGGCGTTCGCGCAGCCCGAAGTCCTTCCGGGGCACGTGGCCGAAGCGGTGCAGCCGCCGCTCCCAGGGAGAAGGCTGCTCACCGGGGAGCTCGTCCCCGGCCTCGTGGCCCTGCCGGGCGTCGGGCGCAGTACTCGTCACCGCGCCATCGTAGGGAAAGCATCTGTGCGAGGGGGGCTGCTGGGGCTGGGAGGATGGTTCCTGTGACTGAAACGCCTGGAACGCCTGGAAAGCCGACGATCGGAACGCTGGTTCTCGCGGGGACCCCCATCGGTGACGTGGCGGACGCCCCGCCGCGCCTCGCCACCGAACTGGAGACGGCCGACGTCGTCGCGGCCGAGGACACCCGCCGGCTGCGCCGCCTCACCCAGGCGCTCGGCATCCACACCACGGGACGGGTCGTCTCGTACTTCGAGGGGAACGAGACCGCTCGCACCCCGGAGCTGGTCGAGGCGCTGACCGGCGGCGCGCGGGTGCTGCTGGTCACCGACGCGGGGATGCCGTCCGTCTCCGACCCCGGCTACCGCCTGGTCGCCGCCGCCGTCGAGAAGGACATCAAGGTCACCGCCGTGCCCGGCCCCTCGGCGGTGCTGACCGCGCTGGCGCTGTCGGGACTGCCGGTGGACCGTTTCTGCTTCGAGGGCTTCCTGCCCCGCAAGGCGGGCGAGCGCCTGGGCCGCCTCCGCGAGGTCGGCGACGAGCGCCGCACCATGGTCTTCTTCGAGGCCCCGCACCGCCTGGACGACACCCTCGCCGCGATGGCCGAGGTCTTCGGCGCGGACCGCAGGGCCGCCGTCTGCCGCGAGTTGACGAAGACGTACGAGGAAGTGAAGCGCGGCCCGCTCGGTGAGCTGGCGGTGTGGGCGGCGGAGGGCGTACGGGGCGAGATCACCGTCGTCGTGGAGGGCGCGGGCGACACCGGCGCGGAGGGGCTGGACGCGGCCGAGCTGGTGCGCCGGGTCCAGGTCCGGGAGGAGGCGGGGGAGCGCCGCAAGGAGGCCATCGCAGCCGTCGCGGCGGACGCCGGCCTGCCCAAGCGCGAGGTGTTCGACGCGGTGGTGGCGGCGAAGAACGCCGCCCGCGCACCGGGGACGCCCGGCGCCTGAACCCCGCCGAACTCAGCCGGTGAGCAGGTCAGCAGGTCAGCAGCTCAGCCGGTCGGCAACTCAGCGCTCGGCTGCTCAGCCGGTCAGCAGGCTGTGGGCCGTCGCCACGAACGGGTCCCTGAGCGACACCCGCCGGGTGCAGACGGCGGCCAGCGCCGTGCCGGTGGCCGGGCAGTAGCCGAGGAACGCCTGCTGCCCGGGGGTCGCCCCGGCGTGGAAGTTCACCGGGCCGTGCGGTGACGCGTGCTGGAACCACGTCAGCGTGTGGGTGTGGGTGTGCCGCGGGCCCCGGCGGAGTACCGGCCGCCCCATCCCGGCCAGCGCGGCGGCGAGCGGTGCGTCGGGCGTCGTGTCCGGCGGCGGCCCGGACGGCGTGCCCCCGGCCGCCCCGCCCTCTCCGTACGCGCCGCCGGCCGCGAGGTGGGCCTCCAGGAAGGTGAGCAGGTCGTGCGGGGTGGACCGGACGGCCCCCGCCCCGGCGAACCCGCCGATGTCGAGCACCGGCACCGCTGCCCCGCTCCGCAGATGGCCCCTCGCGTCGGCTCCGGGGCGTCCCGGGGCGAGCGAGGTGGCGTCCAGGTGCAGCGGGGCGAGCACCTCCCGGTGGACGAGGACGTCCCAGGGGGTGCCCGTCGCGGCGGCGAGGGTGTGGGCCAGGACCGCGACGGCGAAGTTGGAGTAGTGCCAGCGGGTACCGGGCGCGTGGCGCGGGCGGGCCCGCAGGAAGGCCCGGACGACCCGGTCGGCCGGGTAACGGGCGTACGGGGCGGTGGTCCAGCGCGGTACGGCCTGCGGGTAGAAGTCGGCCGGCAGACCGGGCAGCCCCGAGGTGTGGGTGATCAGATGGCGCAGGGTGATCGCCCGTACGGACGGGTGCACCGGGTCGCCGGGCGCCAGGAGTTCTGCGGCCGGGTCGTCGTACGAGAGGCGCCCGGCGGCGACCAGCCGGGCGAGCAGCAGCCCGGTGAAGGTCTTGGACGCCGAGCCGAGCTCGTACCGGAGGAGGTCGCGCGGCCGGTCCTCGGGCGGGGGCGTGGTGCCGGCGACGTGCAGGGTGCGCCGGCCGTGGCGGCTGAGCGCGAGCACCAGGTCGGGCGCCGGGCCGATCGCCCCGGCCGCCTCCGCCAGCAGCAGCCCGTCGTCCCCCGAGCCCCGGTCGGGGACCACGCCGGGGCCGGGGGCCTCGGTGGACGCCGTGGACGCGGTCGACGCGGGACGGGCGACGGTGGGGCCCGTACTCACGCGGAGGCCGCCGAGGAGAGATCCGAAAGGGAGCGGGAGACCGCCAGCGCCGAGGCGAACGCGGCCACCAGCGTCGAGTGGTAGACGAGGTCGAATACCGACTCCGGGTCGCCCTCCGGCATCCCCTCGAAGACCGGCATGGCACCGTCCGGTTCCTGCGCGGCGGCGAACCCGCGCCAGGCAGCCGCGTCGAGCGTCGGCTCGGGCAGGCAGGCGTCGACCACCAGCAGCTCGCCGAGGAGGTCCCAGCGCTTCAGGTCGAGCCAGTCGTCGAGCCAGACGGGCAGCCAGAGCGCGAGGTACTCGGCGATCTCGGGCGGCAGCCCGGCGGGCGACTCGCCCCAGTCGGTGAGGTGGAAGACGGTGTGGGTGATGTCGTAGCCGATGTGGCCCTCCACCGTCCACGGCTCCGGACGCGCGGCGAGCCAGGTGCGCCGGAACGCCCCGTCCTCCGGGAGGCTCGCCGGCAGCCCGAAGCGGCGCTCGATCGTGGAGAGGCCCAGCCGGCGCACCGGCAGTACCTCGATCCGGCTCCAGCTGCTGAGGCGGTGGTTGAGGCGGACGGCGGCTTCCAGCCCTTGGTGCTGGTAGCCCAGCTCCTTGAACGGTACGTACACCTCCATCGGCACCGGCGAGAGCGGCTCGCGGCGCTGGCCCTCCAGCAGCCGGTGACCGGAGTCCAGCAGCTCGTGCCACGCGTGGTCGAGGAGGGAGCGGGCGAGGGACGCCTGCTGGGAACCGGCGACCCCCTCGCGGAAGATCACCTTGCCGATGAGCGCCAGTTCGCCCAGCGGCTTGAACCGGTCCAGCATTCCGGCCTCGGGCGGCGGCGAGTCGTCCAGCCGGAAGCCGTCCCGATGGGCGTGCAGCCACCGCAGGGCCTTCGCACCCACCTCGTGGATCTGCTGGATACCACTCATGCGGACTGCTTCCTCTCGGATGTCGTGGCTGCGGATGTCGTGGCTGCGGGTGGCGTCGCTGCCGGTGTGAGGGGTGCGGGTGTCGGGGGTACGGGTGTCGGGGGCGCGGGGGAGCCCTCCAGCCGGGCGACCGTGAGCGCGGCGGCGAAGGCGGTCACCAGCGTGGAGTGGTAGCAGGCGAGGAACGGGTACGGGTCCGCGTCCGCCCCGTCCCGGGGCACGACCGGGGGGCCGGTCTCCGGGAGGGAGCCGTCCGGGTGCTGCACCCGGGCGAGCACCGGCCACGCCTCGGCGAGGAGATCGACCGGGGGTGCGTCCGGCAGGCTCGCGGCCACCGCGAGGAGCTCGCCGGTGAGGTCCCACTGGAGGTTCTCCAGACACCCGTCCACCCAGGGCGGCAGCCAGGTCCGCAGGTAGAGGTCCAGGTCCGCGGGCATCCGCTCCGGGGCGATCCCCCAGTCGGTGACGTGGTACGCCGCGTGGGTCAGCGAGTAGCCGGAGGAGCGCTCCAGCATCCAGGGCTCGGAGAGCCCGCCCAGCCAGCTGCGGCGCAGCACCGCCTCGGCGTCCGCGTGCGGGGTGATGCCGACCCGGCGCTCCGCGTTGATCAGCCCCAGCTGCCGGTTGGCGTGCTGTTCGGTGCAGGCCCAGCCGCGGGTGGCGGCGATCCGCCGGGCCAGCCGTTCGAAGCCCTCGTGCCGGAGCCCGTGCCCGGCGAAGGCCGCGTAGATCTCGAAGGGGTACGCGGCGAAGGGCTCGGAGCGCAGCAGCTCCCACAGGAGACGGCCGGAGCGGGTCTGCTCCCACGCGAACGCCACCAGCCGGTCGGCGGTGGCGTGGGCGGGATCGTCGGGGGCGGCGACCCGGTGAACGGTCCCGCACAGCTGGGCCAGCTCGCCGAGGGGCTTGAGGGTGTGGTCGACCTTGGTGTGCGGCTCCAGCACGTCCTCGGGGAGGACGAAGCCGGCCAGGTGGTCCTCGGTCCAGGCCAGCGCGCGGTCACGCGTCTCGCGTACGAGGCCGGTGAGCGCGGAGGCGGCGGCCCGGTGCTGCTCCGCCGCGCTCCCGGCACCGGGCCGGTCCGCAGCCGTCCGGTCCGCCGTTGCCTGGTCCGCGGTCACCTGCCGCGCTCCTCGATCATCAGCCGGGCCGCGCGGACGTTCAGGGCCACCCGGGGGTCCTGGCCGGCCATCAGCTCGACGAAGTCGAGGCCCCGGTCGAGGCCGAGCGTCGGCGGCTCCCCGCCGAGGGCGGCCAGCCAGCGGCCGGTGCCCGAGGCCTGGAGCCAGTCGCGGCGGCGCACCGCGCGGACGAAGCCGCGCGCGAGGTCGGTCGCCCGGCCCCGGGCGATCCGCGCCACGGAAGACGCCGCCGCCGGGACGGCGAGCGGCGCGAGGAGGGAGACCTGGTGCGAGAACGCCTGCCACGGCGCGTCGTCCAGGCCGGTGATGCCGGGTTCGTCCAGGGCGGGCGGGCCGCCCGCCGGGAACCCGGTGGGGAGGGAGGGGGCCACCCGGTGCAGGGTGGAGAGCATCGCCCAGTGGCTCCAGGCGGTGGAGGGGGAGGCGTCGGGGCGGGGCGGGAAGTCCCGTACCGCCCGGTGGAAGACCGCCACGTCGCCTGGGTGCGGGCTCTGTCCGTACAGCACGCTCGGCAGCAGCAGGTCGGCTCCGATGACCCGCACCGCGGCGATGCCCGTTCTGTCGTCCTCGTGGATTCCGGCCGCGCCGCACACCGTGGCGAGGTGGCCCCCGCTCCGCAGAGCGAGGACCACCTCGTTCGCCAGGTCGTGCACCGCGTCCGAGAGCCGGGACGAAGCGCTTGACTGGTTCATGGGCCGGAAGTCAGCCCTTCTTCGGCCGCGGGGTGGGCGGCGAAAGGAGGAGCGCCCCGCCACCTGCGAACAGCGCGAGGAAGGCGCACTCGCGCGAGTCGCGGTAGAGACCCTCGACCTCGCCCGGGTTGAGCGCGGCCTCCAGGTCCTTGTCCAGGTCGGTCGTCGTGGTGGGGGTGATTTCGGTGTGCATGAGGGTTCCCGTTCTGTTCTGTGGAAAAGCCGGGGGTTGCGTGTACTTGCGTACGAGTCGAGTGAAAACCAGATAAGCGAACCGCGCAAACCGGACATGCTGTTTGGTCGATGTGCGAAATTCAATTGAATGCTCAATTCATCCGTCCGCCCCAGGAATGCGCCCCTGTGCGCCCCCGTGGCAGCCCTTTGGCTGCGGGCTTTCCGTCCTCCGAAGCCTGGCCGGACGCCCGGCGCACGGAGGTGCGGGTGCCGAAAAACACGCCCCCCATGCGTGGGAACGGGCGGTGCGCGCCCGCGCGTCGCCAACGGCTGGTTTCGTGCGGGGCGCCCTCGGCCCATGCGCGGGCCAAGGGCTCACCAAGGAGTCCAAGAACGCATCAACACTGGCCCTGAGCCGGTGCGATTCACATTCGGCGGGTGTGCACTGGGAGGTGGAAACACTCGGGAGCGGCTTGTCCTGCGGACAAGAGGAGCAAGTATGAGTGAGATCGCGGTGACCACGGTCCATGAGGCCTATGCCTTCGCCTGCATGCGATGTGGACACGGCTGGGAACAGGCCTATGAAATAGAGCATCACGCCGACCGGGCCGGAAATGCCTTCGTGGTCTACAAGGCCGACGGAGAACGAGTCCCCTCTCCTCTGTCGGCACCGACCTGCCTGAACTGCGGCGGCCACGTCGTCCGCATCATGCGTTCGGGGCGGGTCTCCCTCGTGCAGCAGCTGCTGCAGGGCACCCCGCGACAGAAGCCGTCCGCCCTGGACGGCACCACCACCGGCACCACCACCGGCATCGACCCCGGGCTGGACGACGACGAACGGGTGGCCGCCGTGGCCGTACCCGCGGGCGCCGGAGCCGCCCGCCACTGGCACCTGTCGGACCTGCTCCACCCCTTCCAGCGCCGCTGACCCCGGCGCCCCCGACCCAGAGCGCCCGCCCCGTGTCCCCGGACCCCTGGCGGGCGCCCCCGCGTCCGGCACTCCTCGTACGATCAAGGACATGAGCCGTACCGAAGCGCCGCCGCTGCCCGAACCCCTGCGGGTTCCGGTCGCCGATTCGCACACCCACCTGGACATGCAGGACGGCACCGTGGAGGAGGCCCTCGCCCGGGCCGCCGCGGTCAACGTCACCACCGTCGTCCAGGTGGGGTGCGACCTCGCCGGGTCGCGCTGGGCCGCCGAGACCGCCGCCGCCCACCCGCAGGTGCACGCCTCGGTCGCGCTCCACCCGAACGAGGCGCCGCGCATCGTCCACGGCGACCCGGAGGGCCGCACCCGTGAAGGGGTCCGGGAGCCGGGCGGCAGGGCCGCGCTCGACGAGGCCCTCGCGGAGATCGACGCGCTCGCCGCCCTCGCCCACGTACGTGGCGTCGGCGAGACCGGCCTCGACTACTTCCGCACCGAGCCCGAGGGCCGTACCGCCCAGGAGGAGTCCTTCCGGGCGCACATTGAGATCGCCAAGCGGCACGGCAAGGCCCTCGTCATTCACGACCGCGAGGCCCACGCCGACGTGCTGCGCGTCCTCGCCGAGGTGGGCGCCCCGGACCGTACGGTCTTCCACTGCTACTCCGGCGACGCGGAGATGGCCCGCATCTGCGCACGGGCCGGCTACTTCATGTCCTTCGCCGGCAATGTCACTTTCAAGAACGCCCAGCCGCTGCGGGACGCCCTGGCCGTCGCCCCCGCCGAGCTGGTGCTGGTCGAGACCGATGCCCCCTTCCTCACCCCGGCGCCCTACCGGGGCCGCCCCAACGCCCCCTACCTCATCCCCGTCACCCTCCGGGCGATGGCCGAGGTCAAGGGCGTCGACGAGGACACCCTCGCCGCGTTGATCGACGCCAACACCGCGCGGGCCTTCGACTACTGAGCGTGTGCGTGACCTGCGCACGCGCATGGCGTACGCACTTCGCCCGTACGCTTAGCGGGTGAGCAGCACAGAGTCCGACGCCCTCCTGGGCCCCGCAGACATCCGCGAACTGGCGGCGGCGCTGGGCGTACGCCCCACCAAGCAGCGCGGCCAGAACTTCGTCATCGACGCCAACACGGTCCGCAGGATCGTGCGCACCGCCGAGGTGCGGCCCGACGACGTGGTCGTCGAGGTCGGGCCGGGGCTGGGTTCGCTGACCCTGGCGCTGCTGGAGGCGGCCGACCGGGTCGTGGCCGTGGAGATCGACGACGTACTCGCCGCCGCCCTGCCCGCCACCGTCGCCGCCCGGATGCCCGGACGCGTCGACCGGTTCGCCCTCGTCCACTCCGACGCGATGCTGGTCACCGAGCTGCCGGGCCCCGCGCCCACGGCACTCGTCGCCAACCTCCCGTACAACGTCGCCGTGCCCGTGCTCCTCACCATGCTGGAGCGCTTCCCGAGCATCGAGCGGACCCTCGTCATGGTGCAGTCCGAGGTCGCCGACCGGCTCGCCGCCCGCCCCGGCAACAAGGTCTACGGCGTGCCGTCGGTGAAGGCCAACTGGTACGCCGACGTGAAGCGCGCCGGAGCCATCGGCCGCACCGTCTTCTGGCCCGCCCCCAACGTCGACTCCGGCCTGGTCTCCCTGGTCCGGCGGGAGCAGCCGGTGGCCACCACCGCGAGCCGCAAGGAGGTCTTCGCCGTCGTCGACGCCGCCTTCGCCCAGCGCCGCAAGACCCTGCGTGCCGCGCTCTCCGGCTGGGCGGGCTCCGCACCCGCCGCCGAGGCCGCGCTGGTCGCCGCCGGGGTCTCGCCGCAGGCCCGGGGCGAAATGCTCACGGTCGAGGAGTTCGCCGCCATCGCCGAGAACAAGCCGGAGCTCCCCGCATGACCGGCAGCGTCACCGCGACCGACCGTGTCCCCGGTGGTGTCACCGTCCGCGTCCCGGCCAAGGTCAACGTCCAGCTCGCCGTGGGCGCCGCCCGCCCCGACGGCTTCCACGACCTGGCCAACGTCTTCCTCGCGGTCGGCCTGTACGACGAGGTCACCGCGACCCCCGCCGACGAGCTGACGATCACCTGCTCCGGCCCGGACGCCGCCCAGGTGCCGCTGGACCGCAGCAACCTCGCCGCCCGCGCCGCCCTCGCCCTCGCCGAGCGGTACGGCATCGAGCCCGCCGTCCACCTCCACATCGCCAAGGACATCCCCGTTGCCGGCGGTATGGCCGGAGGCAGCGCCGACGGCGCCGCCGCCCTCCTCGCCTGCGACGCACTCTGGTCCACCGGTGCCTCCCGCGAGGAACTCCTCGGGATCTGCGCCGAACTCGGCAGCGACGTCCCGTTCAGCCTGATCGGCGGCGCCGCCCTCGGCACCGGACGCGGCGAACTCCTCACCCCGATCGGGACCGGCGGCACCTTCCACTGGGTCTTCGCCGTCGCCGACGGCGGACTCTCCACCCCGGTCGTGTTCGGCGAGTTCGACCGGCTCACCGCCGGTACGGACATCCCCGAGCCCACCGCCGCCCCGGCCCTGCTCGACGCCCTCGCCTCCGGCGACCCCGTCGCCCTGGCCAAGACCCTGAGCAACGACCTCCAGCCCGCAGCCCTCTCGCTGCGCCCCTCGCTCGCCGCGACCCTGGCCGCCGGCACCGACGCCGGAGCCCTCGCCGCCCTGGTCTCCGGCTCCGGCCCGACCACCGCGTTCCTGGTCCCGGACGAGGCCACCGCCCACCGGGTCGCCGCCGCTCTCACCGTCTCCGGCACCTGCCGCACCGCGCGCGTGGCGCTCTCGCCGGCGGCGGGGGCGACGGTGGTCTGAGCCCGAAAACGCGGTCCCCACGGGTCGGTGGCGCTGTGGGCGGCCGGGAGCGTGGCCGGTCCGCCGCCAGACCGGGCTCAGGCGCGTGGGCCCGCGCCGTGCAACAGGGTGTGGATGATGCGGGCGGCGAGGGTGTCGGTGTCGATGCCGGTATCGTCCGGGCTTCCGCGCAGTGACTCCCCGAGGAGCGCGTAGTAGACCCGCCGCAGCCAATGGAGGTCGGCTGCCTCGTCGATGAGCTTGTCCGCCCGGGCCCGTTCCAGCACGGTGATGCAACGTCGACCAATGTCCTCGTGGAGGACGGCCGCCTCGCTGCCGGGAGCGGCCGGGAGTTCCAGGGCGAATGCCCAGGCGCCTTTCACCTCGAGCACGTTCGCCGTGATCCGGTGCAAGGCCACCAGGGGAGGGGCGGTGTCCGGCCTGCCGTCCTCCACGGCTTGGACGAGCTGCCGGGCGGCTGACGCGGCCAGTGCGTCGATCAGAGCCTGCCGATGGGCGAACCGCCGGTGGATCGTGGTCCTGGCCACCCCTGCGGCAGCCGCGATCTGCTCCATCGACGCGCCGGGATCCAGCGAGAGAACGCGTTCGGCTGCCTCCAGAATCGCGCGCACACTGCGCTCCGCGTCCGCTCGCAACGGCCGTGCCGCTGTCTCACTCATCGCGCCTCCCACTCACCTACTTGAGCTTCGAAACGATACACGCCTGTGCGCCCCAGGATTTAACTGCATCAAGTCTGTTGCAGTTAAACGAAAAGTAGATACTCTACGGTCTTAGTTCTTCAGCTAACGAAGGAGATTCCGTGCGTACTGCAGCGCTCATCACCGGTGCCTCATCCGGACTCGGGGCGGAGTTCGCCGCGCAGCTCGCCGCCCGCGGACACGATCTGATCCTGGTAGCGCGTTCCGAGGGCAGGCTCACCGCCCTCGCCGAGCGCCTTGCCGCAGAGCACGGCATCCGCGCCCACGTCCTGGTACAGGACCTCGCCGAGCCCGAGGCGGCCCAGCGGATCGCCGGGCGTCTCACTGCCCGCGGCCTGAGCGTCGACCTGCTGGTCAACAACGCCGGATTCGGCACGTGCGGTCGCTTCGAGGACATCGCCGCGGACCGCGACCACGACCAGTTGATGGTCAACGTCGTCGCGCTCGTCGGTCTCACCCACGCCCTGGTCCCCGCCATGCTGGAGCGCGGCACGGGCGCAGTCGTGAACGTCGCTTCCACCGCGGGCTTCCAGCCCTCCCCGTACTTCGCCGTATACAGCGCGGCCAAGGGCTTCGTGCTGAACTTCGGCCTCGCCCTGCGCCAGGAGTACCGAGGGCGCGGCATTCGCGTACTCACCCTGTGCCCCGGCCCCGTCGACACCCCCTTCTTCGAGGCCATCGGCACCCGCAAGGCGGCCGTCAACGGCTCGATGACCACACCGGAACCGGTTGTCCGCGCGGCTCTGCGCGCACTCGACCGCGACCGCGGCTACGTCACTCCCGGACTCGGCAACGCCTTGGCCGCGCACCTGCTGCCGCGCCGGCCGCGCACCCTGGTCGCCGCCCTCGCCAAGCAGGTCACCCGCAAGGTTCTCAGCCCCGCGGGCCCCGCCGCACAGTCGAAGGAGTACGCGGCATGAGTTCCTCCACGGCTCCCGCCGCGGGCGCCGCCACCGCGATGCTGCTCGTCGGTACCTCGACGGCCGTCTCTACGACGATCGCCGACTACCCCGTCCTCAGCGGTCAAGCCCTGCGTTACGCGTTCGCCGCGGCGATACTCCTCGCCGTGGTACGTCACCGCCGTTTACCCCGGGCCCACCTGACCCCCCGTGACCTCCTGCTTCTTCTGGCACTGGCGGTCACCGGCCTGGCGGGCTTCAACATCTTCCTCGTCGAAGCCACCCGGCACGCGAGCCCCGCGATGATCGGCACGGTGGTCGGAGCGATCCCCATCGTCCTCGCACTCGTCGGGCCACTGACGGAACGCCGCCGACCGGCCGGGCGCACCGTCGGCGCCGCGGCTGTCGTGACCCTGGGCGCCGGCGTCGCCGCCGGGCTCGGCGGCGGCAGCCTGCACGGGGTGCTGCTCTCGCTGGGCGCCCTCTGCGGAGAGGTCGCCTTCTCGCTGCTCGCTCTTCCCCTGCTGCCCAAACTCGGCCCCATGAGAGTCGCCGCCTACCCCGCGGCGCTGGCCGTGCCCCTGCTGCTGGCCGCGAGCATCGCTCTGGACGGAACGGACTCCCTTCGCCTGCCCACCCGCACCGAAGCGGCAGCCTTCGGCTACCTCGGTGTACTCGTCACAGCCACTGCCTTCTTCCTCTGGTACGACGCGTTGCGCCGATTGGGCGCCGCACATGCCGGGCTCTTCGCCGGGCTCGTCCCGGTGGGTGCACTGGTCACCACCCTTGCGCTCGGGCTCGGTGAGGTGGGCCCTGCGGATGCTGTCGGCGCGGTGATCGTCGCCGCAGGTGTCCTGATCGGCATGCGGCAGCCCAGTGCGACCGGCTCTGCTGGGCAGGGAGGCATTCCTGCCCAGCGGTCCGTAACAGAAGAGCGGGATGTCCAACCCGAAAAACACTGAGATGCCCATGTCAGTGAGCGGGACGACCCGGCTCCCGGTTCTCTACGCTCTGCGTCTGCCGCCTCGGCGGTGCAGCGCCGGTGGCCGATCACTTCATACGTCGGCCGATCTTTCGTACACATGTCCGATCGGATGACGGTGGTCGGACGGTCGGGTCGGACGGTCGGGTCCGAATCACCCGGAGAGCCCCGGAGCCGTCCCGCCTCAGCCCGCCCGCAGGCTCGACTTCGCCAGCTCGTACGCCGGGAGCATCGCCTCGTGCTCGCTGCTGTCCGCCCCACCGAGGTGGACGACGACCGGGCCCTTCGTGGTGGGGACGAGGAAGGCGCGTTCCTTCTTCGTCTCGTCCAGGGCATCGACGGTCACCGTGTAGGCGGCCTCCACTCCGGCACTCCTGCCCGCCCGGATGTCCGTGTACGTGACGTCCGCGACCCCCTTCTCGGCCGTCACGAAGGCCCGCAGCAGCTCACGCGGGGACGCCGAGGACTTCTCGCCCTGCCAGACGCGCAGGTAGCCGATGTTCCCGGCCGGCTTCGCGTCGATCTCGCAGACGAGGGTCAGTGGGCCCTGCTGCCCCAGGACGGCGAAGTCGGAGCCGGGATCGACGGAGACGGCCTCGGGCTTCCACTGCGCGGCCAGGTCGAACGTGACCGGGAGTTCGCAGGCCGAGCCGGTGGCGCCGACGCTGCCGCCCTTGGCGGCGGGCTTCGCCTCCGTACCCGGCCCCGTCGCCGAGGGGGACGCGGACGTCGTGGCCGAGGAGGCGGCGGCGGTGGCCGCCCCGCCGTCCCCGGTGCCGCAGCCGGACAGGGCGCAGACCGCCCCGGCCATCGCGACCGTCGCCAGCGCCCCGCGCGCCACCGATATGCCCCTCATGAAGTTCCCACCCCGGAGACGTTCCTGCCCGGGGTACCGCCCCGGAAGATCGCCGCACGCTACCGCATCGGCGTGGCGACTACCCTGGGAAGTCGATCCATCCCCTGGGCAGGAGTGAAATGGCCGTCAATCTGGTCAATGTCGAGCAGGTCAGCAAGGTGTACGGCACCCGTGCGCTGCTCGACGGTGTGTCTCTCGGAGTTTCGGAGGGAGACCGGATCGGTGTCGTCGGCCGCAACGGCGACGGCAAGACGACCCTCATCCGGATGCTCGCCAAGCTGGAGGAGGCGGACTCCGGGCGCGTCACCCACCTCGGTGGGCTGCGCGCCGGCGTCCTCACCCAGCACGACTCCCTCGACCCGAGGGCGACGATCCGCCACGAGGTCATCGGCGACCTCGCCGACCACGAGTGGGCGGGCAGCGCCAAGATCCGGGACGTGCTGACCGGCCTCTTCGGCGGTCTCGCGCTGCCGGGCTTCGAGCACGGGCTGGACACCGTGATCGAGCCGCTCTCGGGTGGGGAGCGCCGCCGTATCGCGCTCGCCAAGCTGCTCATCGCGGACCAGGACCTGATCATCCTCGACGAGCCCACCAACCACCTCGACGTCGAGGGCATCTCCTGGCTCGCCGGGCACCTGCGGGCCCGTCGTTCCGCGCTCGTCTGCGTGACCCACGACCGGTGGTTCCTCGACCAGGTCTGCACCCGCATGTGGGACGTGCAGCGCGGCACCGTCCACGAGTACGAGGGCGGCTACAGCGACTACGTCTTCGCCCGTGCGGAGCGGGAGCGGATCGCCGCGACCGAGGAGTCCAAGCGGCAGAACCTCATGCGCAAGGAGCTGGCCTGGCTGCGGCGCGGCGCCCCCGCCCGTACCTCCAAGCCGCGCTACCGCATCGAGGCCGCCAACGAACTGATCGCCGACGTGCCGCCGCCGCGCGACACCAGCGAGCTGATGAAGTTCGCCAACGCGCGCCTCGGCAAGACCGTCTTCGACATGGAGGACGTGACCGTCCAGGCCGGCCCCAAGACGCTGCTCGAACACCTCACCTGGCAGCTGGGCCCCGGCGACCGCATCGGCCTCGTCGGCGTCAACGGCGCGGGCAAGACCTCGCTGCTGCGCGCGCTGACCGAGGCGTGGCGCAGTCAGGGCGACGTCCAGCCGGCCGCCGGGAAGATCATCGTCGGCAAGACCGTCCGGCTCGCCTACCTCTCCCAGGAGGTGCACGAGCTCAACCCGAACCTCCGGGTGCTGGAGGCCGTGCAGCAGGTCCGGGACCGGGTGGACCTCGGCAAGGGCCGTGAGATGACGGCGGGGCAGCTGTGCGAGCAGTTCGGCTTCACCAAGGAGAAGCAGTGGACGCCGGTCGGCGACCTCTCCGGTGGTGAGCGGCGCCGGCTCCAGATCCTGCGTCTGCTGATGGACGAACCGAACGTCCTCTTCCTCGACGAGCCCACCAACGACCTCGACATCGAGACCCTCACCCAGCTGGAGGACCTCCTCGACGGCTGGCCCGGCTCCATGATCGTGATCTCGCACGACCGGTTCTTCATCGAGCGGACCACCGACCGTGTGATGGCGCTGCTCGGCGACCGGGCGCTGCGGATGCTGCCGCGCGGTATCGACGAGTACATCGAGCGCCGGCAGCGGATGGAGGAGTCGGTCACCCCGTCCGCCGCCGCCCCTTCCGCGGCCAAGGAGTCGGCCCCGCAGGTGAGTTCCCTCTCCGCGCAGGAATCGCGTGCGGCGAAGAAGGAGCTGCAGAAGGTCGAGCGTCAGCTCGGCAAGCTCTCCGACCGGGAGACCAAGCTGCACGCCCAGATCGCCGAGAACGCCACCGACTTCGGGAAGGTCGCCACGCTCGACGCCGAGCTGCGCGAACTCGTCACCGAGCGGGATGAGTTGGAGATGCGTTGGCTGGAGTTGGCGGAAGACGCGTAGGCACGTAGGCGCTGCTGCCCGCAGGCGAACACGGACCCGGACCCGGCCGCATTCGGCCGGGTCCGTTCTGTTCCGACCACCTCTGCTTCCCTCTGCCTGATTCTGTTTTGTTCTGTCCGGGTTTGCGTGGTCCGGTGCGTCGGATCATCCGTACATAGTGGGGAATTACGGGCGCTGAGACCCGCTGGCGAGATAACTCCGGCCCCGGCGAGCCCCCTTGACGGTGTGTCGGCACAGGGTGGCGGGCTTCGAGCCGGGTGGGCGGTAACGGCGGCATCACGACCCGGTTCTCCCTTGGGAACAGGGAGTGGACCGATCCGGTGTGCATGGTGGTGCGGGTGGTACAAAGAAGCCCCGCCAGACTGTCGCGACGCCGCGGTGGCCATGCCCGTTCCGCTCCATTCCGGGGAGTTCCGGAGGTTCGTCGCACGACGTCTTCCGGTCCCCGCGGGATCGCGGGGGAGGCCGGTACGGGCACCGGTACCGCACGAAGGGGGACGTGCTGATGAGTCAGCCGCCCAGCCAGCAACCGCCGCAGGGGGGCTCGGGGACTCCGCAGGAGCCCCCGCAGGGGTCTCCCCAGCAGCCCGCCGCCCAGCCGTACGGGTCCGAGCCCCCCGGTACGCCGCCCCCGCCCCCGGCGGCCCCGCCCGCACCTCCCGCCCAGGCTCCGGCCCCCGGCGCCCCGGCGTACGGTTCCCCGCAGGCCCCCGGTCCGTACGGCCAGCAGCCCCCGGCCCCCGGCACCCCCGGCTACGGCTCCCCGCAGGCCCCCGGCCCGTACGGCGCACCGCAGCCCGGCCCGTACGGCCAGCAGTCACAGCCGGGCCCATACGGTCAGCAGCCCCAGTCGGGCCCGTACGCCCAGCAGGCCCAGCCAGGCCCGTACGGTCAGCAGTCCCAGCCGGGCCCGTACGGTCAGCAGCCCCCATCGGGTCCGTACGGGCAGCAGCCGCAGTCCGGCCCGTACGGACAGCAGGGCTACCCGGGGTACCCCGCTCCCCCCGGTCCGCCGCCCGCCGCTCCCCTCTCCTCCGCGCCCTCCGGCCGCGGATTCTTCCGGGGCCGGACCGGGGTGATCGTCGCCTCCGCCGTCGCGGTGGTGGTCGTGGCCGCGGTGGGTGTCGGGTTCGCCCTCGACGGGGGCGACAGCCCCGCCGAAAAAAAGCCGGTCGCCCACGGAAGCGCGGACGGCAAGGGCGGTGCCGGACCCAGTGCCTCACCCTCGGGCGACGGGAACGACGAGGGCCGTGACGCGGAGGACGACCTGAACGCCGGCCGTCAGGCCGGTGAGGCGAAGGTCCTCTGGGTGAACGACAACGACCTGAAGCTGCCGCGCAACGGCGCCACGGTCCGCGGTCCCTGGGTTGTCGGCGACACCCTGGTCAAGGCCGCGTACCGGGATGTCTCCGGCTACGCGCTCGCCACCGGCGAGAAGAAGTGGACCCTGAAGGTCGACACCGACATCTGCGCCGCGTCGGTGAACACCACGGACGACGGCAAGATCGTCCTCGGGGTGCTCGACGGCACCGACGACCGGGCGAAGTGCGCGCAGGTCCAGCAGGTCGATCTCACCACCGGCAAGGCCGGCTGGAAGAAGACGATCAAGCCGAACGGCCTCTGGGACCTGCTCTCCGACATCGGTCTGGCGATCAGCGGCGACACCGTCACCGTCGGCCGTTCCGGTGGAACCAACGCGTTCCGGGTCAGTGACGGGAAGGAGCTCTTCGGCGCCCCGACCGGCAAGTGCCAGCCCGTCGCCTACTCCGGCGGCCCGAAGCTGATCGCCGCCCTCAACTGCACCGTGGACGATCCGGAGAACCCGCAGCAGCAGATTCAGCAGCTCGACCCGGTCACCGGCAAGGCGCGTTGGACCTACCAGCCGGAACGCGGCTGGGAGGTCGACCGGGTGTACTCGGTCGACCCGCTCGTCGTGTCGCTGACCAACGAGAAGAAGAAGTCGTGGGGAGTTCTCGCCTTCAAGGACAACGGCGAACTCCGCTCCCAGCTGGACGGTGACGCTTCCGACAAGTTCGCCCCGGACTGCGGCGGTTCACTGGAGATCTTCGGCAAGACCCTGGACAACTGCACGGGCGTCGCGGCGACCGCCGACACGTTCTACATGGCGACCCAGGCGCCCAGCACCACGGACCGCCACAACAAGGTGGTCGCCTTCGACCTCAACACCGGCAAGCCCAAGTGGAGTTCGGTCGCGCCGGCCGGTCGGATGATGCAGCCGGTACGGATGGACGGCGCCAACCTGATCGTCCGCCTGGAGGCCACCTATGACGCGGGCGGCGCCATTGCCTCCATCGCGCCGTCCGGTGGGTCCCCCAAGATCCTGCTCCAGCACCCGGCGTCCACGTCACGGGTCGAAGAGGCCATCTTCGGCGGCAAGTTCCTCTGGCTGGACGGACGTTCCATCATCGTCGCCGACCGGCTCACCGAGGCCAACAACAGGGGCGACGACCGGGAGACAGCGATGATCGCGTTCGGCAAGTGACGCCGCCGCCCCGAGTCCGGTTCCACAACTCCCCCCGCCCGCACCAATCTTCCTCAGAGGTACGTACGACATGACCCAGCCGCCCCCTCCCCCTCCGCAGCCCGGCGAGCCGCCGAAGGGCGGTTTCGGTGCCCCGCAGGACCCGCCGCCCGGCGGATTCGGCGCGCCGCCGCCCTCCCCGTACGGAACGCCCCCGCCGCCGCAGGCCCCGCAGCAGCAGCCCGAGGCCCCGCAGCCGCCGCCCCCCGGCCCGTACGGCACCCCGCCCCAGGCGCCCCAGACACCCCAGGCGCCCCAGCCTCCGCAGGCGCCGGCTGCGGGGCCCGCGTACGGGTACCCGCAGGCCCAGCCAGAGCCGCGGGCACAGCCCCAGCCCCACCCGCAGGGGCCGCCCCCGTCGCAGCCCGGATACGGCTATCCGCAGGGGCAGCCCGGGTACGGCTACCCGCAGACGCCGACCTCCTCGCAGCCCGGCCAGCCCGGCTACTTCGGCCAGCCAGGCCCCGGGCAGCCGGGGTACGGCTACCCGACGCAGCCGCAGTACGCGCAGCCCCAGCCGTCCCAGGGCGCAGGCAGCGGCAAGAAGCTCTCCGCCCAGATGAAGATCATCATCGGGGCGGCTCTCGCCGTGGTGCTGATCGTCGGCGCCGGGATCGCCTACTCGACGTCGTCCGGCGACGACGACCACCCCGACGTCTCCACCGCGGGCCCGACCGGCGGTGGCGCTGACGGCGACAAGGGTGAGGGCGGCGGCGATTCCGCCGGTGGCACCGAGAAGGTGCCGGCCTCCACCAAGTCGAAGGTCGCCTTCAAGCTCCCCCAGCCGAAGGTCTCCGACGTCACCACCGTCTACGGCTCCTGGGTCACCGACAAGGTGTACGTGAAGACCGGTGTCTACGAGGTCGCCGGGTACGACCTGGTCAAGGGCACCAAGCTCTGGTCCATCCCGACGTCGGGACAGCTCTGCGCGGCCTCCCGCCACATGACGAAGGACTACAAGACCGCGATCGTGTTCGAGGAGGGCAAGCCGAGTTCGGCGGACAAGTACCCGTCCTGCAACAAGCTCGGCGCGCTCGACCTGAACACCGGCAAGATGATCTGGTCGAAGTCGGTCGTCGCCGCCTCCAACGGTGACGAGCCGGTGCGCTTCTCGGAGGTGACGGTCAGCGGGACGACCGTCGCCGCGGCGGGCACCCAGGGCGGTGCCGCCTTCGACATCACCACCGGAGCCCAGCTCTGGGCCCCGAAGGTCTCCACCGACGACTGCTACGACACCGGTTACGCCGGAGGCCCGGCGCTCGTCACCGTCCGCAAGTGCGGTTCGTACGACGACCCGAAGCTCTCCGTCCAGACGCTGGACGCCAAGACCGGGGCTCCGCTCTCCTCGTACGACATGCCGCCGGGCGTCGACTACGCGGCGGTCGTCTCCACCAAGCCGCTCGTGGTCGCGGCGGACATCGGCGACACGGCCGGCGACGGCTCCAGCATCTCCGACTACTTCTCCATCGACGCCGGGACCGGCAAGTTGATCGTCCGGATCTCCGCCGACGCCGAGCGGTACGCGGGGGAGTGCGGTTCCACCGAGGTGGAGCGGTGCGTCGGCATGACGGTCGGCAACAACCGCCTGTACGTGCCCACCGAGTCCCACGAGGGCACCGCCGAGTTCGGCGACACCAACGAGGTCGTCGCCTTCGACCTCACGACCGGCAAACTGCTCGGCGCCCGCGCCGACGCGGGCGAGCGGTACAGCATGATCCCGCTCCGCATGGACGGCACCAACGTCATCGCGTACAAGGTGCCCCCGTACGACAAGGGCGGTGTGGTCGTCTCGCTCGACGGGACCACACTCAAGGAGACGGTGCTGATGGAGAACCCCAGCGACGAGAAGACGCGGGACGCGGAGACGTACTTCGGTTACGACCGCGGGGAGTTCCTGTACGAGAAGGGACGGCTCTTCCTGTCGCCGAACATGCTCAGCGAACCGAGCGGGACGGACGACGGCGACCGGCTCCTCGCCATGGCGTTCACCACCGGCTGACCCGCCGCGCCACCTCGTCCGGAGGTCGCCCGTACGACGTCCCGGGCGACCTCCGGGCACCCCACGATGGCCCCGCCGTTCGGAAGAAGACCGGCGGGGCCGATCGTTTTCCGTCAACCCTGTGACCTCCGAAGCTGTAGAAACCGGCCTTCTGGGGGGCTTCTGCCACGTATGGGCGCCACGGCGTCGAACAAGCGTGTAGCTTGCCGGGTCTAGGCCGGGGGGCCGACGGTCGTGGCACACCTGCGCACGGCGGTTCACGGCGGTACTGGGGGTAACTGCGCGATGAGCGTGCGGCTCATGGTGGTCGACGACCACCGCCTGCTGGCCGAGGCGCTCGCCTCGGCACTCAAGCTCCGGGGGCACCGCGTGCTCGCGGCCACGGCGCCGACGGCGGGCGCCGCCGATCTGGTCATAGCCAGGGCCCCGGAGATCTGTCTCTTCGGGACGGCCTCTCCCGCCGCGCCGGGCGCCTTCGATCCGATCGTGCGGATCGGACGGGAGCGCCCGCAGGTGGCGGTGGTGGTCCTGGGCCCCGTCCCCAGCCCCCGGGGGATCGCGGCGGCCTTCGCGGCCGGAGCGGCCGGATACGTCCGGCACGACGAACGCATCGAGGGTGTCGAGCGGGCCATGATGAAGGCCAGGGCCGGGGAGGCGTCGGTGGCGCCCGCCCTGCTCAGGGGCGCCTTCACGGAGCTGTTGCACCCGGTGGAGAAGCCCGACGACGAGGGCCAGCGACTGCTGCGGCTGTTGACGCCCCGCGAGGCCGAGGTGCTGGTACGCGTCGCCGAGGGCGAGGGCACCCGGCTGATCGCCGCCGGGATGCGGATCGCGCCGAGCACCGCCCGTACCCACGTCCAGCGGGTCCTGATGAAGCTCGGCGTCGGCTCCCGGCTGGAGGCAGCCGCGCTCGCGGCCCGTACCGGACTGCTCGACCGGGCGGCCGTCCACACGGCGATGGCCGCGGCCCGCGAACCGGCCCGCGAACCGGCGCAGGGGCCGGACGCACCCTGAGTCGCGGGTGGGTCCGGCCCCTGCGGGGAGCGCGGTAGGCGTGGTGCGGCCGGTCAGTGGCCGGCGGGGCCGCTCTGTTCGAGGGGCTCGACCGGCGCCTGCGTCGGGCGCAGCCACATCCAGAGGAGGAAGAGCAGCCCGAGGACCAGCATCGCGAGGCCGGTCCAGAGGTTGATGTTGACGCCCTGGGCCTTCTTGAGGTCGGCGTCGGACGGGTTGATGCCCGCGATGGTGACGATGACTCCGTAGACCACGAAGAGACCGCCGATGATCCGCCTGATGTCGAAGAGGCGTGCCGCCGTGGCGGACTTGCTCTCCAGGTCGGAGACTTCCTTGTGCAGCTCGGACATGGTGGTTCCTCCGATCAGAACGAGTAGGGGACGTAGCAGGCGGCGGCGATCACTATGGCGCCCCAGCCCAGCAGGGCCGGCTTGCGGTACCAAGCGGAGTCGGACTCCTCCGGCACCTCGGGGGCGTCCGGGGACTCGGTGCCGTAGACCAGGCCGGCCAGTTCGGCCTCCGGCTTCGGCGCCGTGAAGAGGGTGACGACGACCATCACGACCGCGCCGGCGACGAAGCCGACGATGGCGGAGACGAAGTTCGCGCCCTGGTCGGTCGGGATGCCGATGATGCCCTGCTTGTAGAAGACGAAGTAGTTGACCATCGCGGCGGTGGTGCCCGCGACCAGGCCCCAGACGCCGGACTTCATCGACGCGCGCTTCCAAAACATGCCGATGATGAAGACCACGAACATCGGGACGTTGAAGAAGGAGAAGAGCGTCTGCAGGTAGCTCATGATGTTCGTGAAGCTGGACGCGATGAACGCGGTGCCGATCGAGGCCAGCACGCCGACGGCGGTGACGCCGCGGCCGAACTTCAGGTAGTACGCGTCCGGCTTGTCCTTCTGCACGTACCGCGCCCAGATGTCCGTGGTGAACACCGTGTTGAACGAGGAGACGTTGGCGGCCATACCGGCCATGAACGCGGCCAGCAGACCGGTCACGGCGATGCCGAGCACACCGTTCGGGAGCAGTTCGCGCATGAGCAGCGGGATGGCGTCGTTGTACGTCAGGTCCGAACGGTCGGTGCCGATGTTCGGGACGACGACGGCGGCGACCATGCCAGGGATCATCACCAGGAAGACGATGAAGATCTTCGGGAACGCGGCGATGAGCGGGGTGCGCTGGGCGGCCGAGAGGTTCTTGGCGGAGAGGGCGCGCTGCACCTCGGCGAAGTTGGTCGTCCAGTAACCGAAGGAGAGGACGAAGCCGAGGCCGAGGATGATCGTCAGCCAGTTCGCGCCGAGCGCGTTGGAGTCACCGATGCCCGTGTCGCTCCAGGCGGACATGAAGCTGGAGCCGTGGCTCTTCGTCAGGGAGTCGCTCAGGCCGTCCCAGCCACCGACCCGCTTGAGGCCCAGGATGGTCAGGGGTATGAGCGCGGCGAGGATGACGAAGAACTGGAGCACCTCGTTGTAGATCGCCGAGGAGAGCCCACCGATGGTGATGTACAGGAGGACGAAGATGCCCGCGACGATGATCGCGAACCACTTCGGCCAGCCCAGCAGCGCCTCCACGACGATCGAGAGCGCGTAGAGGTTGACGCCGGCTATGAGGATGGCGGCGAACGCGAACAGGGCCGAACTCAGCACGTGGGCCGACTTGTCGAACCGCTGGAGCAGGAACTCCGGGACGGACCGGACCTTCGAGCGGTAGTAGAACGGCATCATCACCAGGCCGAGGAAGACCATGGCGGGGATGGCACCGATCCAGTACCAGTGGACGACCGAGACGCCGTACTGCGCGCCGGTGGCGGCCATGCCCAGGATCTCGGTGGCGCCGAGGTTGGCGGCCACGAAGGCCAGACCGGTGACCCAGGCGGGCAGGGAGCGGCCGGAGAGGAAGAAGTCGAGGCTGGTCTTCACACTGGCGCGGGCCGCGAAGCCGATGCCGAGGACCACGACGAAGTAGATGGCCAGGATTGTGTAATCGAGGCCGTTCGTGGGGAGCCGGAGCCCATCAGCCAGATAGTTCATGGGGGGTACTCGCTTCGTTGCGCGAACTGAACCTGATGAAACCTACGCCCTTGCATTCAATAACTGAACAAACCAACTGGTGTTCTTTGTTTGATCGTGATGCAGAGGGGCGAAATGACCCGATGTAAAGAATCAGGTCTCCACTAAAGCGCACACAGGGGTACTGCTTGTTTACAAAGTGTTACGTCATTGACGCCTCTGTTCGCTTGTGATTAATTATGTTTAGTTATGTTTGGAGGAACCTGGTGAAGAAGACGGCTACGACCCTCGCCGACGGTCGTGAACTGATCTATTACGACTCCGCCGAGGGCGCCGTGCGGGACGCGGTGGACAGCCGGCCGCTCGACGCCGTCGCCACCTCGTCCGAGATCCGGCGCGACCCGCTCCTCGGGGACGCGGTGGCCATCGCCTCCCACCGCCAGGGCCGCACCTACCACCCGCCGGCCGACGAGTGCCCGCTCTGTCCCTCCCGGGACGGGCGGCTCAGCGAGATCCCCGACGACCACTACGACGTGGTCGTCTTCGAGAACCGCTTCCCGTCGCTCGCGGGCGACTCCGGCCGTTGCGAGGTCGTCTGCTTCGCCTCCGACCACGACTCCTCCTTCGCCGACCTCACCGAGGAACAGGCCGCCCTGGTCCTGGCCGCCTGGACCGACCGCACCGCCGCTCTCGCCGAACTCGACCAGGTCGCCCAGGTCTTCCCCTTCGAGAACCGCGGTGCCGAGATCGGTGTGACTCTCGGTCACCCCCACGGCCAGATCTACGGCTACCCCTTCGTCACGCCTCGAACCGAACTGATGTTGCGTTCTGCCGTCGCCCACCGCGAGGAGACCGGACGCAACCTCTTCGAGGACGTCGTCGCCCGCGAGATCGCCGAGGGCGACCGGACCGTCCTCGAAGGCGAGCACTGGGTCGCCTTCGTCCCCTACGCCGCGCACTGGCCGTACGAGGTCCACCTCCACCCCCGCCACCGCGTCGCGGACTTCCGTGACCTGGACGACGCCGCCCGCGCGGAGTTCCCCCGGATGTACCTGGAACTCCTGAGGCGCTTCGACCGGATCTTCGGGCCCGGTGAGCCCCCCACCCCGTACATCGCCGCCTGGCACCAGGCGCCCTTCCGCGCCCCCGGTCGCGAGGAGCTCGCCCTCCACCTGGAGCTGTTCACCATCCGGCGCACGACCGGCAAGCTGAAGTTCCTCGCCGGATCGGAGTCCGGCATGGGAGCGTTCATCAACGACGTGCCGCCGGAGACCGCGGCCCAGCGACTGCGAGAGGTAGCGAGCAAGTGAGCAGCACCCCGAAGAAGTACCTGGTCACCGGTGGCGCGGGCTACGTCGGCAGTGTGGTCGCCACCCACCTGCTGGAGGCCGGGCACACCGTGACCGTGCTCGACGACCTCTCCACGGGTTTCCGGGAGGGCGTCCCGCAGGGCGCCGAGTTCATCGAGGGCCGCATCCAGGACGCCGCGAAGTGGCTCGACGCCTCCTACGACGCCGTCCTGCACTTCGCCGCGTTCTCCCAGGTCGGCGAGTCCGTCGTGAACCCGGAGAAGTACTGGCTCAACAACGTCGGCGGCACCACCGCGCTGCTCGCCGCGATGCGCGACGCCGGGGTGCGCACCCTCGTCTTCTCCTCCACCGCCGCGACCTACGGCGAGCCGGTCTCCAGCCCCATCACCGAGACCGACCCGACCGCCCCCACCAACCCGTACGGCGCGACCAAGCTGGCCGTCGACCACATGATCACCGGCGAGGCCGCCGCGCACGGACTGGCCGCCGTCTCGCTGCGCTACTTCAACGTGGCCGGCGCGTACGGGAACACCGGGGAGCGCCACGACCCCGAGTCCCACCTCATCCCGCTGGTGCTCCAGGTCGCCGCGGGCGAGCGCGAGTCGATCAACGTCTACGGCGACGACTACCCCACCCCCGACGGCACCTGTGTCCGCGACTACATCCACGTCGCCGACCTCGCCGAGGCCCACCTCCTCGCCCTGGGCGCCGCCACCTCCGGCGAGCACCTCATCTGCAACCTGGGCAACGGCAACGGCTTCTCGGTGCGCCAGGTGATCGAGACCGTCCGTGAGGTCACCGGCCACCCGATCCCGGAGACCGTCGCCCCCCGCCGCGCCGGCGACCCGGCCGTCCTCGTCGCGTCCGCCGCCACCGCCCACGAGCGCCTGGGCTGGACGCCGAGCCGCCCGGGCCTGGCCGGAATCGTCGCCGACGCCTGGGCGTTCGCCCGCCGAGAGGAGAACACCGCATCATGAGCGAAACCCCCGCAACTCCCGAGATCATGGTCACCGAGAACACCGTCGCCGAGGCCGTCGCGACCACCGGCCCGACGGACCAGGCGGACCAGGCGGACTTCATCGCCTCCTTCCGCGCGCTGTACGGCACCGAGCCCGAAGGCGTCTGGGCCGCGCCCGGCCGTGTCAACCTCATAGGCGAGTACACCGACTTCAACGACGGCTTCGTCATGCCGCTCGCCCTCCCGCACGTCGCCCGTGCCGCCGTCGCCCGGCGCACCGACGGACAGCTGCGCCTGCACTCCACCGACGTACCCGGCGGCATCGTGCAGCTCGCCGTCGACGGCCTGACCCCGAACGAGGGCCACGGCTGGGCCGCGTACCCGGCGGGTGTCGTCTGGGCGCTGCGCCGGGCGGGCCACAAGATCACCGGCGCGGACATCCAGGTCACTTCCACCGTGCCGACCGGCGCCGGGCTCTCCTCGTCCGCCGCCCTCGAAGTGGTCGTCGCGCTCGCCCTCAACGACCTCTTCGGCCTCGGCCTGAGCGCCGCCGAGCTGGCGGTCCTCGGCCAGGCCGCCGAGAACGACTTCGTCGGCGTGCCCTGCGGCGTCATGGACCAGATGGCTTCGGCGTGCTGCACCGACGGCCATGCCCTCCACCTCGACACCCGCGACCTCGCCGTGCGCCAGGTGCCGTTCGACCTGGCCGCGCACGGGCTGCGGCTGCTCGTCGTGGACACCCGCGTCAAGCACGCGCTCGGCGACGGCGCGTACGCCGAGCGCCGCGCCGGCTGCGAGGAGGGCGCCCGTCTGCTCTCGCTGGGCAAGCTGCGCGAGCTGGCGTACGAGGACCTCCCCGACGCCCTCGCCCGGCTGGAGGCGGCCGGAGCGGACGAGTCCGTCGTCCGCTACGTACGCCACGTGGTCAGCGACAACGCCCGGGTGGAGCAGGTCATCGCGCTGCTCGACGCCGGGGACGTGCGCGCGGCGGGCCCCGTGCTCACCGAGGGCCACACCTCGCTCCGCGACGACCTGCGGGTCTCCTGCGCCGAGCTGGACCTCGCCGTGGCGACCGCGAACGCGGCCGGCGCGCTGGGTGCCCGCATGACCGGCGGCGGCTTCGGCGGTTCGGCGATCGTGCTGGTCGAGGAGTCCGACGCCGAGGCGGTCAGCACGTCCGTGCTCGACGCCTTCGCGGCGGCCGGTCATTCGACCCCGGGCATCTTCGCCGCCGTCCCCTCGCAGGGCGCGCGCCGCCTGGTCTGAGGACCCCGACCGCACCCACCCACCCGCGCGTGTACGAGTACGAGCGCCGGGACCGGCCCACGGCCGCGGCCCGGCGCTCTGCCGTGGGCACGCCAGGACGCGGCCGTGGGCGGTGGGCTCCGGACCGGCGCGGAATCCGCCCTCGTTCGTCCACTTCCGTCCCCCATCCGTCCCGTTACGTGCAGGAAGCACTTCCTGAACGCCGGGGACGGTCACTTCCGTGAATCGGCTTCCCGGCCACCCGTACGCCCGTACGCTGATGTGCAGCACCGGTGGGGGTCGGTGCCGTTCAGGGGCCGAGACGGGCGGTGCGGCACCCGGGCGCGGATGGCGGCTCGGTGCGCGCGGCGGGCTCGTGCGGACGGCTCTCCCTCCGCGGGCCTCGGGCGTCACGACCGCCCCGACGCGTCCCCACCCGGGTCCCCTTCAGGACGGTGGCCCGGGACCGTCCCATTGGGGGGTAACCGTGGCCCGTATCCGGGTTCTCGTGGTTGACGACCACCGTATTTTCGCCGAGTCGCTCGCAGCCGCGCTCGCCGCCGAGCCGGACGTGGACGTGGCAGCCGCAGGCAGCGGCCCCGCCGCGCTGCGCTGCCTCGACCGCGCAGCCACCGAGGGCCGCGGCTACGACGTCATGCTGGTCGACGCCGAACTGGGCGGCACGGCGCCGGGGTCCGGCCCCCTCCCGCACCAGGGCGGTCCGGTCGACGGGATCTCGCTCGTCGCGGGGGTCCGCGAGGGCCGGCCGGGCGTCCGCACGGTGGTGCTCGCGGAGCGGGACGATCCGCGCCGCGCGGCGGCGGCACTCCAGGCGGGGGCCTGCGGCTGGGTCGCCAAGGACTGTTCCCTGCAACGCCTGTTGGCGGTCATCCGCGGGGTGCTGCGCGGCGAGACGCATCTGCCGCCGGCTCTGCTCACCGGCGTCCTGCGGGAGTTGACGGCCGCGCGCAAGCACCGCACCGAGAGCGAACTGCTGGTGGAGTCGCTCACCCCGCGCGAGCGGGAGGTGCTGCGCTGCATGGTCGCGGGGCTGGGGCGCAAGGCGGTCGCGGAGCGGCTCTACCTCTCCCCGCACACGGTCCGTACCCACATGCAGAACGTCCTGGGCAAGCTCGGGGTGCATTCGACGCTGGCGGCCGTCGCCCTGGCCCGCAGGGCGGGCGTGGGTCCGGTCGATCTGACGTCCGAAGTGGTGGAGCTATCCGGGGACGTTGTCGAACGGGGCAGTCAACTGGCGTAGCAGGTCGGCGAGTTCGCCGCGCTGGCGCGGAGAGAGCTCGCCCAGGATGGCGCGCTCCTGGTCGAGCAGGCCGGCCAGCGACTGGTCGGCCTTGTCGCGCCCCTCGGCGGTCAGCCGGACCAGTACGCCGCGCCGGTCGTTGGGGTCGGGGAGGCGCTCCACGAGGTTCTTCTTGGTCAGCCGGTCGATGCGGTTGGTCATCGTGCCCGAGGTGACCAGGGTCTGGGTCAGCAGCTGGCCGGGGGAGAGCTGGTACGGGGCGCCGGCCCGGCGGAGCGACGTGAGGACGTCGAACTCCCAGGGCTCCAGGTTGTGCTCGGAGAACGCGATGCGGCGGGCCCGGTCGAGATGGCGCGCGAGGCGCGACACCCGGCTGAGGACCTCTAGTGGTTCCACGTCGAGGTCGGGGCGCTCGCGGCGCCATGCTGCGACCAGACGGTCGACCTCGTCCTCCATGTCGATCAGTGTAAAGGGTCTGTCGACATGAAGTCTCTTGATTCCAAGTGTCTTGACGTCAAGATAGTTCGGGGTGATGCTGAGGGCATGAGCGCATCCGTCTGGGACCCCGGTCAGTACCTCCACCACGCGGAGCACCGGGCGCGTCCCTTCCTCGATCTCCTCGCCCGGGTCGGCGAGCTCCCCGGCGCCCCCCGCCCCCGCATCGCCGACCTCGGCTGCGGCCCCGGCAACGTCACCCTCCTCCTCGCCGACCGGTGGCCGGGGGGCCGGATCACCGGTTACGACAACTCCCCGCAGATGCTGGAGAGGGCCCGCGCCCAGGCCACCGCCACGCTCGACTTCGCCGAGGCGGACGCGGTGGAGTGGGTCCCCTCGGAGCCGTACGGCCTGATCGTCTCCAACGCCCTGCTCCAGTGGGTCCCCGGCCACGCCGACCGCTTCCCCGCCTGGCTGGACGGCCTGGCCCCCGGCGGCACCCTCGCCTTCCAGGTCCCCGGCAACTTCACCGCCCCCAGCCACGTCCTGCTGCGCGAACTCGCCGAGTCCCGCCGCTGGCGGGACCGACTCGCCGGACTCCTCCGTCACGACGGCGCGGTCCTGGAGCCCGCCGCCTACTACGACCGGCTCACCGGGGCCGGGTGCGCGGCGGTGGACGTCTGGGAGACCACGTACCTCCAGATCCTGCACGGCGAGGACGCGGTGCTCGACTGGACCAGGGGGACCAGCCTGCGTCCGGTCCTCGCCGCCCTCGCCGACGACCCCGAAGCCCGCGACGCCTTCCTCACGGCCTACCGCGACCTGCTGCGCACCGCCTATCCCGAGGGCCCGCACGGCACGGTCTTCCCGTTCCGGCGGATCTTCGCGGTCGCCCGGAAGGGTGAGGGGTGATCGCCGCACTCGACCATGTGCGGCTCACCGCCCCTCGGCACGGCGCCTCGCGGCGTTGCCGGACCGCCGCGCGCTTCCCGGCCTTGATCCGCCGGACACCACCTAAGCTGGAGGCCAGGAGGTGCCCAGTGACGGTCATGGAACACCGGCCCCAGATGCGGGCCGAGGAGTTCGAGCGCATCGCCGCAGCCGCCGAGCGCGAGGGCGTCCGCATGGAGTTCATCCACGGCAGGCTGGGGGTCAAGGCCGTGCCCGACGGGGACCACGACGAGATCATCCGCTGGCTCACCCGACGCTGCATGCAGCACCGCCCCGAGCTGTGGCTCTACCCCGAACGCGGCCTGAGGATTCAGACCTACCGCAATGGCCACGCCAAGCCCGACGGCACGCTCGCCCCCGAGGGCGCCTTCGGCGGGGAGCGCGAATGGGCTTCCCCCGACCGGGTCCTCATGATCGTGGAGGTCACCTCCTACGACGCCGACACCGACAAGCGCGACCGGGAGGAGAAGCCCGCGGCCTACGCCGAGACCGGCATCCCGGTGTACCTGCTGATCGATCGCGACGCCTGCGAGACCCTCGTCCACAGCGAGCCCGACGCCGGTTCGTACACCAAGGTCCTGCGCCGCCCCTTCGGCAAGACCATCGAGCTCCCCGCTCCCGTCGGCTTCGCCCTGGACACCGACCCCCTCAAGGAGTGGGTGCGCTGACCGCCGGGGCCCCGGCCGGCTTCGCGCTCCGTCCGTGCCCGTCCGTGCCCGTACGAGAAGGGTCCCGCCACCCTCGCGGATGGCGGGAGCCCCTCGTACGCCTTCGCGTACGTCAGCTCCTGCGGTGCCCGATGAGCCGGGGCTTCGACTCCAGGTTCTCCAGGCCGTGCCAGGCCAGGTTCACCAGGTGCGCCGCCACCTCCGCCTTGCGGGGCTTGCGGACGTCCAGCCACCACTGGCCGGTCAGGGCCACCATGCCGACGAGGGCCTGCGCGTAGAGCGGGGCCAGCTTCTGGTCGAAGCCCCGGGCCTTGAACTCCATGCCCAGGATGTCCTCCACCTGCGTGGCGATGTCACTGATCAGCGAGGCGAAGGTGCCCGTCGACTGGGCGACCGGCGAGTCCCGGACCAGGATGCGGAAGCCGTCCGTGTACGTGTCGATGTAGTCGAGCAGCGCGAAGGCGGCCTGCTCCAGCAGCTCGCGCGGGTGACCCGCGGTGAGGGCGCTCGTCACCATGTCCAGCAGCCGGCGCATCTCGCGGTCGACCACGACGGCGTACAGGCCCTCCTTGCCGCCGAAGTGCTCGTAGACCACGGGCTTGGAGACCCCGGCGCGGGCCGCGATCTCCTCCACCGAGGTCCCTTCGAACCCCTTGTCGGCGAAGAGCGTGCGACCGATGTCCAGCAGCTGTTCGCGCCGCTCCTTCCCCGTCATCCGGACCCGCGGGGTCCGGCGCACGGGGGGAGGGCTGCTCTTCTCGCTGCTCGTGCTGCCGTCGGTCGCCACGCTCCCCATCATGCCGCGTCGGCGGGCACGGCCTCGCGCCGGGACTCCTTGCGTCGTGAGTCGATGCGGTCGGCGTCCGGCCACCGGACGTCGGACGCCCAGCCCAGCTGCTCGAACCAGCGGATCAGTCGGGCGCTGGAGTCGATCTGGCCGCGCATCACCCCGTGCCGGGCGCTCGTCGGGTCCGCGTGGTGCAGGTTGTGCCAGGACTCGCCGCAGGAGAGCACCGCCAGCCACCACACGTTCCCCGACCTGTCGCGGGACTTGAAGGGGCGCTTGCCGACCGCGTGGCAGATCGAGTTGATCGCCCAGGTGACGTGGTGGAGCAGCGCCACCCGTACCAGGGAACCCCAGAAGAAGGCCGTCGCCGCACCCCACCACGACATCGTCACCAGACCGCCGATCAGCGGCGGGATTCCCAGCGAGATGATCGTGAAGGTCAGGAAGTGGCGGGAGATCGCCCTCATCGCCGGGTCCTTGACCAGGTCGGGGGCGTACTTCTGCTGCGGGGTCTGCTCCTCGTTGAACATCCAGCCGATGTGCGCCCACCACAGGCCCTTGATCAGGGCCGGCATCGTCTCGCCGAAGCGCCACGGCGAGTGGGGGTCGCCCTCGGCGTCGGAGAACCGGTGGTGCTTGCGGTGATCGGCGACCCACCGCACCAGCGGGCCCTCCACGGCCAGCGAGCCGGCGACGGCGAGCGCGATGCGCAGCGGGCGCTTCGCCTTGAAGGAGCCGTGCGTGAAGTAACGGTGGAAGCCGATCGTGACGCCGTGGCAGCCGATGTAGTACATCGCCACCATCAGCCCCAGATCGAGCCAGCTGACGCCGTGCCCCCAGAGCAGCGGCACCGCCGCCACCAGGGCCGCGAACGGCACCACGATGAAGAGGAGCAGCGCGATCTGTTCGATCGACCGCTTGCTGTCGCCGCCGAGCGTGGCGGAGGGGACGGGATCGGGACCGGACGGCGCCGGTGGCTCCGGCTGGTCGGTCAGATCGGGGCTGATGGTCATGTGGTCCCCCGGGGGGTGAGGAGAACAATTCGGAATCGGCCTTGGGCTACGGGGCCGTGACTTACGGGATCGTAAGTAGTGCAGTGACGCGGCCCACACCACCAGACCACGTTCCGTGCGCCGTTCGTGGTATCTCCTGCCCCCATCCGGGTAAAGCCTGTACGGCTCCGGCCGTCCAGGGCCTGTAGGGGGTTGTCGGACGCCGCGGGCCAACCCGATACAGGCCCTCGTGCCCCCGCCGTCCCACCCTGTGAGGCCACCGGACGCGCCGACGCCGGTGACACATATCCTGGGAGGGTCGGACAGCGCGGTCCGCACCCCGCTCGTCCCGGGGGCGGCACCAGCACCGCTGCGGCCGTTGGCCCCGGATTCGTGCTCTACCACTGCAAGGAGCCGCACACTGTGAGCAGTGCCGACCAGACCCCTGCCGCCAGCCCCGAGCTGCGAGCCGACATCCGTCGCCTCGGCGACCTGCTGGGCGAGACCCTGGTACGCCAGGAGGGCCCGGAACTCCTCGAACTCGTCGAACGCGTCCGCGCCCTCACCCGTACGGACGGCGAAGCGGCGGCCGAGCTTCTCGGTGACACCGATCTGGAGACCGCGGCGCAGCTCGTGCGCGCCTTCTCCACCTACTTCCACCTGGCCAACGTCACCGAGCAGGTGCACCGCGCCCACGAGATGCGTGACCGGCGTGCCGCGGAGGGCGGACTCCTCGCCCGTACCGCCGACCTCCTCAAGGACGCCGACCCCGAGCACCTGCGGGAGACCGTCAAGAACCTCAACGTGCGGCCCGTCTTCACGGCCCACCCCACCGAGGCCGCCCGCCGCTCCGTACTGAACAAGCTCCGCCGCATCGCCGCCCTGCTGGAGACGCCCGTCATCGAGGCCGACCGGCGCCGCGTCGACCTGCGGCTCGCGGAGAACATCGACCTCATCTGGCAGACCGACGAGCTGCGCGTCGTCCGCCCGGAGCCGGCCGACGAAGCCCGCAACGCCATCTACTACTTGGACGAGCTGCACGCCAACGCGGTGGGCGACGTCCTCGAAGACCTCTCCGCCGAGCTGGAGCGCGTCGGCGCCCCGCTGCCCCCGGGCACCCGCCCGCTCACCTTCGGTACCTGGATCGGTGGCGACCGCGACGGCAACCCCAATGTGACGCCCGCCGTCACCTGGGACGTGCTGATCCTCCAGCACGAGCACGGCATCACCGACGCCCTCGAACTCATCGACCACCTGCGCGGGCTGCTCTCCAACTCCATCCGTTACACGGGCGCCACCGAAGAGCTGCTCGAATCCCTCCAGGCCGACCTGGAGCGCCTCCCGGAGATCAGCCCGCGCTACAAGCGGCTGAACGCCGAGGAGCCGTACCGGCTCAAGGCCACCTGCATCCGCCAGAAGCTCGTCAACACCCGCGAGCGCCTCGCCCAGGGCACCCCGCACCGCCCCGGCTGCGACTACCTCGGCACCTCCGAGCTCCTCGCGGACCTCACCCTCATCCAGACCTCGCTGCGCGAGCACCGCGGCGGCCTCTTCGCCGACGGCCGGATGGACCGCACCATCCGTACGCTGGGCGCCTTCGGCCTCCAGCTCGCCACCATGGACGTACGCGAGCACGCCGACGCCCACCACCACGCCCTCGGTCAGCTCTTCGACCGGCTCGGCGAGGAGTCGTGGCGCTACAGCGACATGCCGCGCGACTACCGGCAGAAGCTCCTCGCCAAGGAACTCCGCTCCCGTCGCCCGCTCGCCCCGACCCCGGCTCCGCTGGACGCGGCGGGCGCCAAGACCCTCGGCGTCTTCCACACCATCCAGGAAGCGTTCGAGCGTTTCGGCCCCGAGGTCATCGAGTCCTACATCATCTCGATGTGCCAGGGCGCCGACGACGTGTTCGCCGCGGCCGTCCTCGCCCGCGAGGCGGGCCTCCTCGACCTGCACGCCGGCTGGGCGAAGATCGGCATCGTGCCGCTCCTCGAGACCACCGACGAGCTGCGCGCCGCCGACGTCATCCTCGACGAGATGCTCGCCGACCCCTCCTACCGGCGCCTCGTCTCCCTGCGCGGCGACGTCCAGGAGGTCATGCTCGGCTACTCCGACTCCTCCAAGTTCGGCGGCATCACCACCTCCCAGTGGGAGATCCACCGCGCCCAGCGCCGGCTGCGCGACGTCGCCCACCGCTACGGCGTACGGCTGCGCCTCTTCCACGGCCGCGGCGGCACCGTCGGCCGTGGTGGCGGCCCCTCGCACGACGCGATCCTCGCCCAGCCCTGGGGAACCCTGGAGGGCGAGATCAAGGTGACCGAGCAGGGCGAGGTCATCTCCGACAAGTACCTCATCCCGGCGCTCGCCCGCGAGAACCTGGAACTCACCGTCGCGGCCACCCTGCAGGCCTCCGCCCTGCACACCGCGCCGCGTCAGTCGGACGAGGCGCTGGCCCGCTGGGACGCGGCCATGGACACCGTCTCGGACGCCGCCCACTCCGCGTACCGCAAGCTGGTCGAGGACCCCGACCTGCCCTCGTACTTCCTCGCCTCCACCCCGGTGGACCAGCTCGCCGACCTGCACCTCGGCTCGCGGCCCTCCCGCCGCCCCGGCTCGGGCGTCTCGCTCGACGGCCTGCGCGCCATCCCGTGGGTCTTCGGCTGGACCCAGTCGCGGCAGATCGTCCCCGGCTGGTTCGGCGTCGGCTCGGGCCTCAAGGCCCTGCGCGAGGCCGGTCTCGACACCGTGCTGGACGAGATGCACGGCCAGTGGCACTTCTTCCAGAACTTCCTGTCCAACGTCGAGATGACGCTGGCCAAGACGGACCTGCGCATCGCCCGCCACTACGTCGACACCCTCGTCCCCGACGAGCTGAAGCACGTCTTCGACGCCATCGAGGCCGAACACGCCCTCACCGTCCAGGAAGTCCTGCGGATCACCGGCAACACCGAACTCCTCGGCACCAGCCCGGTCCTCCAGCAGACCTTCGCCATCCGCGACGCCTACCTGGACCCGATCTCCTACCTCCAGGTCGCCCTCCTCAAGCGCCAGCGCGACGCCGCGGAGGCCGGCGAGGAAGCCGACCCGCTGCTCGCCCGCGCGCTGCTCCTCACCGTCAACGGTGTGGCGGCGGGGCTCCGCAACACCGGCTGATCCAGCGGTCGTTGCCCGCTCGCTGACGGTGCCCCCGTCCGGACATGCCGTCCGGGCGGGGGCACCTGGGCGTGCGGGCCGCCTCGTGGGGAGGCGGGGTCATGGGAAGTACAGGGCGGCCTTCTCCAGTACGTGGCTCGTGAACATGCCGCCCCACGCGGTGCCGCCCCGGTACATCGTGGTGCGTGCGGCGCCCTGGGTGGTCTCGACCGTGAGGGGGCGGCTGATCAGTGTCGTGTCGAGGAGCCGGGCGTCCTGGGCCGCCCACCGGGCAGCCTCGGGCCGGACGCGTTCGCTCACCAGGGCGGGGAGGACCAGCGCCGCGTTGCGCGCACCGGGGATGCCTCCGCGCAGGCTCTTGGCGTAACGCATGGCCCAGGCGGTGAACGCCCCCAGGGTGGCCTGGTCGATCTCGGGGACGGCCGCCGCGAAGACGAACAGCTCGGCCTTCGTCCCGAACCACCGGACCTTGCGGTCGGCGCGGTAGCCGGTCACCACCCGGTACTCCTGCCAACCGGGCGAAGAGACTGCGCAACCGTCGGTCGTCAGCCGCTGGTGGAGTGCCGTGAGGTACGTGGCCGCCGCGTCGGCGGTGGGGTCGGTGGGATTGGTCGGGCCGGTCGAATCGGTCGCACGAGAATCCATGGGCGAATCCTCCAACACCCCTGGCGCACAAGGGAGGAGAAGCCTGAAGGTCGTCGCTCAGGAACACGGAATGCGGTACGTCGCACGTCCGGCGGCCCTCGCGCGCCCCCTCACAGTGCGAGGAACGTCGCCACCAGCAGCGCCGCCCCCGCGACCCCCGCCGCCCACGCCGTACGGGTCAGCCGCAGGCCGCCGCCCACCACCAGGGAGGCCAGGATCAGGGCGCCGCCCAACGGGAGCCAGGCGTGCAGGAATCCGGGGACACCGGTCCGTACGGCCTCGGCGGTGCCGGGCTTGAGCACCACCGGGAACTCGTCGCCGCGCTGCGCCGCGACCGAGCGCGTGACGATCACACCCGAGCGCGGCGGGGACTGGGCGTCCGGGGCGTACGTCCCGGTACAGGTGTCGTCGCCGCAGCCGGTCACCGTCAACGTGCCGTGCTCACGGCCCTTGGCCAGAATGATGTGGTGCGCCGTCTCCCACGACGTCCACGCCCCCGCGACGAGCAGCAGCAGGGTGACCAGGGCCATCGCACCGTTGCGGGCGATCACGGCCATGCGCTGGGAGGGCTTCATGGGGGCCGATCTTTGGGCAGGACAATGCCCTCGGTCAACTTGCGGCCGAAAAGGGACGGGGAAGCGGTGTATATGTCGGGAGTTGGGCGTTCCCGGTCCGATGCCTTCGCGGCTCCGGACGAGGCCGCCTCGCGCTCTGCCGGTCCTGTCCACGGCAGGCACTGCCTCGACCGGCAGGTCGCCGACCGCGCCGGGACCGAGCGTCGGGGGCCGTCAGCCGATCCGGAGCCCCAGACGGACCCGCAACGACTCCGCCTGCTCGGGCGTGGCCAGCACCATGATGCTGTCGTACGTCGCATGCGGCTCGCGGGGGAAGTCCACGGACCGCCACGAGCGGGGGTCGTCGCGGTGAACGGTCCGGGCCACCGCCCTGCAGGCGGCGAAGTGGTCGAGGTAGTCGTCCGCGAAGTGCTCGGCGGGGACGGATACGCGGACGTCGTCCCGGTCGAACTCCACCCGGTCCGCCCGCCCGTCGGCGAACTCGCCCTCTCCCCGCACCAGCCGTACGTCGGTGATGGCGACCCCACCACCGGCGACCCGGGCGGCCCGCGCCAGGAGGGCAGCGTAGCTTTCGCCGAGGGAGTCGACGTCGTCACCGTGGGCCGAGACCGCCACCCCGAACTCCTCCAGCGCGCGGGCCGTTTCGTACGGCGTCAGTGCCCTGTCCGCGTATCCGGCGGCGGCTGCGAGAGCCTCGCGCGCTGCTGCTTCCGTCACCATGCCCGTGGCATGCAGCAGTGCGCCCATGCGGGTCCGGGTGATCGATGGGGTGTGTGGCATGAACGGTGATTCTGCCAGCGCCGGAGCGGCGCACTCCCGGCGCCCTCGGTGGGAGACCGAAGCCGTGCGCCCAGCCCCGCGACGCAGCGAGCCAACCCCGTACAGACCCTGGGTTGCGTCTGACCATTCGCCGCCCGCCCGGCGGGAATGGTCAGATACGGCCCTAGGAGTTGTACGTCCCCTGGGCCCGCTCCAGACCGTCCGCGAGCAGTGACTCCACCGCATCGGCCGCCCGGTCCACCAGGTAGGCGAGCTCCTTGCGTTCGGTGGAGGAGAAGTCCTTCAGCACGAAGTCCGCGACCTGCATCCGGCCCGGCGGCCGGCCGATGCCGAAGCGCACCCGGTGGTACTCCGGACCCATCGATTTCGTCATCGACTTCAGGCCGTTGTGGCCGTTGTCGCCGCCGCCGAGTTTCAGCCGCAGTGAGCCGAAGTCGATGTCCAACTCGTCGTGGACCGCGACGACATGGTCGGTCGGCACCTTGTAGAAGTCGCGCAGTGCCGTCACCGGGCCGCCCGACAGGTTCATGTACGACTGCGGCTTCGCCAGGATCACCCGCCGGTTCGCCGGGCCGGGCGGGCCGATGCGGCCCTCCACCACCTGCGCCTGCGCCTTCTGCGCCCGCTTGAACTTCCCGCCGATCCGTTCGGCCAGCAGGTCGGCGACCATGAAGCCGACGTTGTGCCGGTTCGCGGTGTACTCGGGGCCGGGATTGCCGAGGCCCACGATGAGCCAGGGGTCGGTGACGTCGGACATCTGCGCGCTGTCTCCTCGGATGCGGGCCGGGCGAAAACGGCCGGAGGGCGGGGCGGGGCGGGTCACAGCGGGCTCGGTGCCCCGCACAGGCCGACGGGGCGGCGGACTCCCGGGAAGGGAGACCGCCGCCCCGTCGGTCAAGCAGGTCGGTGCGGGACGGAGGCTCAGGCCTCGGTGGTCTCGGCGGCCTCGGCGGACGGCTCCTCGGCCTGCGCGGCGACGACCTGGAGCACGATGGCGTCCTCGTCACCGGAGAGCACGGAGCCCTTCGGCAGCGTGATGTCCTTGGCGAGGATCGAGTCACCGGCGGACAGGCCCGCGATGGAGACCGTCACGGACTCGGGGATGTGGGTGGCCTCGGCCTCGATGCTCAGGGTGTTCTGGACGAAGTCGACCAGGAAGGCGCCCGGGGCCAGGTCGCCCTCGGTCTCGATCGTGATCTCGACGTTGACCTTCTCGCCGCGCTTCACGGTCAGCAGGTCGACGTGCTCGATGTTGCCCTTGATGGCGTTGCGCTGCACGGCCTTCGGGATGACGAGCGCGCTCTTGCCGTCGATCTCGAGACCGATCAGGACGTTCGGGGTGCGGAGCGCGAGCTGCAGCTCGTGGGCCGGCAGGTTGATGTGCACGGACTCGGCGCCGTGGCCGTAGACGACCGCGGGAACCAGGTTGGCGCGGCGGGCGCGGCGGGCGGCGCCCTTGCCGAACTCGGAACGGCCTTCGACGGCGAGGTTGATCTGGTCGGCCATGACTGCACTCCTCGTGGGGTGACGAAAACGGACTGGTCACCCGGCCACGACTTGATGGCCTGCTACGAAGAGCGCGTCGATAACGGAGCGCCGTACATGAGTACGGCCTCCCTCGCCGAGCAACTCCGTGAGTCTACCCGGCGGGGAGGCCGTACCCCAAGTGGATCAGTCCCGCCCGCACCAGCCCCCCGCTGACCTGCGGGTTACTCGTGCAACGTGGCGGACCCGTGGGCGGCGGTCGGGACCACCGTCACTGGTCGGAGCTCTTCAGCGCCGGCCCTTCGCGATCAGTGCTCGTCGCGCTCGTCGCTCTCGAAGAGGCTGGTGACCGACCCGTCCTCGAAGACCTCGCGCACCGCGCGGGCGATCGTCGGGGCGATGGAGAGCACCGTGATCTTGTCGAGCTCCAGCTCGCCCGGGGTCGGCAGGGTGTCCGTGAAGACGAACTCGCTGACCTTGGAGTTCTTCAGGCGGTCCGCGGCCGGGCCGGAGAGCACGCCGTGGGTGGCCGTCACTATGACGTCCTCGGCACCGTGCGCGAACAGGGCGTCGGCGGCGGCGCAGATCGTGCCACCGGTGTCGATCATGTCGTCGACCAGGACACAGACCCGGCCCTGGACGTTGCCGACGACCTCGTGGACGCTGACCTGGTTCGGGACGTCCTTGTCGCGGCGCTTGTGCACGATCGCCAGCGGGGCGTCCAGCCGGTCGCACCAGCGGTCGGCGACGCGTACGCGGCCGGCGTCCGGGGAGACGATCGTCAGCTTCGAGCGGTCGACCTTGGCACCGACGTAGTCGGCGAGGATCGGCAGCGCGAAGAGGTGGTCGACCGGGCCGTCGAAGAAGCCCTGGATCTGGTCGGTGTGCAGGTCGACGGTGAGGATGCGGTCGGCGCCCGCCGTCTGCATGAGGTCGGCGACCAGACGGGCCGAGATCGGCTCGCGACCGCGGTGCTTCTTGTCCTGGCGGGCGTAGCCGTAGAACGGAACGATCACTGTGACCGAACGTGCCGAGGCGCGCTTCAGCGCGTCCAGCATGATCAGCTGCTCCATGATCCACTTGTTGATCGGAGCCGTGTGGCTCTGGATCAGGAAGCAGTCGGCACCGCGGGCGGATTCCTGGAAGCGGACGTAGATCTCACCGTTGGCGAAATCGAAGGCCTTCGTCGGCACGAGACCGACACCCAACTGGTGTGCGACCTCCTCGGCCAGCTCGGGGTGGGCGCGGCCGGAGAAGAACATCAGTTTCTTCTCGCCGGTCGTCTTGATCCCGGTCACAGCACAGTCTCCTCAGACGTGTTTCTGACCGTTGCACGCATGTGTCCCGATGTGCAACGTGCCAGCCGAAATGGGTGAGCATCTTTCACGGTACGCCGAGTCCGGCGCGCGTGTTTCCGGTCAGCTTTCGCCGTCGGAATCCTGTGTGGCGGCCAAGGCGGCCTGAGCGGCGGCGCTTCCGGGCCGCTTGCGCGCGACCCAGCCCTCGATATTCCGCTGCTGGCCCCGGGCGACGGCCAGGGAACCGGCGGGTACGTCCTTGGTGATGACCGAACCCGCCGCGGTGTAAACGCCGTCTCCGACCGTGACGGGTGCCACAAACATATTGTCCGACCCGGTGCGGCAGTGCGAACCGATCGTGGTGTGGTGCTTGGCCACGCCGTCGTAGTTCACGAACACGCTGGCGGCGCCGATGTTGCTGTGGTCGCCGATGGTCGCGTCGCCGACGTACGAGAGGTGCGGGACCTTGGTCCCCTCGCCGATCGTGGCGTTCTTCATCTCGACGTACGTACCGGCCTTCGCCCGGGCGCCGAGCTTCGTGCCCGGGCGCAGGTAGGCGTACGGGCCGACGGTGGCGCCGGGGCCGATCTCGGCACTGTCGGAGACCGTGTTGTCCACCCGGGCACCCTCGTGGACGACGGTGTCCTTCAGCCGTGTGTTCGGGCCGACCTCGGCGTCCTCGGCGACGTGGGTGGTCCCGAGCAGCTGCGTACCGGGGTGCACCACCGCGTCCTGCCCGAAGGTGACCGTCACGTCGACCAGCGTCGAGGCCGGGTCCACGATCGTGACGCCGGCCAGCATGGCCCGCTCCAGCAGCCGCTGGTTGAGCAGGCGGCGGGCCTCGGCGAGCTGGACGCGGTTGTTGATGCCGAGGATCTCCCGGTGGTCCGCCGCGACCGAGGCGCCGACCCGGTGGCCCGCCTCGCGCAGGATGGACAGCACGTCGGTGAGGTACTCCTCGCCCTGGCTGTTGTCGGAGCGCAGTTTGCCGAGGGCGTCCGCGAGGAGCCGGCCGTCGAAGGCGAAGACCCCGGAGTTGATCTCCCGGATCGCGCGCTGGGACGGGCTCGCGTCCTTGTGCTCGACGATCTCGGTGACCGCGCCGCTGGCGGCGTCGCGCACGATCCGGCCGTAGCCGGTGGAGTCCGGCACCTCGGCGGTGAGCACGGTGACGGCGTTGCCGTCCGAGGCGTGGGTGGCGGCGAGCGCGCCGAGCGTCGCACCGGAGAGCAGCGGGGTGTCGCCGCAGACGACGATCACGGTGCCCTCGACGCCGCCGAGCTCCTGGAGTCCGACGCGGGTGGCGTGCCCGGTGCCGTTCTGCTCCGCCTGGAAGGCGGTGCGCACGTCCGCGACGGTCGCACCGAGGTGCGCGACGACCTGCTCGCCGGCGTGCCCGACGACCACGACGAGCTGCCCGGGGTCGAGTTCGCGGGCAGCGGCGACGACGTGCCCGACGAGCGAGCGCCCGGCGACCTCGTGGAGGACCTTGGGCGTCTTCGACTTCATGCGGGTGCCTCCACCCGCTGCGAGGACGACGACTGCTGCGGGGCTGCTGGCGCTCACGGATGTGCCCTTCGGCTTTCGGGTGCGGTCACCCGCAGGATACCGGGGGTGCACCTGCCGGAAACGGGCGCGGGGGCCCCCCCCGGGGGGGGGGGGCCGGCCGGCCCCCCCCCCCCCCCCCCCGCGGCACAGCACAAAAAGGGCCCAAAAACCCCCGGGGGGCCGTAGTATACCCCGGGGGGGTGAAAACGG
>NZ_JBIAJC010000004.1:155480-278199 GCF_042871745.1 Streptomyces sp. NPDC005576 | reverse complement strand
GGGGGGGGGGGTGGGGGCTCTGTTTTTGGGCGGGGGGGGTGGGGGGGGGGGCCCCCCCCGGGCCCGGGGGGGGCCCCCCGCCCCCCCGGGGGGGGGCCCCCCCCGGGGGGGGGGGCCCCCCGCGCCGAAAAGCTCCCCCATCAGGATTCGAACCTGAACATACGGTACCAAAAACCGCAGTGCTGCCTGATTACACCATGGGGGACTAATTCCGGCCCAAACGGACATTGTGTCAGCCTGTCGGATCGGCACCCAACACTATGCCGTACCAAGCCCCTTACGCGCGACGACAGATCCGGCTTTCTTGATCACGCGGGCGGGCGGGCCGCCCGTCGGATGGCGTCCGTCACGTGCGCGCGGGTGCGCGGTCGCGCGGAACGCGCACCTCCGCAGGTGTCCGCGCGGCGAAGTCCCTGGTCCGGGGATCACCCGCGGATCAACCCCCGTTCGAACATGAGTAGTGCTGTCGAGGTCACCCGAAAATGGGATGCGGGCGCCCGTAGGGTGGATGGCATGACCGCAACGGGGGCAGACCGGGAGGCGGCGGGAGCGACCACCCGCGGCTACTGGTGGTGGGAACGGCGGCGCGGTGTCGCCCTGGACGTGGGACTGGCGCTGGTCTCGGCGCTGGAGTGCGGGCTGGAGGGGATCCAGTTCGCCCAGGAGGCCCGGTTGCCGGTGCCGGTCGGCGTGCTGTTCGGGCTGCTGGCCGGGTCGGTCCTGGTGCTGCGGCGCCGGTGGCCGATCGTCGTGGTGCTGGTGTCGATCGCGACCACTCCCGCCGAGGTCGGCTTCCTGATGGGCATCGTCGGCCTCTACTCGCTCGCCGCGTCCGAGGTGCCGCGCAGGATCACCGTCGTGCTGACCGGGATGTCGCTGGTCGGCAGCTTCATCGTCACGTACCTGCGGCTGAGCCGGAACCTCGTCGACGAGGCGTCCTCGGCCGTGCCGGGGGACTGGTACGCCCCCGTCGTCTCCCTCTTCATGGCGCTGGGACTCACCGCGCCCCCGCTCCTCTTCGGCCTCTACATCGGCGCGCGCCGCCGGCTGATGGAGAGCCTGCGCGAACGGGCCGACTCGCTGGAGCGGGAGTTGTCGCTGCTCGCGGACCGGGCCGAGGAGCGCGCGGAGTGGGCACGTACGGAGGAGCGGACCCGGATCGCCCGGGAGATGCACGACGTGGTCGCGCACCGGGTGAGCCTGATGGTGGTGCACGCGGCGGCGCTCCAGGCCATCGCCCCGAAGGACCCCGCGAAGGCGGTCCGCAACGCCGCGCTCGTCGGGGACATGGGGCGCCAGGCGCTGACCGAGCTGCGCGAGATGCTCGGCGTGCTCCGTACGGGGGCGGGCGCGGGCGACGACCGGCAGCCGCTGGCCTCCGTCAGCCGGGCCGCCGCAGCAGCCGCCGCGGCCGCGGCGGCACCGGAGGACGGGCCGCGCCTCGGCGAGCTGGAGGCGCTCGTCGCCCAGTCGCGCCAGGCGGGCATGACGGTCGAGCTGTCGGTGGACGGCGACCCGCGCCCGTACGCCCCGCAGGTCGAACAGACCGCGTACCGGGTGGTGCAGGAGGCGCTGACCAACGTGCACAAGCACGCGGCCGGCGCGAAGACGTGGGTCCGGCTCGCGCACCGCGAGGCGGAGGTCGCGATGCAGGTCGAGAACGGCCCCTCCGACGCGGCCGTCGCCGACGCCGACCTGCCGAGCGGCGGCAACGGCCTCGTGGGCATGCGGGAGCGGGTGACCGTCCTCGGCGGCGCCTTCGTCTCCGGCCCGACCGACGCGGGCGGCTTCCGGGTGTCGGCGGTGCTGCCGGACGCGACGGTCTCCCCGGATGCGACGGTCTCCCCGGACGCTACGGAGGCGGTGGCCACTGAGGTGGCGCCCGAGGCCGGTGTACCGGGGGTGGCGGCCCCCGAGGTCGTCGTGATCGCTCCCGAGGTGGAGGCGGTGCCGATGGAGGTGGCGCTGCCGGGGCAGGGGGGCGTCCGGGGGGTGAGGGGCGGGGGAGGGGGCCCGTCCGAGGTTTCCTCGGATGTCCTGCCCGGCGTCCCGTCGGAGGGGGAGGGCGTACCTCCCCAGAGGGAAGCCGGGACACGGGCGCAGAGCGCGCCGGGGCTTTCGTAGGCCGCCTGCCGACCCACATCGACTGGCTACTCTCAGCCGCCCCACTGCCTCCGGCACTCGCCATCATCGTCGCCGTCCTCGGAGTGGTGAACACCCTCGCCCTCTCGGTGGTCGAACGCACCCGCGAGATCGGGCTGATGCGCGCCATCGGGCTCTCCCGGCGCCAGTTGCGCCGGATGGTCCGCCTGGAGTCCGTGACCGTCGCCCTCTTCGGTGCGATCCTCGGCGTGGCGCTGGGCCTGGGCTGGGGCGTCGCGGCACAGAAGCTGCTGGCCCTCGCCGGGCTGGGCGTGCTCAGCATTCCGTGGACCACCATCGGTGTCGTCTTCCTCGGCTCCGCGGTGGTGGGCCTGCTGGTCGCGCTCTTCCCGGCCTTCCGCGCCGGGCGGATGAACGTCCTGAAGGCCATCGCCACGGAGTAGCGCCGGGCGAACCCCGGGCCGGGCAGACCCCGGGCGGGTGAACCTCGGTCCGGGTGAACCCTCGGCCGGGAGCCCTCAGCCGGGTCGGCTGGACTCTCGTGGGGAGGGTTTTCGGGGCGCGGCACCCCCCTCACTGCCCAGGGCGAGGACCGCCTGCCCCTCGCTCTCAGCCGGAGGTGGGCGGCAGGTCGGGGCCGATGGTCAGGGTGATGCCCGCGGGAGCGTCCGGGGCGGCCGGGGTCGGGGTGAGGCCGGGCAGGCGCGCGGCGAGGGACGCGGCCTGTTTCGCCTGGTCCTGGGGGTAGGTGAGGGTGGTCTTGCTGACCTCGGCGGGAGCGTTGCCGGTGGCGGCGATCTGGAAGCCGAAGGCGCGGAGCTCCTCGGCGACCTTCAGGGCCTTGCCCTGGGTTCCGGTGCCGTTGAGGACGGTGACGCGGACCGTGCCGGCCGGTGCGGGAAGTTCGGCGGTGGCCGCCTTGAGCGCCGCCGGAGTCGTCTCGCGGTCCTCGTTCATGGCCGTGAACAGGTTGCGGGCCGCAGGCTGTTGCCAGGTCACGTTCGCCTTGTCCGTCGGTACGTCGAGCTCGCGCGGGTAGTTGGGGACGGTCAGGAAGGAGATCCGGTCGGTCGCCATGCCCTTGAGGCTGCCGGCCAGGCTGGTGAGGGGCTTGATGTCGGCGAGTTCCGGGTCGGCGGTCAGCGACTTGGTGGCGGAGTCGAGGAAGCCGTACAGCGCGGTGGGGCTGTACAGCTTTGACTTGGCGCGGGCGGCCAGCGACTTCATGAACTCCTGCTGCCGGCCGATGCGGCCGATGTCGGAGCCGTCGCCGATGCTGTAGCGGGCGCGCACGTACCCGAGGGCCTTGTCGTCCCGGACGAGCTGGCAACCCGCCTTCAGGTCGAGATGGGCCTTGGAGTCGTGGATGTCCTGCTTCGGACACACCTCGACGCCGCCGAGCGCGTTGACCATTCCGGTGAAGCCGCGGAAGTCGGCGATCAGGAAGTGGTCTATGCGCACGTGGGTGTTGGCCTCGACGGTCTTGATGGCGCAGGCGGCCGCCTTGACGCTGTCGCCGGTGGAGCCGCCTATGGCGTACGCCTCATTGATCTTGAACCGGTGAGGGGTGGAGGCGGGGCCGTCGCCGCGCGCGCAGGACGGGATGAGCACCCAGGAGTCACGGGGGAACGAGACGACGGAGGCCCATTTCCCGTCACCTCCGGTGTGCAGCAGCATCAGCGTGTCGGACTGCATGGTGGTGAGGTGCTTGCCGTAGGCGTCGCCGAGCCCTTCCCTGCTGTCCGAGCCGATGACGAGTATGTTCTCGCCCCCGGCAGCGGCCTTGGGCCGGTCGCCGCCCAGGGCGTCGTCCACGTCGGCGCCCTGAATGTTGCCGCTGAGGTGGGAGTACAACCAGCCGCCCGTGGCCGCCGTGCCGAGGACGAGGACGGCCACGGCTATCGCTATCCACCGCCCCGTACGTCGGCGGGGGCGTCGGCGGTGCCGGTCTGCGGAGGGCGCGGCTGTCCCGGCCGACCTGCGTTGTCCTGACACGACATGCTCCTTCGCTGTTCACGGTGGTCTCGCGCGGCCGGCGAAGATCCGGCTCCTCGGCCGACCCGTCGGTCGACGGCGGGGAAGGGGCCGAGCGCGAGAACGAGGTGGAAGCCTGCCGCGACGGCGAGGCGGGCGGGTGTGCGTTCGTGGGCACGCGTGGTCGGTAGCGGGTACTCGGTCGCAGTCATGGTGATCGGTGATCGGTGATCGGTGATCGGTGATCGACGGAGACCGGAGCAGGGCGCCGTCGAAGGTCCCACTCGGTGAGGAGGAGTCCCAAACCGCTGGGTGCGGTTGCCTGCATCGTCGACGTGCCGGAAATGTTTGCCCGTGCGCGCTTGGTCCTCCCCGGCCTCCGCGCACCGGTGGGGCTTCGCGGAAGACCGCGCGAAGGACAGCCCAAGTGACCCCAGCAGCACTGGAGTGACGCGTTGACGCATTGACGCGTTGATGCTCAAGGCGGCATCGGCCCGCACCGCGCCGGCCGCGACGTCCGGGCCGCGGCGGTCGCCGAGGCGATCGAGCGCCTGCTCGGTGCGTGGCGCGGTTTTCCGGGCCCGGAGGCCCCCTCGATCCGGCGTCAGCCCGGCGTCAGCCGGGTCGGCTGGACGCCGGTGAGGAGGGTGTTCAGAGCGCGGTCGATGTCCGGGCCGAGGTACCAGTCGCCGGTGTGGTCGATGCTGTAGACGCGTCCCTCACTGTCCATGGCGAGGACCGCCTGCCCCTCGCTCTCCTGGCCCAGCGGGCTGACCTCGGTGGCCAGCGCCCGGCCGAGGTCGCCCAGGGTGCGGGCGAGGTGGAGGCCGGCGAGCGGGTCGATCCGTACGGAGGCGGGGGCGATCTGGCGGCCGGGGCCCGGGGCGAGGATGTGCAGGTTGCCGAACTCCGCCCAGGCCTCGACCACCGCCGGGAACACCGCGTGGCGGTGACCCGCCGGCGAGGTGTGGGCGCGCAGCGCGTCGGCCCACTCCTCGGCCTGCCGGATGATCCAGCGGCCGGGCTCCCAGCCCGCTGCGCGCAGGGCCTTCGCCACGACCGGGGTGAAACGGGTGCCGGTGGGGTGCTGGTTCGGCTCGTGCATCGGGATGCCGTCAGCCCCTCTCGGCCGTGGTGGCCGCCCCGTTGGCGAGGTCGACGGGACGTACGCCGAAGTGGGCGAGCATCACCGTGCAGGACCGGCAGGGCGCCGCGTAGCTCCCGTGCCGTGGGTCGCCGTCCTCGCGGATGTGGCGGGCGGTGAGCCGGCCGTGCTTGAGCGCGCGCCGGGCCTCGCCGCTGGTGAGTGGTTTGCGCTGGGCGCGCTTGGAGCGGGTTCCCTCGGCCGCGGTGAGCTGCCGGGAGAGGAGAATCGCCTCGGGGCAGCGGCCCGTGAAGCGTTCGCGCTGGCTGGTGGGCAGGGTGTCGAGGAAGTCCTGCACCAGGTGGTGCAGGACGGGTGGCTGGTCCCCCTTGCCCGCGGTGCAGGTGAGTGTCTCCCCGCGCAGGGACAGCGCGGCGGCCACGGCCGGCAGGATGCCGTCGCGGCGGTGGTGGAGCCGGGGGGTGCGGTTGGAGTCGGTGGTGCTCCAGCTGAGGCGCGGGTCCCCGGAAGTGACTGTGTGTACGTCGTGCATGGTGTCGGTTTCCTCCCGTGCAATCCCCCGAGTTGCGGGGGACAGCCTGCCAAATGTGTCGGACGGTGGGGAAGCTGGGGCGGTATTGGACGCAGCGTGTCGCTCAAAGCCTCCCAACCGTCGCTCTTCCGTCACCTCCGTGTGACGGTCGGTGATGGCCGCGAAGGGGCGGTTCCGCCTGTTGCGCCACCGCATAGGCTGTGCGGAACACCGGACGCAGCAGGGGGCAACCGCCATGACGACAGGTCGGCTCGGGCAGCAAGCCGCGCCACCGAACGCGGCCTACGCCGGGCAGGTCGTGCACTTCCCGGACCCGGTCCGGGCGTCGCGCCACCCGAGGGGTGTACGGATGGACGCGAACGGTCATCCGGACTTCTCCCCGTACGCGCGGGCCGCCGCGGAGATCGCCGATCCGCCCGCGGGTTTCGGCATCGACGAACTCCGGCTCACCGACTACGTGTCGGCCAATGCCGCGCTGGCGGCGACCGGGAACGAGCTGTGGGACACGATCCCGGCGGTGGCGACCCCGCACGGCTGGACCTGGCACCACGTGTCGGGCAGCCGTCGGATGGAGCTGGTACCCGTCGACGTGAAGGCGCTGCTGCGCCACCACGCCGGTCTGTCGACGACCCCGGTGGACCATGAGCGGCGCGGCACCCGGCCGTTGCAGGGCACCCGGCCCGCGCACTTCCGGCTGCCGAAGGGTGCCGTCGCGGTGTCCGAGGCGCAGATCCTCGGCGTCGAGGAGGACTTGGGGTACCGCCTGCCGGGCGCGTACCGCTCGTTCCTGAAGGCGGCGGGCGGTTCGGCCCCGGTGGGCACGGCGCTCGACCCCGAGCTGGGGCTGCTGGTGGACCAGCCGTTCTTCACGGTGCGCGAGGAGGCGGCGGTCAACGACCTCGTCTACGTCAACAAGTGCCTGCGGGACCACTTCACCAAGGACTTCCTGGGCATCGCGTTCGTCCAGGGCGGTCTGCTGACGGTGAAGGTGAAGGGGAGCGGCATCGGTTCGGTCTGGTTCTGCGCGTACGACGACGCGCGCGACCGGAACGAGATGACGGTGCAGGAGCGTTCCGACCGGCTGATGGTGGAGTGCGGTGCGGACTTCGACGCGTTCCTCCAGCGGCTCGCGGGCAGCCCGCAGGAGCTGGAGACGGTGGCGAACCTGATGGTGGACGGCGGCTTCGCGCGTGCCGTCCCGGTGGAGGGCTGAGCGCGATGGTGACGTTCGCACAGGCGCAGGAACGGGCTGACGAGTGGGTCAACGGTGACGTGCCCGGCTACCAGCACCGGGAGGTGCGGGTCCGCGAGTTCGATCTGGGCTTCGTGGCGTGGGCCGAGGACCGCCCGGAGGGCCCCGTCTCGGACGGTGGCCGTCAGCGGCTGGTCATCGCCCGCGACAGCGGCGAGGCCACGCTGTGGCCGGGACTGCCGGTGGGCGAGGTGATACGGCGTTACGAGGAGGAGTACGGCTCCCCGGCGGACGCGGTGCCCGCCCCCCAGCCGTCCGCGCGCATCGATCTCAACCAGACCTCCTTCCTGCTGACGCCGCCGGAGTGGCTCCAGGAAGCAGCCGACAAACTGGGCATTCCGGACCGCAGGCACGAGTCGTCCGACGCGGTCGCCGGCAGCACCGGCAGCACCGGCGGCACCGGCGGCACCGGCGGCACCGGCGGCACCGGCAGCACCGGCAGCACCGGCGGCGCCGGGACGGTGCCCGCGCAGGCGAGCGGTCCCGATGCGGTGAGCGACGCGGTGCCCGTCACGCTGGCTGCTCCTGCCGCGCCCGCCACGCCCGCAGCTCCTGCCGCGTCCGCCACGCCCGCGGTGGCCTCCTCCGCGTCCGCCACGCCCGCGGTGGCCTCCTCCGCGCCCTCCGTCCCGACCTCGCACGCGCAGGACTCGGGCGCGACGCCGTGGCCCGGCCCGCCCGCCGGACAGCAGCCCGAGGACCACGAGCCGACCGCCTCGGACGGGGTGCCGGCCCACGGCTCCCCGGTCGCCGCTCCCGTGCCGGACGGCGCCACGCCGTGGGCGGGTACGGACACCAACCGCGACTCCGACGATGCGGCGGTCCCGCTGCCCCACACCGTGTTCGCCCCGCCGCTCTCGGGCGCCGACGACGAGGGCGCGCCCTCGCCGGTCGTTCCCGCCGACGCCCCGACCACGCTGATGGCGGGCGGTGCGCCGCACGGCAGGCGGGTGCCTGCCACCCCTCCGGGTGCCGAGGACATCGCGAACGCCGCGACCAGTAAGGCATCCGTCCCGCCACGCGGTCCGCGCATCGGTTCGGTACCGCCGCCGCCGAGTGCCCCGGGCATCCCGGGCGCACGCCCCGGCGCGACCCCGCCGCCGCCGGGCCCCGGTGCGCCGGTCGGCGGTTACGTACCGACGCAGATGGCCCCCGCGGTCGACCTGGGCGCCCCGGGTGTCCCCGGTCCGCCCGATCCGCCCGGCCCTCCCGGTGTTCCGGCACCGCCCGGCCCGCCCGGGTTCCCCGGTGCTCCCGGTGTGCCGGGCGTTTCCGGCGTGCCTCAGCCACCTGCCCCGCCCGGCCCCCCCGGCCCGCCCGCCCCTCCGGGGCCGCCCGGTCCTCCCGGTCCGCACGGTGACGTGCACCACGCCGAGACGATGTTCGCGGCGCCTCCGGTCGGCCCTCCGGTCGGCGGTCCCCCGGCTCCCCCCGGCCCGCCGCCGGGTCTGCCCGGCGTTCCTGGGCCTGGCGTGCCGGGGCCCGGAGTGCCCGGTCCCGGGGTCGTGCCTCCGCCGCCGCCCGCGTACGGCTATCCGCAGCAGCCCGTCCAGCCGCCGACCGTGGGTCCCGGCTACCAGGCGGTGCTGCGGTACCGCGCGCCCGACGGCAGTGAGCAGCAGCTCATCCGCCGTTCGGCGCCGGGGACCCCGCACCCGGAGTGGCAGATGCTCTACGAGCTGCGGGGCATGAACGTGCCGCCGCAGCAGGTCATCGAGCTCCACACCGAACTGGAGTCCTGCGAGCTGCCCGGCGGCTACTGCGCACGCATGATCCGCGAGATGTGGCCGCAGGTGCGGATCACCAGCGTCGCCCCGTACGGCACCGACCACGCGAGCCGCCAGCAGGGCATGCGCCACCTCCTCACCCACCAGGGCGAGCTGCACCAGGTCGCGGACGGCCCGGCGCGGCCCGCCCCCGTGCGGGCGCCCCTGCCGCCGGTGCAGCCCGCGCCGCCGGTCGGGCCGGAGGGAGTGGCCGAGGAGCTGCTCCAGGCGTTCGGCCCGCAGGGCGTGCTCCGCTTCGACGAACGGGCCGTCTCCCGGCAGGGCGTACCGGAAACGGTGGGCCGGACCCTGGTCTGGGCAGGGCTGCCCGCCGATTTCGGGCCGTTCTTCTGGGCCCAGCCCGGTCAGCCGGTCGTGCCGACCCTCGCCGAGCTCGCCGCGCAGCGCCAGGTGCGGCCCGCGCCGGACGCGGGGGCGTACCTCGTGATGGGTACGGACTTCGGCCGGGCGATCTGTGTCCAGTACGGCACGGCGAACATCGTCGCGGTGCCCGTGGAGGCAGGCCCGGGCGGGCAGTCGGTGCTGCCGCAGTTCGTGAACTCGGGGCTGCCCGAGTTCGTCCGGTCCATGGCTCTACTGGGGCGGATGTGGCGCCTGCGGTACGGGCTGAATCCCGAGCAGGCCGGCCGCTGGACCGTCGATTTCCAGGCGCACCTGGCCGCCCTGGACCCGGCGGCGCTGGCGTCGCCGGAGAGCTGGTGGTCGGTGCTGCTGGAGCAGATGTGGGACGGCTTGATCTGAGCCGTCCGCCGCACTCGGCCGTCGGAAACGGCAGACACCAGGACGCCCGCCCTCTTGTTCTTCTGTTCTAAGGGGCGGGCGTCTTCGCGTGTCCGGCCCGATTCGGCCGGGTATCCCTTGGGGTGTTTGCGGTGGGCTTTCGCGGACGCCGCCGGGCTGTGACGCCGGTCGCTTCCGTCCGGAAAGCGGCTGATCGATTCCGACTTCCGGCCCAATTGCCGCATCCTTGACCTCAGGATCGATGGCGGCGTGCGGAAGAGAGGGTTTCAGGGATGAGTGCTGCACCGGTGTCCGGACATGGCTTCGGTGGGGGACGAGGACGTGGGTACCGCCCGGAGCAGGTGGATCGTTTCGTCGCCTCACTCTCGGCCGAGCGGGACGCGGCCCTGGACGAGCTCTCCCGGCTGGCCGCCCTCGCGGAGGAGCTCACGGCCGAGTCGGCCCGGCTGACCGAGCAGGTCGCGGGCCTCGCCCCGCAGACGTACCAGGAGCTGAGCGAGCGCGCCCGCTCGATACTGGCCCTCACCGAGGAAGAGGTGGCCGAGTCCGGCGCCGCCGCCCAGGAGGCCGCACAGGCGTTGCGCGACGCGGCCGAGACTGCCGGGCGCGAGGCCCGGGACGCCGCTCGTGCGTACTCCGAGAAAGTACGGGCCCAGGCCGAGGAGGACGCCGAACGCGTCCTCGCCGAGGCCCGTCGGGTCGCGGCGCAGACCCTGGCGGCGGCGGGCGAGGACGCCGCGCGGGTCCGGGCGGAGGGCGAGGAGCTGATGGCCCAGACCCGTGCCCGTACGACGAGCGTGCTCGCCCACCAGGAGCAGGAACAGGCCGAACGCCACAAGACGTCCGAGGCCGAAATCCTCGCCCGCGAAACGGAGGTGACGTCCCGTCATGATGAACTGACGGGGCGCGCCGAGGCCGTCCTCGCGGCAGCGAGGCGCGGGCGCACGGAGGCCGAGGAGGCCGCCCGGCACCGCCAGGAGGACGCGGAGGCCCGCGCCGCCGAACTCTTCTCCCAGGCCCGGGTGCGCGAGGAGCGGGTGGTGCGCGAGACCGAGCGCATACTGCGCGAACACGAGGAGAGCCGCGAGGAGTTGCACGCCCGCATGACCCACGTCCGCAACGCCCTCGCCGCCCTCACGGGACGGACACCGAACCCGCAGCCGACCGAGGACTGACGGCCGGCCTCGCGCGTCGTGACAAGTCCGCTCAGGCGGGCCTGCTCAGGCGGGCCCGCTCACGCGGGTGCGGCGGCCCGTGCCCAAGGCTGGTTGCGGACGCTGAACTTGCGGTACTTGGCGGGCACGACCGCCCTCGCCTCCTTGCTCTCGCGGAGAGCGGTACGCATCGACGCGATCGAACCGGTGGCGGCGCCGGTGTCGGCCGCGCACCCGGGCGGCGGACCGTCCGGCTGGGTGCAGTCCCGGCAGGAGCCCGGTTCGGGCGCGCGGAACGCGCGCTCGCAGCCGCCGTCGCAGGTCTGCCAAGGGAGCAGCGGCGGTTGGGATGACGCATCGTCACCTTGTGTACCGAATGGTCCTGTTGGGTCCTCCCCGGCGGTGCGCGACGACGGCGGGGGTGACACGGGCCGGTCGCGGAGCCGGTAGGCGAGGATGCGGGCCGGGCGGGCGCGGAGAGGTACGGGGAGGGCGGCGGTCAGGGTCTGGGTGATCGTCGCGGCATCCACGCCGTGGGCGAGCCAGTCGGCAACGACGGGCGCCAGTTGGGCCACTTCGCGCCGGGAGAGGATCAGCCGGGGGTCGACGATCCGCAGCGACGCGAGGATCACGACGGCCTGCGGGTCGACGCCGGTGATACCGAGGGGCGAATCTTCCTCGACGGCCTCGTCCTCAAAGCCCTCTTCGTCGGCACCGACTTCCCCGACGCCCTCTTCTTCGGAGCTCCCCTCGTCAACGTCGCCTTCGACATCAGGGGTTGGGGGAGCGGAGGTGTCGGCGCCGGTGTCGGTCTCCGTCCCGTCCACCGTGCTGGTCTCGTCCTCGGGGGCCTGCTCGTCGGACTCCTGCTGGTCGGGCTCCTGCTGGTCGGCTTCCCGCTGTTCGGTGGCCGCGTCAGAGGCCAGGTCAGGGTCTGACGCGGGGTCAGGGTCCGCGTCCGGGGCCGCGTCCGCGTCCAGGCCCGCGTCCGCGTCCAGGCCCGCGTCCGCGTCCGGGTCCGGCGCTGTCTGCGCCTCGGCGGGCAGGCGGGGCGCGGGCACCGTCGCCTCGGGCGCCCCCGGCGCGGGCTGCACCGGTGTCTTCCCGGGCGGCGTCTCCGGCTCCGGCAGCCGCAGCCCGGGGACCGTACGGAAGAAGGTCCGGGTGCGGATGAGGCCACGCACCCAACGCTCCTTGCGGCGCACCAGATACCCGGCGTGTTCCAGCTCCCGCAGGGCTCGGGAGAGGGTGATCGGGCCCTCGTCGAAGTGGGCGCAGAGGGCGTCGATGCTCACGGGGGCGCCGTCGGGCAGGGACATGATGTACGCGCCGACGCCCACCGCGACCGCGCTGCCCCGCCGTTGGGCCAAGGCGTTGTGCAGGATCGTGAAGTCGGAGGTCAGCCGGGTGCGGACATGGGTTACCCCGGAGGAGGGATGCGCAGGCCCTGAGCGGGTGCGCGGAGGCGCGATAAAGTCGGTTACAGCCATGGGGAAGTGCCTCTTCCTGAGTGGTCAGACCCTCGACCGGGATTGCCGTCCCGTTCGAGGGTCGCTCTGTGTGTAAAGTCGTTGCGCTGAAAGTAACCGCCTGAACTGCCCCAAAGCAACCGGGTCACTCGCACGGGTGATGACACGGAGGGGAGGGAGGGGGGTTAGTTCTTACTCCCCGTCCTTTGAGGAGTCCACCGACCTACCGGGGTGCGGGAAACCGGCCTCCGGTGCGGCGACCAGCGGCAGCCCGAGGCATGGTGTGGCAGGGGGGTTGGGTGCACAGATCCCCGCACCGGGGCGGGCGGGCCTCATGACGGGGGACCCGGCGCAATGACGGGCGACGGCCCGCCTGATCGCGGTACTTGGGCTGTGGACAGCTACCAGGGCACGGCGACTCTTGAGTGGTGGGCCAACCGGTCGACCTGCTTGAGCGAACGCGGAGCTCGAATTCGTCCGTCCTGCCAGTCGCACAGAGCGGCTGCGCGCCGAGAGGGGCACCCTCTGCCACGATCACGTGCGCATCCCGGGTGCTGCGTGACTGTGGTGCCGGCGGGAGTCTAAAGTCCGTTGCCAGTACAACCACTTGGGGCGCGGGCGTGTGCCTGCGGAGATGGGGGACCCGATGACGCACGACGGTGGAGAGGTATCGGGGCATGGTTCCGGCGCGCTCACGTACGCGACGCTGGCGGCCGAGGCCCGACGTCAGGCAGCGCTGGAGAGGCCGAAGGCGCGCAGTCGCCGAGAGGCCGACATCCGCAGCGTCCCATGGTGGCGGGTGGAGACGTTGCGCAAAATCTCGGGTCTGTCCGTCCTGCTCGGCGGGGCGACCCGCACCGGCCTCATCCTGGTGGTCTGCGGAGTGGCCGGCTTCGCCGCGCTCGGGCTCGACGACTGGTGGTGCCTCCTGGTCTTCGTCGCCCTGGCGGTCTACGGGGCCCTCTGCGTCTGCGGAAGCGGCGGCGTCAGGGCCAAGGTCCTGGCCCGTGCTGCCTGCGAGCCCGACGCCGTGTCCATGCGGTATGCCCTGGTGTACGACCCGCCCTGGGGCGGGGCCGCCCTGCTGGTCGTCTTCCCGGTAGGCGGGGACGACGAGGTCCGGCCCGCAGGGGTGGTGGAGCTCGTGCCCATGCCGCTGCACCGGTCCGCGCGCGCGGGCGGACTCCCCGCCGACCTGCCCGTGGAGCCCGTCGGTGACCTCGAACTCAGCGGTCGTACGCCCGAACTGCCGTTGGGGGTGCCCTGGATCGACGGCCGGGCGTACTGGCCGAAGCGTTCCTGGGGGCCCGACGCCCTGCGGGGCGAGGAGGGGCGGGCTCTGCTGGCTCGGCTGCTCGCCGAAGACGCCGAAGACGCCGAAGACGCCGAAGACGCCGAGGGTGTCGCCTGTGTCGCTGACGTCGGTGAGCGAGGGGCATCCGTGGAGCCGTGACCCTGGGCCACGGCCCGACGCGGCCGGTCAGCCGCCCGGGGACTTCCTCCAGAGATCCCGCTCTTCGAGCAGCCCGAACCGCACCTCGCCGCTCCGCAGGTCCACCAGGATGGGCCAGCAGTCCAGCTGCATCTCGCGCGGATCGCGCGAGGCCAGGTACCGCACGGAGTTGTACGGCGCGATCAGTAGCCCGTCGCTTGCGCGAACCCGGTCGACGTCGATGGCGAGGGGCAGCTCGTACGGGTGCCCACTCCGCGCGAGAAAAGCGTCCGCGAGCCGCATTGCCTCGGTCTGATCCACAGTCCGTCCCCCGTCCCCGCCCCGGTCCACCTCGCCGTTTCGGTCGAGACACCCTAACCTCGCCGCTCAGACACGGTCCCGGGCCGGGTGGTGAGCCAGGTCGAGAGCGTGACCGGGAGGGGCGCCCCCGGTAGGGTCCTCGGCATGCCGGACGGGCCGGATGTCTCCGTGGCGCTGCGGGGCGGGGTGCGTACGCGCGCCCACGCCCTGGACTTCGTGCGCTGGTTCGCCGATACGTGGATGGGGCGTCCCCTGGAACCTGAGGACGGCTTCGGCGAGGACGAATTGGACTCCGTCGAGGCCGAGTTGGGCTTTGAACTCCTGGCCGCCCTGCGCGAGGGGTACGCGCTGTTCGGGCGCCGCCCCGACATGACCCGGCAGCAGGACCCCCTGCTCCCCGCGACAGCGCTCCACGTGGACGATGCCATGGGCGGCCTGCTGGTCTTCCGCCACGAGAATCAGGGCTGCGCCCTCTGGGCGATCCCTCTGGCGGAGATCGGACAGGACGATCCGCCGGTCCTGGTGGAGTCGCGCGACGCCTGGATACCGTTCCTCGACCGGATGTCCCTCGCGTGGGTCGAACTCGTACTGAGCGAGTCGCTCTTCGGCGCGGACGACCACCGCCTCTACGACGCCTGCGAGTTGCCGGACGCGTCGCTGCTGCGCCTTCACGAGCGCTACGCCCGGGTGGAACTGCCCGACCATCCCATGTGGGCGTCCGCGGACGACTCGCCCGTGCGCTGGTACGCGGCGCCCGGTCGGCTGGTGCGCCGGGACGGGCCGTACGACCACTCCTGGATCCACGTGCGCGGGCGTACGGCCGCGGACCTCGACACCGTGCGCCGAGACCTTCCCGGCCCGTGGGTCCGCTGACGCAGGCCCGCCCCCGTGCTGCGTAGTCCCTCCGGGCCCGCTGCCTGTGCCGCTTGGCGTCAGTGCCGGTCGGGGGGCTGATCGGCGCGGGGCAGGGCGCCCAGCAGCGCCGTACCGAGGAAGAGCCGCAGGGCGTCGCGCAGGTCGAATCCCAGCGCGTCCAGCGAGGGGTACGCCTCGTAGACGGCCAGCACGGCGGGCGGCGGCGGGCAGTAGGCCGACAGCGCGCCCGCGAGGACCATGGCGTGCAGGCAGAACGCTTGGGCACCGTCGCCCAGCTCCGGTACGTGCCGGCGGACCAGGCCGGTCATGGTCGCGAGAGCGTCGAGCGAAGCCCGCTTGTGGCGCAGTGCGACCTCAAGAGTGACGTTCTGCTCCAGGACGGCGCCCTGTGCCCCGAACAGGTCGCACAGCACGGGGCGGGATGCCAGCGAACGGCTGAGCACCTCGGCCAGCCGACCGGCCCGCTGCTCGGCGGGGAGGCTCCCGTCGATGTCGGCGGCCAGCTCGCCCGGCAGCTCCGCCAGCCAGGTCTGCAGGAAGTGGCCCAGCAGTTCGAGCAGGACCGCCTCGCGTGACGCGAAGTAGCGGGACAACGCCGACTTGGCGAGGTGGGAACGCCGACTCAGCTCGTTGAGGCTCACGTCGGCCACCGGCATCTCGTCGAGCATCGCCGCCGCAGTGTCCAGGATCGCCTGGCGCCGCATCTCGCGCTGCTCCGCGCTGCGCGCCCGCTGGAAGGTCATGACTGCCAGCCTAGCTTGTGTACCGCCAGTCCCTTGACAATGTACCGACGGTCCCTTAGCGTCTCGAACATAACGTACCGGCAGTACATAAGGAGAAGCCCATGAAGTGGACCGAGCGGGATGTTGCCGATCAGCGGGGACGGGTGGCCGTGGTGACCGGCGCCAACACCGGCCTAGGCTTCGAGACGGCCCGGGTGCTCGCGGAGCGCGGCGCGTCGGTGGTGCTGGCGGTGCGCGACGCCGAGAAGGGCAAACGGGCCGCCGCGCGGATGACCGGCGACGTCACCGTGCTGGCCTTGGACCTGACGTCATTGGACTCCGTGCGTGCCGCGGCGGCCGAGTTGCGCGACCGTCACCGGCGGATCGACCTGCTGATCAACAACGCGGGGGTGATGTACACGCCGAAGCTGACCACCCCGGACGGCTTCGAGCTGCAGTTCGGCACCAACCATCTGGGGCACTTCGCCCTCACCGGACTGCTGCTGGACCTGCTCCTGCCGGTGCCGGGCTCCCGGGTGGTGACGGTGAGCAGCACCGGCCACCGCATCCGGGCCGCGATCCACTTCGACGACCTGCAGTGGGAGCGGTCGTACAGCCGGGTCGGCGCCTACGGGCAGTCCAAGCTCGCCAACCTGATGTTCACCTACGAGTTGCAGCGGAGGCTCGCGGCCCACGGCAGCACCGTCGCGGTGGCCGCGCATCCCGGCATGTCCAACACCGAGCTCGCCCGCAACTCCCCGGCGATCGTCCGCGCGCCGCTGACCTGGCTCGCGCCGGTGATCACCCAGAAGTCGTCGATGGGAGCGCTGCCCACCCTGCGGGCCGCCACCGACCCCGCCGTCCTGGGCGGGCAGTACTACGGCCCCGGGGGCCGCAACGAGATCAAGGGGCACCCCCGCCTGGTCACCTCCAGTCCGGCGTCCTACGACGTCGAGGTGCAGCGCCGCCTCTGGGCCGTCTCCGAGGAGCTGACCGGCGTCGCGTTTCCCGTCTGACGCCGGGGTCCGGGCGGTGTCGGTGGGGGTGTCCTGTGAGCCAGCTTTCCGGACGGGACCGCTCCTATTGTCGCTTTCCGTCGCGGTCTTCCTCGTTCGTCCGACGTTTTCCCGGTCCAACTGGTTCAGTGGAAGGACCAGTTGGGGAACGGCGACACCAGGAGCAAGAGACATGACGACGGATGCCCACGACGCATCGGATCAGCCGGCGGCCATACGTGGGCAGCGAGTTCTCGATGTTCTGAACAAGGCCATCGAGGCCCAGAACCCGCTGGTGCGCAAGAACATCGCCCGGGCCCGCCAGCGGAACCCGGACGCGACGCCGGAGCAGGTGATCCGCAGCCTGGAGCGGATGTACGTCAGTGCGCTGGCCGGTACGGGAGCCGCCGTCGGCGGTGCCGCAGCCGCACCCGGCGTCGGTACGGGAGTCGCGCTGGCGCTCTCGGCGGGCGAGACGCTTTCCTCTCTTGAGATGAGTGCCCTCTTCGCGCTCTCGATCGCCGAAGTTCACGGAGTGCCCATCGACGAGGTCGAGCGGCGTCGGACGATTGTGCTGGGGATCATGCTCGGAGGAAGCGGTACCGCCACCATCAGCAAGATCGCCGAACGGACGGGGCAGCACTGGGGGCGCCAGGTCGTCGCCAAGGTGCCGGTCGAGACCTTGCGGCAGATCAACAAAGTCCTCGGCAGGCACTTCATCACGAAGTACGGGACCAAGCAGGGAATCATCGTCCTCGGCCGGGTGGCGCCCTTCGGCATAGGCGCCGTGATCGGTGGGGGCGCCAACGCCGGCCTCGCCGCTCTGGCGGTGCGCGCCGGGCGTCGCGCCTTCGGGCCGCCCCCGGCCACGTGGTCCTCGCCCTTGCTCGGTACGCCGCCCACGGACCAGGATCCGCTGGGCTGACGCCGCCGGGAGCCGGCAGTCCCAGAATCCGGCTGCCGACTCCCCGTCACCGTGCGACTGCCTTCGCGCTCCGCGAGGCCGGGGGGACGAGTCACTCCACCCCGCGCCGCCGACGGCCGCGGAACGCGAGCCAGACCCCGATGCAGAGCGCATCGGCCAGCCCCGTGACCAGGAGAACGGGGTACGCGGCGTCCCACCCGCCCTTCACGACCAGGAACGCGGCCAGGACGTAGCAGAAGACCGATGCCGCGACCACGGTGATGGCGTTTCGGCGGATCGCCTGGGGTGAGCCGTACGAACTCTCGAAGAACCGGGCCACTCGACTCACCTCTCGACATCCGCTTCTACCGTCTCCGGTACGGGAGTTGCGGGTACCCGCGACCTGCGGAACCAATCGGACCTACTGCCGCGTCGCGGGCGGCGCACCCGCCAGGATCCACGGCTCGACCTGCTCGTAACGGCGGCGTTCCTCGGCGGCGGGCCGGCGCCCGAGGACCGTACCCAGCCAGCCCGCGAGGAAGCCGACGGGGATGGAGACCAGACCGGTCGTGGTGTACGGGAACCAGTTCGCGTCCACGTCCGGGAAGACCGCCCCCGGCGTCCCGGAGATCAGGTTGGTCCCTGACATCAGCACCACCACCCCCGTGGTGCCCACGATCAGGGTGCAGAGGAGACCGGCACGGGTGAAGCGGCGCCAGAACAGGCTGTAGACGAGCGCCGGAGCCAGCGCCGAGGCGCCCACGCAGAACGAGAAGACCGCCAGCGCCTGCACGTTCCAGTGCCGGGCGACGACCGCGAGCACCGTCGCGAGGACGCCGACACCGATCGCCGCCCCCTGGGCGGTCATGATCTCGGTACGCGGGGCGGGAGTCGGCCGGTCCATGCGCGCCAGACCGTGCGCGAAGAGGTCGTGGGCCAGGGAGTTCGCGCAGGCGAGGGTCATCCCGGCGACCGAGGCGAGCAGGGTCAGGAAGATCGCCGTGGTCATGGTCGTGGCGATCAGCGCCCCGGTGCGCCCTCCACCCGCCACCACGCTGCTCACCTGGAGAATCGCGCTGCTGCCCTGACTGCCGCCCGCCGAGACGGCGCTGTGGCCGACGAGGGCGGCGGCACCGAAACCGATCACGGTGAGGAACACGCAGACGAGGACGACCGCCGACACCGCCCAGGAGAGCGAACGGCGCACCGCACGCGCGCTGTTGACGGCGGACATCCGCATGATGATGTGCGGCAGGCAGGCGGCGCCGAGCACCACGGTCAGCTCCGAGCTGATCATGTCGAGGTCGTTGCCGCCGTACTGGAGCCCCGCCCTCAGGTATGCGTCCCCGGCCCCGCTGCGCCGAGCCGCGGCGGCGAGCAGAGCGCCGGTGTCCCAGTGGAAACGGTCCAGGATCAGCACGGAGATGAGCAGTCCCGCCCCGAGGAGCGTCACCGTCTTCATGATCTGGATCAGGGCGGTGGAGCGCATCCCGCCGATCGCCGCGTAGCTGATCATCACGGTGCCGACCGCGGCGATGGCACCGGTGCGGAAACCGGAGCTGTCGAAGCCGAGGATGAAGGCCAGGAGGTTTCCGCTGCCCGCCAGTTGGACCGCCATGAACGGTACGAGAGCGACGAGCGTGACCGTGCAGGCGGTGATGCGCACGGCACGCCCGGGGGAGCGGCGGCCCAGTACGTCCCCCAGGGTGAACCGCCCCGCGTTGCGCAGGGGTTCGGCCAGCAGAAACATCAGCAGCACGAGCGAGAGGACCGTACTCACCACGAGGACCAGCCCGTCGTGCCCGGTGAGCGCGATGACGCCGGTGGTGCTGAGTACGGTGGCCGCGGAGAGGTAATCCCCGGCGATGGCAAGGCCGTTGCGGAGGGGGGCGAGGTTGCTGTACCCGGTGTAGAACTCCTCCAGGTTGTCCCGGTCGGGACCGGCCAGGACGCAGAGCAGCAGGACGATCGTGGCCACGGCGATGAACACCACGAGGGACATCGCCTGCGCCGACTCGTCGAATCCGGTCACCTGTCCGTCCCCCAACTGCTGGGCCGGACGACGGTATCGGTGCGCCGGGCGCGCCGGCGAAGCTCGGCGGCGAGGGGATCCACGGTGCGCCGCGCGGTCCGCTCGTAGAGCACCAGGGTGAACAGCGCGACGGGCAGTTGGGCGAGCGCGAGCAGCATTCCGAGGTTCAGTCCGCCGACGCCGACGTCCCGGGCCATCAGCCCGGGGGCGTACGAGGTGAGCGCGAGGAACGCCACGAAGTAGCCCAGCGCCGCGAGCGTGGAGACCCGGCGCAGTACCCGGTACGAGGTGCGCAGTCGCCGCAGGTCCCGGTGGCGGCCCGGAGCCTGCGAGCGGGTACCCGCGAGACCGGGGAAGCGCGGCACCGGAGGCGTCGGGGGCGGGGAACTCTGCCAGGGCAGCAGATAGTCGCGCTCGAACGGCGGTGGCGGCGGCGGAAGTTCGTAGGGCTCATGGGGATCGCGAGGCTCGTGGTACGCGTGAGACATGGGCTGTGCTGCTCCTTGCATGAGCCGGTACGAGGGGGACTGCAAGGCACGCGAACGGAACTGGTGGTGGCATCGTGGCGACGTTACTCATGAGTAGCCAACGGGTGGCCAAGAATGGCCGAACTGTGGTCGTAAATCGGCCAGTTGCTGCCTCTGGACAGACGGCGGGACGAAGGGAACGGCCCGCGGCTGAAACGGCTGAAACGGCTGAAACGGCTGTGCGGCCGACACGGCAGGGGGCCGTCAGCGCTCGGTCGTCCCCGTGGCGCCGGCCGGCTCCTCGGCCGCGACCGGGAAACGCTTCGGGGCCACCACGAGGAGGACGAGCAGCGCCAGGGCCGCAGCCGCTGCCGCGCCCAGGTACACATGGTCGACCGCCGCGTCCACCGCGCGCCGCAGGGTGTCGGCCGCGCCTGCCGTCAGCGCGCCCGGGTCCTCCAGCGCGTGCGACACGGAGTCCAGGTCTCCGGGCAGTCCCGGGACGCCGTCGAGCCGGGCCGCCAGCGTCGCGTTGGCGACGGCCCCGAAGAGGGCGGCGCCCAGCGACTGGCCGAGCTGGCGGCAGAAGAGGACGGACGCCGTCGTCGTACCACGCTCGGCCCAGCCCACCGTCGACTGGACGCCCACGATGAGGGGGAGTTGGAACAGCCCCAGCGCCGCGCCGAGCAGCAGCATGATCAGCACCGGCTGCCACACCTCCCCCGGATAGGGGAGCGCCGGGAACGCGAGCAGGATGAGCAGTGCGCACCCCATGCCGATCATCGCCGTGAAACGGAAACCGATGCGGCCGTACACCCGGTTCGACAGGGCCGCCGCCACCGGCCAGCTCAGCGTCATCACCGAGAGCACGAAACCGGCGGGTATCGCGCCGAGCCCGAGGACGGACTGCGCGTACGTCGGCAGGAAGACGGTCGGCGCCACCATCAGCAGCCCCATCGCGCCCAACGCCAGGTTGACCGCCGCGATCGGGCGCCGCCGCCACACCCACCCCGGCACGATCGGGTCGGCCGCCCGCCGCTCCACCAGGACCGTGAGCGCGGCGAGGGCCACGCTCGCCCCGGACAGGGCCAGCGACGGGGCCGAGAACCAGTCCCAGGCGACCCCGCCCTGTACGAGAGCGGTCAGGAGCAGCGCGGTGGAGGCGAAGACGCCGAGCGCTCCCGCCCAGTCGATCCGGGGCGGCACGGCGGGGCGCGGGCGGGACGGCTCGTGGAAATGGCGTACGACCAGCCAGAGGGCGAGCCCGCCGACCGGCAGGTTCACCAGGAAGATCCAACGCCAGTCCGCGTACGTGGCGAGCAACCCGCCGATCGCGGGCCCCGCCACGGACGAGGTCGCCCAGACCGTGGAGAGCTTGGCCTGGATCTTCGGGCGCTCCTTGAGCGGAAAGAGGTCGGCGGCGATGGTCTGCACCGTGCCCTGGAGCGCCCCGCCGCCCAGCCCCTGGACGACGCGGAAGGCGATCAGCGCCGTCATGCTCCACGCCGAGGCGCAGAGCAGCGAACCCACCACGAACAGAATGGTTCCGGCCACCAGCACGGGCTTGCGTCCGAAGGTGTCGGAGAGCTTCCCGTACACCGGGAGGGTGACGGTCACCGCCAGCAGGTAGCCCGAGAAGAGCCACGAGAACACGGTGAAACCGCCGAGGTCACCGACGATCTGCGGCACCGCCGTGGAGACGATCGTGCCGTCCACGGCAGCCAGCGCCATCGCCACCATCAGCGCCGCGACGACCGACCGTGGCACGGGGGGAGCCGGCGGCGGCGTCGACTCCGGGGCAGCGCCGGGGGCGCGGTCCGCGCCGGTACCGCCGTCCGCACTGCTGGTGACGCCCACAGACGTTCCTTCCCCCTGCACGTGTCTGCCGGGACCACTGTCTCATTCGGTCCGATACAGGCCTAAGGGGCAGGGCAGGGCAGGGCGTGCGCGGGCGCACCGGCCGCGCGGTGGCGGAAAGCTCTCAGCCGCCAGCGACGCCGACATTCGGCCTTGCCCACTCCCGCGCCGACCGGCCCGTCCACCGAACTCATGGACCACCTCGCGGCGCTGCCGCACCAGGCACTCGTCCTCGGACACGACACCGGCGCCGCCACGGCGCTGCTGGAGGAGACGGCCGGCCGCCTGCTGGGACCGACGCGGTGAGGCACCCGCCTCTCCGGTCCCGTCCACGGGGGGAGTCCGGGCGCCCGCTCCTGCTCGGGGCCGACCGCCGGGTCAGTCGGCCCCCGTGAAGTAGGTTCCCGGATCGAGGGAGTTGAGCGCGATCCACCGTTGCGCCGTCGCTTCGGCGGGTGTCCGGCCGCCGCCGGTCGACGCGCGGAAGAAGCCCTGTACGTCGAGCGCGATGCGGGGGTCGTCGTCGATGCGCCGCGCCATGTCGTAGTAGACGGACAGCTCGTGGACGCACCGGGGGCCGGGGGCCGGGCAGGAGCAGTCGACGCTGTCGAGGGCCGGCGCGGGCGGATGGCCCGCAGCGACGATCGCGCGGTACAGGTCGTCGGTGAGCAGGGGCTGGATGCCGCTCAGCCGCCGGGAGATCTCGGCCGTCGCCCCGGGGGGCATCGGCGCGACCTCGATCGTGACCGTCGAGGTGCTGCGACCCCGGTCCACGACGGCACGTACGGTCCGCTCGTCGAACGTGATCCGGACCTTCCCGTCGCGTACCGCGCGGCGTGCGCTCGGCAGCTGCGGATCGGGACGGGTCTGGCGCAACGACTCGGCGAACCGGACCCAGTCCTTGCCCCAAGCCGTGTATCCGTAATCGTGTTCGGCCATGGTCAGTCGACCCGCTTCCGGCGCAGCACCTCGATGAGACGGTCGTCGTCCAGCCGGGTCAGCTCGGCAACGCCGGACGTGTCGGCGAGGTCCGAGAGCGCGGACTTGCGGTGGTGCATGGCCGCGATGTGCTCCTCGACCGTGGTACCGGTGGTCAGGGTGGTGACGGTGACCGTGCGGGTCTGACCGATCCGGTGGACCCGGTCGGACGCCTGGGCCTCCACGGCCGGGTTCCACCACCGGTCGAAGTGGATGACGTCGGCCGCGCGCGTGAGGGTGAGCCCGGTGCCCGCTGCTTTCAGGCTGAGGACGAGGACCCTCGGACCACCGGCCAACTGGAACCGGCGGACGATGTCGGCCCGCTGCTCGTGGTTCAGGCCGCCGTGGAAGAACGGCGCGCTCTCCCCGAACTGTTCGGCGAAGTGCCGGACCAGCAGCTCACCGGTTCGACGGTACTGGGTGAAGACGAGGGTCGGGGAGCCGCTCTCCAGGTTGTTGGCCACGATGTCGGCGCACAGGTCGAGCTTGCCCGACCTGCCGGACAGCTCCCCGAGGTCGTCCGTGATCAGGCCCGGGTGGTTGCAGACCTGTTTGAGCGACGTCAGGACCGCGAGCACCTTGGTCTGCCGCTGGGCGCCGCTGCCGAAGCCGTCGTCGACGACCTGTTCCAGCAGCCGGTCGTACAACTGCTCCTGCTCCTCGCTGAGGTCGCAGAGGAGATCGGCATGGATCTTGGGTGGGAGTGACCCCGCGACCTGGGACTTCTTCCGCACCAGCACGACCGGCTCGATGGCCCCGCGCAACCGGGCGGAAGCGGCCGGAGAGCCGTCCGTGACCGGCCGCACGAAGCGACGGCGGAAGTGCGTCCGGTTCGCGAACAGGTGCGGTGCGACCAGATTGAGCAGGGCCCACAGCTCGTCGAGGTGATTCTCGACGGGCGTTCCGGTCAGGGCGATCCGCGCATCTGCCGCGAGGGTGCGCGCGGCCTTCGACACCTGCGTACGGGGGTTCTTCAGGACCTGCGCCTCGTCGAAGACCGCGGTGCTCCACCGGATTCCCGCCAGAGCCGGGCCGTGCGTGCGCAGCGTGGGGTAGCCGGTGAGCACCACCGTGCCGCTGTCCACCTCGGGCAGCGGCCCGCCGCGCCAGATCGCGGTCCGCACTCCGGGTGCGAACCGTGCGATCTCGTGCGCCCAGTTACCCACCAACGAGGTCGGGCAGACCACCAGTTGGGGTGCCTTCTGGACGCGTCCGGCGAGGCAGCCGATGGTCTGCAAGGTCTTGCCGAGTCCCATCTCGTCGGCCAGCACCGCGCCGCCGTGCGTCTCGACGGTGTCGCGCAACCAGCTCACCCCGCGTACCTGGTAGGGCCGCAGCTCGGCGGTGAGCGCCGTGCGCATCCCGGCCCCCACCGAGGTGGTGCGGCGGAAGACGCCGCCCGCGTGCTCCGCCGTCGTCACGGCGACACCGGTGGCGTCGGGGACCGCGTGCGCGGCGATCGGCAGCGCGGGCCCGCCGCCCGCGCTCCACGACCGCCAGACCTCCACCGACCGGCCGGGCGAGTCGAGGGGCACGGTCACGAGCCGGTCCGGCTCGATCAGCACGCAGTCGACGTCGGACACCTTCAGCCCGCCGAGGTCCGCCGTCGGCACGACCAGGGGAACGGTCTCGACGGCGCCGACCGGCGGAGGAGCCCCCACCGCGCCGTCGGCCCAGGTCCACAGGGCGAAGACGTGCCGGTCGGGCAGGTAGGTGGCCTGAGTCTCCGAACGCGTGCCGGTGAGCTTCTGCCTGGTTCCCATGGCGTCAGCGGACCCCCGCATCGTCACCCTCGCGGACCGGCCCGACACGGCCCCCGGTCCCCAAGGCCGCCTCGTCCGTGGCCGGGCCGTCCTCCCGCGCGGCCTCCGGCTCGCTCCCGGCAGCCGCGGGCTTGCGGACCGCTTGCAGGGCCAGCAGCAGTACAGCCGCGCCGAAGAGCGCGATCAGCATGATCCAGACCGCACCGACGTGCATGGCGTGGACGAACGCGTCATCGGCGGCGTCCCCGAGCGCGGGCAGGTGGGACGAGGTGGCGACATGGCGGGCCTGTTCGGCGGAGACCCGTGCCTGGTCCCTCAACGGCCCGGGGACTCCATGCAGCGAGGGTTCGATCGCGCGCCGGTACACGATCGACATGATGGTGCCGCCGACGGCGATCCCGATCACGCTGCTGGTCTGACGCACCGTGTTGGTGACGGCCGAGCCGGCTCCGGCGCGGTCCAACGGCAGGGTGCTGATCAGCGCGGCGGTCACCGGGCCGAGCACCATGCCGATGGACAAGCCCTGCACCAGCAGCAGGATTTCGATCCGTACGAGGGGAGTGCTCACCCCGAAGAGCCCGTACGCGCCCATGGTCAGCGCAGCGACGGTGAGGGCCGGTACGGCGACGAGCCGCAGTGACCAGCGGCGCACCAGGCGGGCGCCCACGGGTGCCCCCAGGATCGCGCCGAGCGCGGTCGGGAGCCCGGCCAGTCCCGCCTCGACCGGCGAGTAGCCGCGGGCGCCCTGGAGGTAGAACGCGTGGTAGAAGGTGACGGCGGAAATGGCGAACAGCAGCAGCCCGAGGGCGGCGTTGCCGCCACCGAACGCGCGCTGGGCGAGGAGCCGGGGGTCGAAGCTCGGCATCCTGCTGCGCAGTTCGACGTGGACGAAGGCGGCCAGCAGGATCAGCCCGACGACGATCGGCGCGAGGACGTCCGCACGCCCCCAGGTCGCCACCTGCCCCGTGCGGATCAGCCCGTAGGCGAGCGCCGCGAGACCGCTGATCGACAGCAGCATGCCGACCGGGTCCAGCGGTCGCACGACGGGGCTGCGGAAGTCCGGGACCAGCAGGACGATACCGATCAGCGCGAGGACCACGACCGGGACGTTGACCAGGAAGACCGAGCCCCACCAGAAGTGGTCGAGCAGTACACCGGCGAGCACCGGGCCCACCGCCATGCCGACGCCGGCCGAGGTCGAGGAGACGGCGACCGCCGTCGACCGCGCCGGACCGGTGAACGTCCACATGAGGATGGCCATGTTGCCGGGCATGATCAGCGCGCTGCCTACGCCCATCGCGGCCCGGGCGGCGATCAGTTGCCCCGAGTCACCCGCGAACGCCGCCCACACCGAGGACGCTGCGAAGACCACCAGGCCCGTCGTGAGCACGGTCCGATGACCGAAGCGGTCGCCCAGCGCGCCCGCGGTGAACATCAAGGTGGCGAAGGCGAGTGTGTACGACCCGGTGGCCCACTGCAGCTCGGCCGGGTCGGCGTTGAGCCCGCGGACCGGGTCCGCGAGAGTCTCCAGGGTGGTGCTCAGGACGGTGTTGTCCAGCCAGATCAGCAGGGAACACACCATGAGAACGGCAAGGATCAACTGCTGCCTGGACTTCGGCAACGTGGATGTCGTCATGAATGCCTTTGGACGCGGTCCGGAAAACCTGACCAGCGGACCGTAAGCAACCCCCCGGCCCGTGTCAATTCCTCTGTCGGCTTTTGTTGTTCGGTGATTTTCCGGTGCTTCCTGGGGCATGCCGACCGGCATTCTGTCAAATGTTGGGGGTGACGGGAATGGCGAATCGGTGCACTCTCGGGGGCATGCCCAGGGGTGCTCTGTCAATTGCGCGGCCCATGTTTGACCTTGCGAGAATTCCGTGCCCGCCTTCCGTCATGCCTCCGGGTCGCCCGCACGCCGTACCGGGCGCATCGGGGTGGTCGACCCGGGAGCGGGCGGCCCGGGAGCGGGTGGCCCGGAGGTGGGCGGCCCGGAGAAAGGCTCGCGGCCGGATTTCCTTCTTCTTTTCCGTGCATCTCCCAAGAGGTGCCGAATGCACCCGGGTGAGGGGAAGGGAATGCGGTGAACTCGTCAGGAAAGGCAGGGCGGCGGGCCGGTGAAGTCAACGGTGGAGCGAATGCAGCGATCATGCGTCCGGCGTACTCCCGGCGTACTCCCGGCGTACTCCCGGTGTCCTCACGGGATTCGAGCCGCCCGGTGGAGCACATCTGCCAGTTGCAGCACCCGTCCGTCGTGGGGGACGTGGAACGGCTGGGTCCAGTGGGCGAGGATTGGCCCCAGCCGGTAGTACGCCCCTGCGAGGTCTTGCCCCGCGGCGACGGTGTCCGTGTCCCCGCCGAGGTCGATCGCCGCGCGTATCGCACCTTCGGAGCCGGCAGTAGAACCCAGGGCCCGACGGCGGAGCACAGGCCGGGCCGGACGGAGCCGGGCAGTGCCCGACGTGGCGCGGCACTAGGTCTTTGTGCGCGTAAGTGATTTCCCGGCTCGCGCTTCCGTCCTGATGGCCCGAGGGCGGTGCAGGCCCCCCGCTTGGTTCGAAGGGCCTGCGCGGTGTTACTTCACGTCGAGGTAGTCCCCGGCGGTCTTGGCAGCGGGGGTGGAGACGGTGCCGGCGAAGGAGTACCGCCAGTAGCCGTCGACGGACGCCTTCACGGTGGTCTTGAGGTTTCCCGTGGAGTCGGACGTGACGGTCTTGACGGTGGTGTAGGTGGTGGAGTTCTTCTTGCGGAACTGGAGTTTCACGGGCTGCTGGGTGTAGCCCTTGTAGGTGTGGGTCTCCCAGTTGGCGCGGCTGAGCTTGCCGCTGACGGTGATGGTCTTGCCCTTCTTGACCGGCTCGGGAGAGGCGTTGACCGTCAGCTTGGAGTAGCGCTGGAGGCGGGTCGTGGCCAGGTCGAACTTGTCGGCAAGACCGATCTTCGTGACGTCGAGGTCCGGGTCCATCGGGTCCTGGCCGTTGTAGTCGACGGCGAAGGCGTAGACCTTCCAGACGGTGGCGTCGGAGTTCTGGAGCTCCTCGTAGTCTTCGCCCGGGTAGATGTCGATCGTCGTGGTGCAGGTGGCGACCGTGGCCGACTTCGCCTTGCAGAGGGGGAAATCGTCGTCGAAGAGTACGGGTCCGGTTTCCGGGGCGCCGCGGTAGAGGAAGGCGTCGATTTCGAAGTCGGGGGAGTTGACGTCGATGTCCGCGCTGTGGGTGAGGGTGTAGGTGACGGGGGCGTGCACGGTCTGGGCCGTGCCGACCACGATCGGCTTGCCGTTGTTGACCTTGGTGTTGGAGAAGGTCAGGTCCAGCGCGTAAGGGGCGGGGTCGGCAGCGCGGGTGGACTTCCTGGCTGCGCCCGGGGCGGTCTGCTCCTGGGCGGTGGCGAGCTGCCGGATGCGCTTGATGGCGTCGGCGTGGTCGCCGTGGGCACCAGCATGGGCGGCTGGGACAGCGAGAGCGGACAGGGCCAGGGCGCCGGTCACGGCGGCCACGGTGGCACGGAAACGCATGCGATTCTCCAAGGGAAAAGGGGCCCGCGCGGAAGTGCGGCGCGCGGCGCCCGCGTGATCAAAAGGGGCCTGTAGGCCCGATGATCAGATGTGTGCTCGACGTGAATAGTTGCAGGTGGAGTGAAGTTCTTGCGGAGTTGTGACCGGGATCACGGCCTTGTGGGTGGGCTGTGGTCCGTGGAGAACAATCTGCGGACCCGCCCGGACCGCGTGGGCGGACCATCGGGTGGATCGAGGTGAGTCACACCGTCCGTTCGGGGACCGTCGGAAGAACCCTCTCGGCAATGTCGAGGACTGCACTTCTCCGGGGAAGCTCCGGAGGTGCCCCACAAGGTGATCTCGTAGGAGCCACCCCGGTCTCTCCCGTCGAGGGCGGTGCCTGACAAGGACGGCGACGAAGTCGGACATTCCCTCGACCTCCAGGGCGTCGAGATCGTCCTCAAGCTCATTCATGGACCGCCGCGCGAAGCTCACCGGTCGTGACATGAGCGAGAAGGCCGAAGTGTCCGGCCCCGGCGGCAGGCGCTGCGCCTCGACGCCGTCACCATCGACGAACTCCGGCGCCTGATCACCGCAGCGGGAGAGGGCGACTGGGACACCGGCGACCCCGACTCCCCACCGCCCGCGGCATCCTCCGCGAGGAAGCCCTGTCGCTCCAGGGCAGGAGCGCTTCTCGCTTTCTCGATCATGCTTTGGACAGCCCGCCTCGTGAAAGCCCGAGGGTGAGGCGTTCCCTTCTCCGCAGGGCCACGGCGTACGAGAAGGGAGGCCACCGGCACTCCGGTCGCCCCGGACAGCCGGGGGACAGAGGGGCACAGGGGGGACAGCCGGGGGATGGCGGGGGGCTGCCCCCACCGTCTCCAGGACGAGGCACTTTTGACCGACCCCTAGGGGGATCTCCCCCCAGAGCCCAAGGGGACGGTCCTCCCCGTGGACGACGTGATCAGGGCACGTCATTCCTTAGCGTGTTCATCAGGTCGCGGAGTGCGGCCGGTGACGGTGGACGGGTGGGGTTCACCGCGTTCGCAGGGCGGTGTACGCCCAACCCCGGAGGAGAGAAATCGTGACGACGGCTGTGACCAATCCCAGGCACGGGGGCGCCGGAGAACGGACTGCCGTGGCAGCGCGAGCACGTGGGGTGGTGAAGGCGTACGGCACGGGCGAGACACGGGTCATCGCCCTCGACCACGTCGATGTCGACATCGCACGCGGTGAGTTCACCGCGATCATGGGCCCGTCGGGCTCCGGCAAGTCGACGCTGATGCACTGCCTGGCCGGACTCGACACGGTGACCTCGGGCGAGATCTTTCTCCACGAGACGATGATCACCGGCCTCAAGGACAAGAAGCTCACCCAACTGCGGCGGGACCGCATCGGGTTCATCTTCCAGGCGTTCAACCTGCTGCCGACGCTGAACGCGCTGGAGAACATCACGCTGCCGATGGACATCGCGGGCCGCAAGCCGGACGCCGCCTGGCTCCGGCAGGTCGTGGAGACGGTGGGCCTCGGTGACCGGCTGAAGCACCGGCCGACCCAGCTCTCCGGCGGCCAGCAGCAGCGCGTCGCGGTCGCCCGCGCCCTGGCCGCCCGGCCCGAGATCATCTTCGGCGACGAGCCGACCGGAAACCTCGACTCCCGGGCCGGCGCCGAGGTACTGGGCTTCCTGCGCCGTTCCGTGAACGACCTCGGCCAGACCATCGTCATGGTCACCCATGACCCGGTCGCCGCCTCCTACGCGGACCGGGTGCTCTACCTCGCGGACGGCAAGATCGTCGACGAGATGCGCAACCCCACGGCCGACCAGGTCCTCGACCGCATGAAGAACTTCGACACCCGTGGACGGACCTCATGACCGTCTGGAAGACCTCGCTGCGCAACTTCCTCGCCCACAAGGGGCGGATGGCCCTCTCGGCCGTCGCCGTACTGCTGTCGGTGGCCTTCGTCTGCGGCACCCTCGTCTTCACCGACACGATGAACACCACGTTCGACAAGCTCTTCGCGGTCTCCGCGCCGGACGTCTCGGTCGGCCTCAGGTCGGCCGAGGAGTCCGACGCCGTACCGGACTACGGGAAGCCGGAGACCATGCCGGCGTCCCTCCTCGCGCAGGTCGAGAAGGCCGAGGGCGTCAAGAGCGCCGAAGGCCAGGTATCCACCATGCAGGTGACGATCGTGGACAGCCACGACAAGAACCTCAGCCCGGAGACCGGCGCCCCGACCATCGCCGGCAACTGGACGCGTAACGACCTGCGTTCGATGAAGATCAGCTCGGGTCACGCACCGCGCGGACCCACCGAGATGATGATCGACTCCGGTACCGCCGACAAGCACGGCCTGAAGCTCGGTGACGAGCTGCGCACCATCACCTCGGCCGGCGAGATCCGGGCGAGGATCACCGGCATCGCCGAGTTCACCGTCACCAACCCCGGTGCCGCCGTCGCCTACTTCGACACCGCGACAGCCCAGCAGAAGCTGCTCGGCCGCCCCGACTCGTACAGCATGATCAGCGTCACCGCCGCATCGGGCGTCAGCGACGCCGAGCTGAAGGCCAACGTCGCCACCGCGCTCGGCGACACCTCCCTCTACACGCTGAAGACGCAGGCCGAATCGGCCGAGGACAGCAAGGACTCCATGGGGTCCTTCCTCAACGTGATGAAGTACGCGATGCTCGGCTTCGCCGGGATCGCCCTCCTCGTCGGCATCTTCCTCATCGTCAACACCTTCTCCATGCTGGTCGCCCAGCGCACCCGTGAACTCGGCCTGATGCGCGCCATCGGCTCCAGCCGCCGCCAGGTCAACCGCTCGGTGCTGGTCGAAGCCCTCCTCCTCGGGATCGTCGGCTCGGTCCTCGGCGTCGCGGCCGGCGTCGGACTCGCCATCGGCCTCATGCAGCTGATGGGCGCCGTCGGCATGGAGCTGTCCACCGACGACCTCACCGTCGCCTGGACCACGCCGGTCGTGGGACTGGCGCTCGGCATCATCGTCACCGTGCTCGCCGCGTACGTACCCGCCCGGCGCGCCGGGAAGGTGTCGCCGATGGCCGCCCTGCGCGACGCCGGAACCCCCGCCGACGGCCAGGCCGGACGCGTCCGCGCCGTCCTCGGCATCATCCTCACCGGCGCGGGCGCCGCCGCCCTCTGGGGCACGGCCCACACCGACGGTTCGAGCGGTGGCGCGTTCCTGCTCTGCGTGGGCGTGGTCCTCACCCTCCTCGGGTTCATCGTGATCGGCCCGCTCCTCGCCGGAGTGGTCGTACGGGTGCTCAGCGCGGTCCTGCTCCGGTTCTTCGGCCCGGTCGGCCGGATGGCCGAACGCAACGCCCTGCGCAACCCGCGCCGTACCGGTGCGACCGGTGCGGCCCTGATGATCGGCCTCGCCCTGGTGGCCTGCCTCTCGGTCGTCGGCGCGTCCATGGTCGCCTCCGTCACCGACGAGCTGGACAAGTCGGTCGGCGCGGACTTCATCGTGCAGACCGCCGACGGCCAGCCGATCGTGCCCCAGGCCGCCAAGGCCATCGAGGCCGTCCCCGGCCTGGAACACGTCACCCACTACGCCTACCTCAACGCCACCCTGACCGCCCCCGACGGCAGCAAGGACGACGAAGCCCTCGTCGCCGCCGACCCCACTTACCAGCAGGACGTGCACCGGGAGGTCCTCTCCGGCGACCTCGCCGCCGCCTACGCCGACGACTCCGTCTCGGTCGGCGGGGACTACGCCGAGAAGCACGGCGTCAAGGTCGGCGACACCCTCGACGTGGCGTTCAAGGCCGGCGGTACGGCGAAGCTCGAGGTCGCCGCCATCACCTCCGACGACACCAGCATCGACGGCGGGGCGAAGTACATCAGCCGAGCCACCGCCGCCAAGCACGTCGCCGCCGACCAACTCCCCGACAGCCTCCTGATGTTCGCCCAGGCGAAGGACGGCCAGGAGGAGACGGCCTACGCGGCGCTGAAGAAGGCGCTCGCTCCGTATCCGGTCTACCAGCCCCGCAACCAGGCCGACTACAAGGAGGACCTCAAGGACCAGGTCGGCCAGTTGCTGAACATCGTCTACGGCCTGCTGGCGCTGGCCATCGTCGTCGCGGTGCTCGGCGTGGTGAACACCCTCGCCCTCTCCGTGGTCGAACGCACCCGTGAGATCGGCCTGTTGAGGGCGATCGGCCTCTCCCGCCGGCAGCTGCGCCGGATGATCCGCCTGGAGTCGGTGGTCATCGCCCTCTTCGGAGCCCTGCTCGGTCTCGGCCTCGGGATGGGCTGGGGCGCCTCCGCCCAGCGACTCCTCGCACTGGAAGGGCTGAACGCGCTGGAGATCCCCTGGCCGACGATCATCACCGTCTTCGTCGCCTCCGCGTTCGTCGGCCTGTTCGCCGCCCTGGTACCGGCCTTCCGGGCCGGCCGGATGAACGTCCTCGCCGCCATCGCCACGGACGGCTGATCACCGTAACGAACGCAACCGCGCCCCGGGACGTCTCCCTCGACGTCCCGGGGCGCCCGCGTCGCACCACCTGCGCTCCTCCGGAGGGGGCCGGGCCGGACCCGCGACCCGAAAACCCCAAGGTGCCCGGGTGCCCGAGAAACCCGAAGGCCCGGGTGCCCTGGACACCCGCGGAGGCCGTACGCCGCACGTTGCGCACGCGACTGTCCGTCGCGGGTCGTAGGCTGGAGACCCCGGCCCCGTTCCACGTGTCGGGCCCTTCGCGTTGCGTCCCCCCGGGCGCCGCGCGCAGCTCCTGGCAGCAGCCGGCTGCCGGGAAGCCCGAAGCCACCCCGGACGGAAGCCCTCCATGAGCCTGCACGGTCTGCTGGATCTCGTCGCACGCGATCCCGCGCTCTCCGAAGCGGTGAAGGCCGCCACCGACGGTCACCGGATGCACGTCGACCTGGTGGGTCCACCCGCCGCCCGCCCCTTCGCCGTGGCCTCGCTGGCCCGGGGGACCGGGCGTACGGTCCTCGCGGTCACCGCCACCGGACGGGAGGCCGAGGACCTGGCCGCCGCGCTGCGCACCCTGCTGCCGCCGGACTCCGTCGCCGAGTACCCGTCCTGGGAGACCCTGCCGCACGAGCGGCTCTCGCCCCGCTCGGACACCGTGGGGCGGCGCCTCGCCGTACTGCGGCGCCTGGCGCACCCGCGCGCCGACGACCCGGAGACCGGGCCGGTGAGCGTGGTCGTGGCGCCCGTACGTTCCGTACTCCAGCCGCAGGTCAAGGGGCTCGGCGACCTGGAGCCCGTGGCGCTGCGGGGCGGGCAGAGCGCCGATCTCGGCGAGGTCGTCGAGGCGCTCGCCGCCGCCGCGTACTCCCGGGTCGAACTTGTCGAGAAGCGCGGCGAGTTCGCGGTACGGGGCGGCATCCTGGACGTCTTCCCGCCCACCGAGGAGCACCCCCTGAGGGTGGAGTTCTGGGGCGACGACGTCGAGGAGATCCGCTACTTCAAGGTCGGCGACCAGCGCTCCCTGGAGGTCGCCGAACACGGACTGTGGGCAGCGCCCTGCCGGGAGCTGCTGCTCACCGACGAGGTACGCGCACGCGCCGCGGAGCTCGCCGCGGCCCACCCCGAGCTGGGCGAGCTGCTGGGCAAGATCGCGGAGGGCATCGCGGTCGAGGGCATGGAGTCGCTGGCGCCCGTGCTGGTGGACGACATGGAGCTGCTGCTCGACGTCCTGCCGAAGGGGGCGATGGCCCTGGTCTGCGACCCGGAGCGGGTCCGCACCCGCGCGTCGGACCTCGTCGCCACCAGCCAGGAGTTCCTGCAGGCGTCCTGGGCCGCCACGGCGGGCGGCGGCGAGGCCCCGATCGACGTGGACGCCGCCTCCCTCTGGTCCATCGCGGACGTCCGCGACCGGGCGCGTGAGCTCGGCATGATGTGGTGGTCCACCTCCCCGTTCGCCGCCGACGACGAACTCGACGACGACACCCTCAAGCTCGGGATGCGTGCCCCGGAGGCGTACCGGGGCGACACCGCACGCGCGCTCGCCGACACCAAGGGCTGGATCGCCGACGGCTGGCGCACGGTGTACGTCACCGAGGGCCAGGGGCTCGCCTCCCGCACGGTCGAGGTGCTCGGCGGCGAGGGCATCGCGGCCCGGCTCGACGCCGACCTGACGGAGATCTCCCCGTCGCTCGTGCACGTCTCCTGCGGCGCCATCGACCACGGCTTCGTGGACGCGGGGCTGAAGCTCGCGGTGCTCACCGAGACCGACCTCACGGGCCAGCGCACCGCCACCAAGGAACTCGGCCGGATGCCGGCCCGCCGCCGCAAGACCATCGACCCGCTGACACTGGAGGCGGGCGACTACATCGTGCACGAGCAGCACGGCGTCGGCCGGTACATCGAGATGGTGCAGCGCACCGTCCAGGGCGCGACCCGCGAATACCTGCTGGTCGAGTACGCCGCGGCCAAGCGCGGCCAGCCCGGCGACCGGCTCTACATCCCGACCGACCAGCTGGAACAGGTCACCAAGTACGTGGGCGGCGAGGCGCCGACCCTGCACCGCCTCGGCGGCGCCGACTGGACGAAGACCAAGCAGCGCGCCAAGAAGGCCGTCAAGGAGATCGCCGGCGACCTGATCAGGCTCTACAGCGCCCGCATGGCCGCCCCCGGCCACGCTTTCGGCCCCGACACCCCGTGGCAGCGTGAACTGGAGGACGCCTTCCCTTACGCGGAGACGCCCGACCAGCTCTCCACGATCGCCGAGGTCAAGGAGGACATGGAGAAGACGGTCCCGATGGACCGCCTGATCTGCGGCGACGTCGGCTACGGCAAGACCGAGATCGCGGTACGCGCCGCCTTCAAGGCAGTCCAGGACGGCAAGCAGGTCGCCGTGCTCGTCCCCACCACTCTTCTCGTGCAGCAGCACTTCGGCACGTTCACCGAGCGGTACTCGCAATTCCCGGTCAACGTACGGGCGTTGAGTCGTTTCCAGTCCGAGGCGGACTCCAAGGCCACCCTCGCCGGACTCAAGGACGGCGCCGTCGACCTCGTCATCGGAACCCACCGGCTGTTCTCCTCCGAGACCCAGTTCAAGGACCTCGGCCTGGTCATCGTCGACGAGGAGCAGCGCTTCGGCGTCGAGCACAAGGAGCAGCTCAAGAAGCTCCGCGCCAACGTCGACGTCCTCACCATGTCCGCCACCCCCATCCCCCGTACCCTCGAAATGGCGGTGACCGGCATCCGCGAGATGTCCACCATCACCACCCCGCCCGAGGAGCGGCACCCCGTCCTGACCTTCGTCGGCCCGTACGAGGAGAAGCAGATCGGCGCCGCCGTACGCCGCGAACTCCTGCGCGAGGGGCAGGTGTTCTACATCCACAACCGGGTCGAGTCCATCGACCGCGCCGCCGCCCGGCTGCGCGAGATCGTCCCCGAGGCGCGGATCGCCACGGCGCACGGCCAGATGTCCGAACAGGCCCTGGAACAGGTCGTGGTGGACTTCTGGGAGAAGAGGTTCGACGTCCTCGTCTCCACCACCATCGTCGAGTCCGGCATCGACATCTCCAACGCCAACACCCTGATCGTCGAGCGCGGCGACAACTTCGGCCTCTCCCAACTCCACCAGTTGCGCGGGCGCGTGGGCCGGGGCCGCGACCGCGGGTACGCCTACTTCCTCTACCCGCCGGAGAAGCCGCTCACCGAGACCGCCCACGAGCGCCTCGCCACCATCGCCCAGCACACCGAGATGGGCGCCGGCATGTACGTCGCCATGAAGGACCTGGAGATCCGCGGCGCGGGCAACCTCCTCGGCGGCGAACAGTCCGGCCACATCGCGGGCGTCGGCTTCGACCTCTACATCCGCATGGTCGGCGAAGCCGTCGCCGATTACCGGTCGCAGATGGACGGCACGGTCGAGGAGGAGGCGCCGCTGGAGGTCAAGATCGAGCTTCCTGTCGACGCCCACGTCCCGCACGACTACGCCCCCGGCGAGCGGCTCCGCCTCCAGGCGTACCGCGCCATCGCCGCCGCCAACTCGGAGGAGGACGTCCGCGCGGTCCGCGAGGAACTCACCGACCGCTACGGCAAGCTCCCCGAACCCGTCGAGAACCTCCTCCTCGTGGCCGGCCTGCGGATGCTCGCCCGCGCCTGCGGGGTAGGCGAGATCGTCCTCCAGGGCCCGAACATCCGTTTCGCCCCGGTGGAACTCCGCGAGTCGCAGGAACTGCGCCTCAAGCGGCTCCACCCGAAGACCGTCATCAAGGCCACCGCCCACCAGATCCTGGTGCCCCGCCCGACCGCCGGCCGTATCGGCGGCAAGCCGATCGTGGGCCGCGAACTGCTGGCGTGGACGGGGGAGTTCCTGACCACGATCCTGGGATCGTAGGACGCGGGATCGTCCGGGGCGCGGTGCCCCGTCGGCCGTCGGGAGGGTGGCCCGCCAGGGCGTGGCGAGCCACCCTCCCGCGCGTCACGCGGGGGGCCCGTCGCCATGCGTCGGACAGTCGAGCCAGACTGCGGGACGGTCGTGAGGAGAGACGTGGGCGGCGGAGCAGGAAGCACATCGGCGCGCTGATGGGGAGGGGCGCGCGTTCCAGGTCGACATCATGGCCATGGCGCCGCGGCGGCAGCGGTTGCGGCACGAGATCAAGATCGGATGACGGTGTCCACAACCGGGGGACAGACTCCAGGCGTCCCCTCTCCCGCCGCCCCGCACCGCCGCCCGCCTGTCGGTGTCAACATCTGCGTGTATGTGCCACGTCCGGGTGGGCTTCGGGTCGCCGGGGCGGATCGCGGGACGGGGTGGGCAGCCTTCAGCTGACCGCCGCACCCGGGCCCGGGAGGGGAATTCGTGGGACAGCCCCGTCCGTACACACGCGCCATCACCGAGGGACCGACTCCGGCCGACGTGGCGGGCGTCCCCGCACTGCCCTACGCGAGTGGGTGGGCTGCACTCGCCTTCGCGTCCGAGCTGAAGCCGGGGACCGTGCTGACCCGGCCGTTCGCCGGGGAGGACGTGGTGCTGTACCGGCTCCGGTCGGGAGCGTTACGTGCCATCCGGCCGTACTGCCCCCATCTCGGCGCGCACCTCGGACTGGCTCACGTCGAGGGCGACGCACTCGTCTGTCCCTTCCACCGGTTCGCCTTCGGGCCGGACGGCACCTGCGTACGTACGGGGTACGACACCCCGCCGCCGAGGTCGCCGCTGACGCGGCTGCCCGTGCACGAGGTCAACGGGGCGGTCTTCGTCTGGCGGCACCACGACGGCCGGGAACCCGACTGGTTCGTCCCGCCGTGGCACGAGATCGGCCACCGCCCGGCCCGCGAGGCCGCGTGGGAGCTGGGCGGGAACGTCCAGGAGGTCATCGAGAACTCCGTCGACCTCGGCCACTTCGCCACCCTGCACGGCTGGCAGCGGGCGGAGATGGGCGGGCCGGTGGTGTACGACGACGCGACCTTCCACGTCTCCATGCGCGCCCACGAGTCGGCGCCGCTCCTCGGTGACTTCGTCGTGGACATCGAGGTGGACGGGTACGGCCTCGGCTGCCTCCACGCCGACGTGCACACGCCCCGGCTCGGGCTGCGGATGTGCACGATGGTGCTGCCGACCGCCGTCGGACCCCACCGGATGCAGTTCCGGCAGCGCAACCGCATCGCCTTCACCGAGCCCTCCCGGCTTCCCGCCCCGCTCGCCCGGACGGTGAGCCGGACCGCCGCCCGGCTGCTGGACCGGGCGGTCTTCCGGTCCAGCTGCGAGTTCACCGCCGCGGACTTCCCGATCTGGAACCACAAGCAGTACCTCCAGCCGCCCGGCCTCGCTCACGGCGACGGCCCGATCGGCCCGTTCCGGCGCTGGGCCCGACGCTTCTACCCGCCGGGGGGCGGGGACGGCGGTGCGGTGCCGGCGGCGTGGTCCACCGGCCGCGAGAGCCAGGCAGCGCGCGAGGTCGAAGCCTGACGGCTGCCCGAGCACTCGGGCGGCGTCCGGCAGATGCCGGCCGGGGTCACGCGTCGTTGAGGTTGGTGATCAGTCGGCGGAGCAACTGCCTGGCGGTGACGTGCTCGTCGGGGGAGAGGCCCATGGCCGATCCGATGGCCACCGGGACGCCGGTGGCCTTCTTCCGCAGGTCCGTACCGGCCTCGGTGAGGTGGACGGCGACGGAGCGTTCGTCGTCGGGGCGGCGTTCGCGGCGGATCAGACCGGCGGCCTCAAGGCGTTTCAGCAGGGGCGAGAGCGTGCTGGACTCCAGCTGGAGGGCGCTGCCGAGATCCCGGACGCTCATGCCGTCCCGCTCCCAGAGCGCCAGCATGACGAGGTACTGCGGGTACGTCAGGCCGAGGGCGTCCAGCAGCGGCCGGTAGCGGGCGGTCACCGCCCGGGAGGCCGCGTAGAGGGCGAAGCAGAGCTGGTCCTCCAGCAGCAGGGAGCCCTCTTCTTCGGACGGCTCCACGACCTGGCCCATGGTTTCTCTCCTCAATCCACGTCGTCCGGTGACCACTAGGGCCTGTAGGGGGTTCGCCCGCGGCGTCGGGGGGCTGGGCACGCACGCTCGGCGTTGCCGAAAAGCCCTGGTAGCTCCACCACCAAACCGCTCCGGCGCCTTGCGACCACACGCACCCAGCCCCGCTCCTTCTGCGCGTGGCCACCCCATACAGGCCCCAAGCCTAACTTCTGGGCCCAAGTGAGCGATCCCATCGTGCATGACTCCATCGTGCATGACCTCATCGCTGGCTATTCAGTTGTGCACGACTTAATCGCGTGTTACTTTTTCTCCACCAGCACCGACCGGGACGACCGGCCGGAGCGATCACCGCCCCAGCCGTCGGCGCCGTACCGGCGCCGACCGTCCCGACCGAGGAGAACGTCATGAGTGAGCAGGCCGTCCGCCCCGTCCTGGAGCCCGCCGCAGCCGCCTTCGCCGAGGCCACCGCGAATCCGCCGTACCTCTTCGACCTGGAGCCCGCCGAGGGCCGCAAGGCCGTCGACGAGGTGCAGTCCGGCGAGACCGTGAAGCTTGAGATCGAGGAGGAGTGGATCACGGTCCAGGGCGGCCCCACCGGTTCGGTCAGGGCTCGCATCGTCCGGCCCGCCGGTGCTGAGGGCGCACTGCCGGTGGTCATCTACCTCCACGGCGCCGGCTGGGTCTTCGGCAACGCCCACACCCACGACCGGCTGGTCCGCGAACTCGCCGTCGGCGCCGGTGCGGCCGTCGTCTTCCCCGAGTACGACCTCTCCCCGGAGGCCCGCTACCCCATAGCCATCGAGCAGAACTACGCGGTGGCCCGCTGGGTCGTCGCCGAGGGGGCGGCCCACGGTCTGGACGCCACCCGGATCGCGGTGGCCGGTGACTCGGTCGGCGGCAACATGAGCGCCGCACTGACCCTGATGGCCAAGGAGCGCGGAGACGTCCCGCTGGTCCAGCAGGTGCTGTTCTACCCGGTCACCGACGCGAGCTTTGACACCGGTTCGTACCACCGGTTCGCGACCGGTTACTTCCTGCGCCGCGACGGCATGCAGTGGTTCTGGGACCAGTACACGACCGACGAGACCGAGCGCGCCCAGATCACCGCGTCCCCGCTGCGCGCCACCACCGAGCAGCTCACCGGCCTGCCCCCGGCCCTGGTCATCACTGCCGAGGCCGACGTCCTGCGCGACGAGGGCGAAGCGTACGCGAGCAAGCTCCGCGAGGCCGGAGTGCCGGTCACCGCCGCCCGCTACCAGGGCGTCATCCACGACTTCGTGATGCTCGACGCCCTGCGCGGTACCCACGCCGCCGAGGCCGCCATCCGCCAGGCCGTCGACGTGTTGCGTACCGCCCTGCACACCGCCTGATCGCTCCACCCGGGAGCCCTGTCTCCCCCGTGCCGGCCGTGCCGGCGCCTCCTCGCTCGCCCGATTCCCCGCTCGCCCCACCCACCTCACTTGGAGCTCTCGTGTCCAGCGGAAACAACACCGGCACCGTCCCGCAGCAGGCCGGCTCGACCCGGCCGACCGTCGTCCTCGTGCACGGCGCCTTCGCCGACGCCTCCAGCTGGTCGGGCGTCATCCAGCGACTGCGCCACGACGGCCACCGGGTCGTCGCCGTGGCCAACCCTCTGCGCGGCCTCCACGACGACGCCGCCTACCTGAGTGGCGTGCTGGCGACCATCGAGGGCCCCGTGGTCCTGGCGGGCCACTCCTACGGCGGTTCCGTGATCAGCGAGGCCGCCGCCGGGAACTCCGCCGTCAAGGCGCTGGTCTACGTCGCCGCGTTCATCCCGGACACCGGCGAAAGTGCGGGCGCACTGTCCGGGAAGTTCCCCGGCAGCACGCTGGGCGACACCGTGGAGGCATCCGCCTACCCCCTGCCCGACGGGGGCAGCGGCACGGAACTCACCATCAGGCAGGACCTGTTCCACCAGCAGTTCGCCGCCGACGTACCCGCCGGGACCGCCCTCGTCATGGCGGCCACCCAGCGGCCGGTCTCCACCCGCGCACTGGAGGAGACCGCGCTCCGGGTGGCCTGGAATTCCATCCCGGCGTACGCGCTGGTCTCCGGCCGGGACCTGAACATCCCGCCCCGGGCCCAGCAGTGGATGGCCGAGCGGGCCGACGCCCACGTCGTCACCGTCGAGGGAGCCTCGCACGCGGCCACGGTCTCCGAACCGGAGGCGGTCGCCGACCTCATCCGCCGCGCGCTGGGCGACATCGGCTGATCCGGGTCGATCCTTCGGGCCGATCGGCCTCGACCCCGTCGAAGCGCTGGTCTCGTTCGCGGCGGTGGGCGCCGCCCCCGTCGCGGTGTTCGCGAGTCGGGGGTGGAGTGAGCGGGAGTGGACGGCCGCCGGGGAGCGGCTGGTGAGCCGGGACCTGCTGGCGCCGGACGGCACGGCGACGGAGGCCGGCCGGGCGCTGCGCACGGAGGTGGAGCGGCGTACCGACGAGCGGGCCGCCGGACCATGGCGCGCCCTCGGCGAGACGGACCGGGCCCGTCTCGCCGAGCTGCTGGGCGCCCCGTGGCTGGACATCATCGGATCCGGCCTGCTGCCGGCGGAGAACCCGCTCGGCATCGGGAAGGTGTGAGGGCAGCCCCGCAGCCCGAGCAGCCCACACCCTCGCAGCCCGCAGCCCGCAGCCCGCAGCCCGCAGCCCGCAGCCCGCAGCCCGCAGCCCACGGCGCACGGCGCACGACGCACGGCGCATCCTCGGTCGGCCCGGGCCGACGGGCCCGGGCCGGTCGGGGGCTGGAATGTGCACCCGGATCCCCGCGTTCCGTTACACATGAGCAGTACATCCGCGCATGTCCCACTTCCCGGGCCGCTCCCCGGCCCGGACCCGGGGCTGCCCCGCGACCGGCATTCCGAGCGGCTTCCCGACCGGCCCGCGCCGGACGCCGTTCGCGAGCGGATCGCCGCCGAACGCGCCTCGACGAGTGAGCAGATCGAGGCACTGCGACGCGACTTCGACGGGATCGTCGAGGCGAACGCCCTCGTCGCCGTCGACGACGAGCACGACCCGGAAGGGGCCAGTACCGCGTTCGAACGGGCCCACGTCGCCGCCCTCCTCGCCCGGGCCGATGAACACCTGGCCGAGTTGGACCGCGCGTGGGAGCGACTGGACCACGACGACTACGGCCGGTGCCGGAGCTGCGGCGAGGAGATCCCGGCCGCCCGCCTGGAGATTCGCCCGGAAGCGACCCTCTGCGTCGGCTGCGCGGCGGAGCGGGAGAGTCGCCGCCGCTGAGATGTCGGCCGCCACCGGTGCGCTGAGGAGCCGTCACACGGGGACCCGGCGCGTGGAGGACCAGCGCGTGGGACCCGGCGAGTGCAGGACCGGTGCGTGAGGACCCGAAACGCGGAGACCCAGCGCGCGGAGACCCGCGCGCCGAGACCCGTACGCCATGAATGGCAGCCGGCTGGGAAGACGTCCGTAGGATTCCCGGGTTCGGCTCTCTCTCCGTCAGGACGGCTGCCAGTGATATCTCTCCGCACGTACCGCGTGGCCCTGCCCGCCCTGAGCGCGGTCGCCGTACTGGCACTCGCCGGCTGCGACCCCGACGAACTCGCCGCCCCGGAAGGGACACCCGGCACCGGTGCGAACGACGGCGCGCAGTCCACCGAGGGCTTCGGCGCGAGCCCGCTGGACAACCCCGACGGTACGAAGCGCGGACTGGCCCCGCTGACCACCGACGCGGACCGGGCCGAGGCGCGGAAGGTCATCGAGAAGGTGCTCACCAAGGGGCGCGGCCCGAAGACCGGTTACGACCGGGACGAGTTCGGCTCCGCGTGGAAGGACACGGTGAACGGCATAGCGCTGGCCCGCAACGGCTGCGACACCCGCAACGACCTGCTCAAGCGGGACGGTCAGGAGGTCCGGTTCCGCAGCGGATCGGACTGCGTGGTGGCCTCGCTGACGCTCAAGGACCCGTACACCGGCGCGACGATCGAGTGGACCAAGACGAAGGCCACGAAGATCCAGATCGACCATGTGATGCCCCTGTCGTACGACTGGCAGATGGGCGCCTCGCGCTGGAGCGACGCCAAACGCCAGCAGATCGCCAACGACCCGCTCAACCTCATCCCCGTCGATGGCCCCACCAACGGCTCCAAGAGCGACTCCGGTCCTGCCGCCTGGCTGCCGCCGTACAAGCCGATCCGCTGCTCGTACGCACTCCGCTTCGCGCAGGTCTCCCTGAAGTACGACCTGCCGGTGACCACGGCCGACAAGGCGATGATGCTGAAGCAGTGCGCGTCCTGACGGTGCGCGGTGCAGGTCTGACGGTGTGTGGCCGAGGGGGCGGAGGGGCTCGGAGGGCCGGAAAGTAGCCTCGCCCCACCCCCGTACGCCGGACAGCGCCGAGCCCCCCGACCCGGCGCTGTCCGCCCCCCACACGCCGGGCTCCCCCGACGCCCGGTCGCCCCGGCGCGTCCCCCCGCACCGCCCCGGGGCCGTTCTCGGTGCCCGGGACTCAGCCGAGGTCCACCATGTCCTTCGCGGCCGGCTTCTCCGCCACGACGGGCTTGTCGATGTCGGAGAAGGTCATCGTCATCGGCTCGTCGCCGCCCGTGGAGCTGACCTGGAGGAGCTGCGGGTCACCCTCGGTGGAGACCAGGATCGTGTAGCTCTCCTTGCCGTCCTTCTCGGTGAGGCGGAGGGCGGGAGTGCCGTCGAGGGTTGTCGTCCCCGCCTTCTTCGCCTCCGTGTCGCCGTCCTCGAACTCCTTCAGGAGCGACTCCAGTTCACAGAACTCGATCATGTCCTTGGTGTCCGGGTCGGAAGCCTTCTCGGCCATCCAGTGGTCGGCGACCATGTCCACCGCGGCCTGTGTGTCCGCCTCCGACTCCCCCTTGGACTGTGCGCGCAGCATCGTTTCGTCGAGCTTCATGTAGACGGTCTCGCCGATCTTGATGATCGACATCGAGCCGCCGGCGCCCATGTCCATCGTGCCGGTGCACTTGCCGCTGCCGATGCTGGTGGAGAAGTCGGCCTTCATGGGGGTGTCGGTCGTCTTCATGTCGACGGCGAGGTGCAAGGACGTCGCCTTGCGGATGTTCTTGAGCGCCGCGTTGACGACCTCGGGGCCCGACATGTCCGCGAACGGCTCGTCCTTCGTCGGGGCCGCCGACGAGGCCCCGCCCTTCTTCGCGTCCGTGGCGGTGTCGCCCCCCTCGCTGCCGCAGGCGGCAAGGGTGAGCACGGAAAGGGTGCAGACGGCGGCAGCGGCGGTACGCGCGACTCGGCGCATGGCGGTACTCCAGGAGAAGTCAGAAGTCAGAAGACAGAAGGGGCGGCGAGAAGAAAACGAAAGGGCGAGGTGGGCGGAGGTGCGCCCGGTAGCGCCCGGACAGGCAGGACGGTCGGGACAGCCAGGACGGTCAGGACAGTCAGGCATGGCCCGGCCCAGTCGCGCCGGTGGGCATCACCGGTGCGGGCACAGCCCCATCACAGCAGAGCCTGTGAACCGAGTCAACATTGAAGCCTGTGAACAACTGAAGCTCGCCTGTGAATCGATCGGTGCGACATGCGTCGGTATGCTCGCCTGCACAGCGCGGACGGTGGCGCGAATGGTGACGGGTCGGACCAGGGAGACAGCACAGTGCCGGAGAACGCCTCTGAGGTGACCGCTGCCGGGATCGCCCGCCTGGCCGGAGTCGGACGGGCCGCGGTCAGCAACTGGCGCCGTCGTCACGCCGACTTCCCGAAGCCGGTGGGCGGTACGGAGACCAGTCCGTCCTTCGCGCTCGCCGAGGTCGAGGAGTGGCTACGGGGGCAGGGGAAGCTGGCCGAGGTGCCGCTGCGCGAGCGTGTCTGGCAGCAGCTCTCCGGGCATCCGGCCGGTGCCGTCACCGCCCTGATCCACGTGGGCTGCGCCCTGCTGCTCGTGCGCGACCGGCCCACCGACTGGCTGGAGTTGACGGCGGTCTCGGATGAACGCGTCGCCCGTCTGCTGCCCGACGCCCTCGCCCCCGTACTCGACGCCCGGTTCGGGCCGGAAGCCCCCGGGGGCCGCGAAAGCGCCGCCCCGCAGACCGCAGCCCCCACCCGGCACACCTCCGGGCCGCACGCCTCCACCCAACACACCCCCGCACCGCCGGCCGCCGGTCGGGCGGTCCGGGTGCCCGGGGCCCCGGCGCTGCGGCCGTCCGTACCGCTGCTGCGCGGGGCCACCGCGATGGCGGCGGAGTACGGGGCGGGTCAGGCCTTCGAGTTCCTCTTCGGCCGCCAACTGGACGCCAATCCCCGGCAGTACACGCTCACCCCGCCCGAGCTTGCCGCGCTCATGGCTGATATCGCCCTCCGGGGTGAAGGCCCCGGCCGCCCGTCCGGGAAGGCGCCCGCCCCCGTCGTCCTGGACCCCGCGTCCGGGACCGGGGCGCTGCTGCGCGCGGCCGGCCGGCCCGCCGCCCTGTACGCGCAGGAGGCCGACCCCGACCTCGCGGCGCTCACCGCGCTGCGCCTCGCCCTGGGTGCCGGTGGCGGCGCGGCTCCGGAAGCGCCGGAGCCGGTGGTGCGTACCGGCGACACCCTGCGCGCCGACGCCTTTCCGACGCTCGCGGCCGACGTGGTGCTCTGCCACCCGCCGTTCAACGAACGCAACTGGGGTCACGACGAGTTGGCCTACGACCCTCGGTGGGAGTACGGGTATCCGGCCCGCGTCGAGTCCGAACTCGCCTGGGTGCAGCACGCGTTGGCCCGGCTGCGGCCCGGCGGTACCGCCGTTCTGCTGATGCCGCCGGCCGCGGTCTCCCGCCGTTCCGGCCGCCGCATCCGTGCCGACCTGCTGCGCCGGGGCGCACTGCGGGCCGTCGTCGCGCTGCCCGCCGGAGCGGCCCCGCCCTACGGCATCCCGCTGCACCTGTGGATTCTGCGCAAGCCCGGTCACGGGGCGCAGCCCTCGCCCGAACTCCTCCTCGTCGACACGGCCGAGGCCCTCGACCCGGCGGCGGGTGGAGCCGCCGCGGCCGGTGGTGCCGGCGCCGGAAGCCTTGCGGGGACGGGAAGCGGTCGTGAGCGGATCGACTGGCCCGCCGTCCGGCGTACGGTGCTGGACGCCTGGCGCGCCTTCGACGCCACCGATCGTGGCCCCGGCGCCCCCGGCGCGGCGCCCGGTGCTCCGCAGGCCACCGGAACGGCCGCCGAACCCGGCACCGCCGCCGAACCCGGCAACGCGGCTCCCGCCCAACCCAGCACCGCGGCCCTCGCCGCACCCATCACCCGGCCCGCCGGCGTGCCCGCACCCGGGGCGAGCCGGGCCGTTCCCGTCATCGACCTCCTCGACGACGATGTCGACCTCACCCCCGCACGCCATCTGCCCCGGCCCGCCACTGCCGGGGGTGCGGCCGAGCTCGCCGAGGTACGGGAGAGGCTGACCGACGAGCTGCGGCTCACCCTCCGGCTGACCCCGCCCTCCGCCGACCAGGCCGAGCCCGCCTCCCGGCCGTTCACCACCCTCGGTGAACTCGCCCGCGCCGGCGCCCTCCGGCTCGCCACGGGTGGCTCCGGCGGGGGGCCGGGGCCCGTCCTGACCGAACACGACGTCCTCGGCAACACCCCGCCCAGCGGCTCTCCCGCCGGCCCCGTGCACGGGGCCGAGACCCTCGCCCTCCTCGCGTCCGGGCCCGCTGCCACAGGCGCCCCGGACGCGGCGGGGTCGGCCGACGACACGGTCGTCCTCCGTGCCGGCGACGTCGTCGTCCCCGTGCTCGGTGGCGGTTCGGTCGTCCGGGTGGTGGACGAGACGACCGCCGGTGCCGTGCTCGGCCGCAACCTGCAACTGCTGCGCCCCGATCCGGCCGTGCTCGACCCGTGGTTCCTCGCCGGGTTCCTGCGCGGCACCGCCAACAACCGCCGCGCCAGCAGTCACGCCTCCACCGCGTCCCGGCTCGACGCCCGTCGTATCCGGCTGCCCCGGCTCCCGCTGGACGAACAGCGCCGGTACGGTGAGCAGTTCCGCGCCCTCGCCGCCTTCGAGGACGCACTGCGCACGGCGGGCCGACTCGGCGGACTGCTGGTCCAGGGCATGTACGACGGACTCACGGACGGGACGGTGTCCCCGGAGTGAGCTGAGCCAGATCCGTTGTGCACCACCAGGGAACGGCTGTCCGCGTGGGTGTATACGCTCGCACCACACATCCGCCCATCGCTTCCCGGGAGCGGCACATGCACGGCTACGGCTATCCGCCGGGGCTTCCCACGGCGCGCCCTTCCCCGGCGACGCTGACGGTCCTTCGCGTGGTCTTCGTGGTTCTGACCGTGCTGAGTTGCGGCTTCCTGGCATGGGCGGCGATGTTGCGGCTGGCCATCGTGACCCGCCGCCCGCGCGACTGGGGCCTCTTCGTCCTGTCCCTCGCGCTCACCGCGGGTCTCGGCGTCTACATGGACAAGCTTCCCGGCGGAGACACCGAGCTGACGGACAGCCAGGCGTTCACCACGCTCGGCTGGATGTTCGCCCTCCTCGGCGGCGTCACCTGGTACTACCTCTTCTCCGACCTCCGGCACTTCGGCCCGAACGGCCCCACCGCCGTCGCGGCCCGCGCACGGACCGCGACCGGCTACCCGGTCGCGGGGCCGGTCCAGGGGTACGGCTACCCGCCGGCCACCCCCGTGCACGGCAAGCCCGCGTACGGCACCCCGCCCTACCCGTCCGTCCCCCAGCAGCACCAGCCCCAGCCCCCGCAGCACCAACACCAACACCAGCCCCCGCAGCACCAGCACCAGCCGCAGCCCCCGCAGCACCAGCCGCAGCCCACCCCGCCCCCGAAGCGCCCCGGCCCGCCCCAGCGGCTCGACCAGGTCCGGGCCGAGCTGGACGAGCTGAGTGACTACCTCCGCAAGGAGGGCGAGGGCCGGTGAGCGGGCGCGTCGTCGCCGGACGGTACGAACTCGCCGCGATCCTCGGCCAGGGCGGCATGGGCCAGGTCTGGACGGGATACGACCAGCGGCTCGACCGCCGGGTCGCGGTGAAGCTGCTGCGCCCCGACCGGATGGGCGTGCCCGGCGGCCGGGAGGACGCCGACGAACTGCGCCGCAGGTTCGCCCGGGAGTGCCGGGTGACCGCTCAGGTCGACCACCCCGGGCTCGTCACCGTCCATGACGCCGGGGGCGACGGCGACGACCTCTTCCTCGTCATGCAGTACGTCGAGGGCTCCGACCTCGCCGACCACCTCGCCGAGCACGACCCCTACCCGTGGCCGTGGGCCGTCGCGGTCGCCGCCCAGCTCTGCGCGGTACTCAGCGCCGTGCACGCGGTGCCGATCGTCCACCGCGACCTCAAGCCCCGCAACGTCATGGTCAGGCCCGACGGCACCGTCACCGTGCTCGACCTCGGGGTCGCCTCCGTGCTGGACACCGACACCACCCGGCTCACCCACACCGGCTCGCCGATCGGCTCCCCGGCGTACATGGCGCCCGAGCAGGCGATGGGCGGCGCGGTCGGCCCGTACACCGATCTGTACGCACTCGGCGTGCTGCTGCACGAACTGCTCAGCGGAGACGTGCCGTTCTCCGGGTCCACCGCCCTCGGCGTGCTCCACCGCCACCTCTACGAACCCCCGCTGCCGGTCCGCAACCTCAGGGCCGACGTGCCCGAGCAGCTGGAGGCCCTCGTCCTGCGGCTGCTCGCCAAGGACCCGCAGGCCCGGCCCGGTTCGGCCCAGGAGGTGTACGAGGCCCTCGGTCCGCTGCTGCCCGTGCGCGGAGCGCCCGGCGGCCCGCTCGACCCGACCCGCCCGTTCCTCCGCCCGCACGCCCCCTGGCCCGACCGGGCGACCGCCCCGGCCCCCGCGCCGGCCACCGGCTTCGGCCCGCCGCCCGTCCCCGCCGAGCGCCCCGCGTCCGGCCGGGCGGACGTGGCGCGCGCCGTCGACGAGGTCAAGCAACTCCTCGGCGAGGGCCGGATCACCCAGGCGGTGGACATCCTCGGCTCCATCCTTCCGACCGCCGCCGCCGAGCACGGCGAACGCTCACCCGTCGTCCGCATCCTCCGCAAGCAGTACGCGGCGACGCTGATGGACGACGGCCAGTACCGCCGCGCCCTCCCCGAACTGCGCCGGCTCGCCGACGACCGCGCCGCCGAGGCCGGCCCCGGCGACCCGCAGACGCTCCAGTACCGCTACGACGCCGCCCAGTGCCTGGAGCAGCTGGGCGAGACGGCCGCCGCGCTCAACGAGTACCGCGCGGTCCTCCCGTACTACGAGAACGTCTACGGGGCCGTCGCCACCGAACCCGGACGTGCCTTCGACATCCGCCACCGCATCGGGCTGCTGCTGCTCGCCGTCGGCGACCACACCGCCGGACGGGCCCAACTCCAGGCCCTGCTGTACGACACCGAGCGCTCCTACGGCCCCCACCACCCGCTCCCCGCCGAGCTGCGCAGACAACTGACCCACCAGCGGGACGTACGCGGCGGCTGACCGCGAGCGGGGCCGGTGGGCAGCGCCCGGGGCAGCACCCGGACAGCGCCCGAGGGCACCACATCCCCAACTCCTCCCGAATCGTTGGTCGAACCAGTGGCCCCCGTGGCCACCACTGCCTAACATCGATCACCGCAAGGCTTTGTGCACTGATGCACAAACTCTCATCGGGAGGCTCCTTTGCACCGCCGCCGTCGCACCGCGCTCACCCTCTCCGCCGCAGTCCTGCTCGCCGCGCCCGTCCTCACCGCCTGCGGGAGCGAGGCCCACCCCGGCGCCGCCGCGATCGTCGGAGGGCAGCGGATCGAGGTCTCCACCCTCCAGTCCGACGTCGCCGAGGTGCGCAGCGCCCAGCAGAAGTCGCCGCAGGCCGCCCAGCTGGTGAAGGGGTCGGGGCAGCTCCCGCGGGCCGCCCTGCACCGGCTGATCTTCGGGCAGGTCCTCGACCGGGCGGCCGACGACGCCGGGGTGACCGTCAGCCGCAAGGAGCTCCAGCAGGTGCGCCGGGCGGCCGTCGCCCAGTACGGCGGCGAGGACGCGCTGGCCGCGACCCTGCTCCAGGAGCGCTGGATCTCGCCGGAGCAGATCGACGGCGACCTGCGCCAGGAGGTCCAGCTGCCGAAGCTGGCGGCGGCGCTCGGCGCGGACCTGCAGAGCCCGGAGGGCACCAAGAAGGTGACCGACGCGCTCGCCAAGGCGTCGAAGTCGCTCCACATCGACGTCAACCCGCGCTACGGAGCCTGGGACAACCAGCAGATCCGCCTCGGCACCTACGAGTCCCCCTGGCTCGCCAAGGCCGCCGGCACCGACGCCACAGCGTCCGGTGGGGACGGCGCCGGGGGCGACGGCACCGCACAGGACGGCTCCGGGCAGTCGGACACCGCCCCGGCGGGCTGACACGTCGCCGGGGTAGGTTCGACGGGTGAACGCTGAAGCACCCGGCCGGGTCGTCCTCCTCACCGCCAGCCACCGAGTCGCCCCCGGACTCCTGTCCTGGCCCGCCTGGCAGACGTTGCGCGCCGCCGACCGCGTCCTGTGCGGCGCCCCGGACCACGTACAGCTCCCCTACCTGAGGGAGGCGGGCGTCACCGTCGAGATCACCGGGCCGACGGCGGAGGAACTGGTCGACGCCTGCGCCGGCGACCGGACCGTGGTGGTGCTGGTCGGTGGCGAGGGTGACCAGCGGCTGACCGACGGACTCGCCCGCCTCGGAGGCTCGGGACGGGTGCGGATGCCGGACCTGGAGCTGCTCCCCGGTTCGTACGACCTGCCGGGCGCCCGCCTCCTCGACCTCGTCCAGGTCATGGACGTGGTCCGCCGCGAGTGCCCCTGGACCTCGAAGATGACGCACCGGGGCCTCGCCAAGTACGCCATCGAGGAGACGTACGAGCTGGTCGAGGCGATCGAGGCCGGCGACCGCGACGAACTCCGCGAGGAGCTCGGGGACGTGCTCCTCCAGGTCGTCTTCCACGCGCGGATCGCCGAGGAGGACCCGGAGGCGCCCTTCGCCATCGACGACGTGGCCGGCGGGCTGGTGGAGAAGCTGATCCGCCGCCACCCGCACATCTTCGGCGACGAGACCGCCGAGACCGCCGAGGACGTCCACGCGCACTGGCTGCGCACCAAGGCGGCCGAGAAGCGGCGCGACTCCGTCACCGAGGGCGTCCCGCTCGGTCAGCCCGCGCTCGCCCTCGCGGCGAAGCTGGGCAGCCGGGTCCGGAGCGCGGGCCTGGAGGTCGCCCCGCCCACCGGCGACACTCTCGGCTACGAACTGCTCGCCCTCGCCGTCCGCGCCGAGGCCGAGGGCGTCGACCCGGAAGCGGCCCTGCGCGCGGCGGCCCGCGCCTACCGGGACGCGATCCTCGCGGCGGAGGGCGCGGGCGCCCCGGATACCGTCGACGAGTGATCGCCCAGTGAACGACAGCCCGGACAGCCCCGACAGCCCCGACAGCCCGGACAGCCCGGACAGCCCGGACAGCCCGGACAGCCCGGACAGCCCCGACAGCCCCACCGGCCCCGGCTCCGTCGCCCCCGCCGGCTGCCCCGCGCACGGTGCGCCCGCCGCCCCCGAGCTCTTCACCTGGGAGTTCGCGACCGATCCGTACCCGGCGTACGCCTGGCTCCGCGAGCACAGCCCGGTGCACCGCACCACGCTGCCCAGCGGGGTCGAGGCCTGGCTGGTCACCCGGTACGCCGACGCGCGCCACGCGCTCGCCGACAACCGGCTCTCCAAGAACCCGGTGCACCACGCCGGGTCGGCGCACGCCAAGGGGAGGACGGGAATCCCGGGGGAGCGCAAGGCCGAGCTGATGACCCATCTGCTCAACATCGACCCGCCGGACCACACCCGGCTGCGCCGGCTCGTGTCCAAGGCATTCACCCCGCGCCGGGTCGCGGAGTTCGCGCCCCGCGTGCAGGAGCTGACGGACCGGCTCATCGACCGGTTCGTGACCGAGGGCACCGCCGACCTCATCCACGACTTCGCCTTCCCGCTCCCCATCTACGCGATCTGCGACCTCCTCGGGGTGCCCGAAGAGGACCAGGACGACTTCCGGGACTGGGCGGGGATGATGATCCGCCACGGCGGCGGCCCACGCGGCGGAGTGGCGCGCTCGGTGAAGCGGATGCGCGCCTACCTCGCCGAACTGATCCACCGCAAACGGGAGAACCCGGGCGACGACCTGATCTCCGAGCTCATCCGGACCAGCGACCACGGCGAGCACCTCACGGAGAACGAGGCCGCCGCCATGGCGTTCATCCTTCTCTTCGCCGGCTTCGAGACCACCGTCAACCTCATCGGCAACGGCACCTACTCGCTGCTCCGCCACCCCGGGGAGCGCGCCCGCCTCGAAGCCTCCCTGGAGGCGGGAGAGGAGGAGCTGCTCGCCAGCGGCATCGAGGAGCTGCTCCGCTTCGACGGCCCGGTGGAGCTGGCCACCTGGCGGTACGCCACCGAACCGCTGACCCTCGGCGGCGAGGAGATCGCGGCCGGCGACCCCGTACTCGTGGTGCTCGCGGCGGCCGACCGCGACCCCGCGCGCTTCGAGGCACCCGACACGCTCGACCTCGCGCGGCGTGACAATCAGCACCTCGGCTACGGCCACGGCATCCACTACTGCGTGGGTGCGCCACTCGCCCGCCTCGAGGGGAGGACCGCCCTCGCGACTTTGCTGAGACGCCTTCCCGACCTGCGCCTTGCGGGAGAAATGGCTGATTTGCGCTGGCGCGGAGGGCTCATCATGCGTGGACTGCGCACCCTTCCGGTGGAGTTCACCCCCGGACCAGCGCTCGGCGAAGGTGACGCTACGTCAACACTGTGATGTTCACGTGATCTGCGGGGCATCGACTTGTGACACACGTTCGAGTCCCGCTAGGTTCACGGTTCGACGCATCAGTTCACCCGTCAGTCACACGGAAGGCACTCCCATGGGCTCCGCGAACGGCAGACACCGCCGCCCTCGCCAGGCACCCGCCATCGTCGTCGCAGCCGGCGTGACAGGCTCCGCCCTCGCGATTCCGCTCCTCGCCGCGACCAGCGCCGGCGCCGCGGACGCGACCACCTGGGACAAGGTCGCCGAATGCGAGAGCGGCGGCACCTGGAGCGCAGATTTCGGCAACGGTTACTACGGCGGACTGCAGTTCTCCCAGGAGACCTGGGCGAGCTACGGCGGCACGGACTACGCGCAGCGCGCGGACCTCGCCAGCCGTACCCAGCAGATAGCCGTGGCGGAGAAGGTCCTCGACGCCAAGGGCCCGCAGGCGTGGCCCGGGTGCGCGGTGATCTCCGGGCTGGCGCCCGCGGGGTCCCTGATCGGTGTCGACCCCGGCTCCACGTCCGCCACGAACGCGGGCGCCTCGGCCGGCATCATCCCGGACGCGGACGGCGCCCCCGCTTCGACCGGCACCACGGGGTCGAAGCGCGCCTCGGGCTCGACCGGCGCCTCGGACTCCGGCGGCACGACCGGTTCCACCGGCGGCAGCACCACGCCGAGCCCCGACGCCTCCGTGACTCCCTCGCCCACCGGATCGGCCAGCCCGGGCAGCACCACGCCCGGGAAGAGCGGTACGGAGAGCGGCGCGACGGCCGGCACGGCAACCGGTGACCCCACCGCTGACACCACGACCGGCGGCAAGCACCGCGGGACGCCCGACGTGGACGAGGCGTCCTCCGACGCCTCGCGCGAGACCGGCCGGCACGCCTCGCGCGGCGGCACCGACGCGCGCGAGGACACGACGCTCGCGACGGACGGCACGTACACGGTCCGGACCGGCGACAACCTCTCCGCGATCGCCGACGCGCAGCACCTTTCCGACGGCTGGACCAAGCTCTACCAGGCCAACGAGGAAGTGATCGGATCGGACCCCGACCTGATCCTGCCCGGCCAGGAGCTCGATCTGAGCGCGCCGACCCTCTCCGGAGGGGCCGACTCCGCTCCGAACACGACCGCAGCCGCCTCCGACACGCCGGAGACCGCTCCCGACACGGCGGAGACCGCCCCCGCCAAGTGATCAAATTCGGGAAAACACCTCAAAAAGAGGGGTAGTTAAGGGGCCTATGTCCACTTTTGCGAAAGTGAGACATGGGTCTCTTCACTGTTCTGGCGTGTCGCGGTCACAGAGGCTCGCGGATGTCCGCTTTGACCTGCGAAAACGGGAATTCGAGCATGGCCAGTAAGGTCTGATTGTCCGATATAACCATCATTGAATGTAGGGGCGCCCTCTGTTTACGGTCGGAACCGCTCGCACCGCGGGCCCCGTCGACCGTCACGCCGAATCCTGCCGTCGGTCGAAGGGAACAGACGCGTAAAGCGCCGTAGGCAGGAGCGGGGGACCCAGGTAAGCCGCCGGTATCGGACGGCCCGTCGGAAACGAGGGGCGGGCCGGGACCGGCTAGGGGTTAAGCCACACGCAAGGACGTGTGGCCGGGCACTCATTGGCCCGAACCCGACAGCTCACCTCGTAGGCGTCGGTGAGGAGATCCTCCATGCTGCTGTCCAGCAACGGTAAGCACCGCCGCTCGTCCAAGGCCGTCCGTATGGCCACGCTCGCCGGCGTCGCAGGTGCCGCCATCGCCCTCCCGCTGATGGGCGCCACCAACGCTTCCGCCGCCTCGGTCGCCACCTGGGACGCCGTCGCCCAGTGCGAGTCCGGTGGCAACTGGTCCATCAACACCGGCAACGGTTACTACGGCGGACTGCAGTTCTCGCAGTCCAGCTGGGCCGCCGCCGGCGGTACGAAGTACGCCCCCCGCGCCGACCTGGCCACCAAGGACCAGCAGATCGCCACCGCCGAGGTGCTGCTCGACCTCCAGGGTCCGGGCGCCTGGTCCTGCGCCGGCGCCGGCAACCTCACCAATGACGGTGTGACCCCGGGCGTCGACACGGGCTCCTCCGCGAGCACCGACACCTCCACGAGCACCGACACCTCCACGAGCACCGGCTCGACCGCGACCGAGGACAGCGCCGCCACGGCGACGCCGGACCGCACCACCGACTCGCAGGCCGCCTCCCGCAGCGAGGAGCGTCCGGCCGCGAAGTCCGAGACCGTCACCACCCCGACCGGCGGCAAGGTCGAGAAGGGCGACGGCGAGTACAAGGTCGTCACCGGCGACACCCTCAGCACCATCGCCGACAAGCAGGGCGTCAAGGGTGGCTGGCAGAAGCTGTTCAAGCTGAACCACGACATCGTCGACGACGCCGACCTCATCTTCCCGGGTCAGCAGCTCCACCTGAAGTAAGCACGAACCACTCCTCCCCGGAACGGCGGTGTCCGGCGGCACCCCCTTCCCTCTCCCTGGCCCGGCGCGCACTCCCCCCGCGCACCGGGCCAGGGCCCTTTCCCACTCCCGCCCGCGGGCCGCTTCCCCCGCCGTACCGCGAACTGCCGGACGCCGTACCGCCCGACGTTATGTTCCGTACGGAAACAATGTGTAGGCTCGTCGTGTCACTGGACGGACGGTCGGCTGGCCGATGTCCTGTGTCCGGTTAGGCTCTAGTCGCAAGGCTGAAGAGCCCCGCACAGTCAGCGTCACATCGCCAGAAGGAGATGCTCGTGCCGTCCATCGACGTCGTCGTAGCCCGGGAAATCCTCGACTCGCGGGGTAACCCCACGGTCGAGGTCGAAGTTGGTCTCGACGACGGCAGCACGGGCCGTGCTGCCGTTCCGTCCGGCGCCTCCACCGGAGCGTTCGAAGCCGTCGAGCTTCGCGACGGTGACCCCAAGCGTTACCTGGGCAAGGGTGTCGAGAAGGCCGTCCTCGCCGTCATCGAGCAGATCGGCCCGGAGCTCGTCGGCTACGACGCCACCGAGCAGCGCCTGATCGACCAGGCGATGTGCGACCTGGACGCCACGGAGAACAAGGGCTCGCTCGGCGCCAACGCCATCCTCGGCGTCTCGCTGGCCGTGGCCCACGCCGCCTCCGAGGCCGCCGACCTCCCGCTCTTCCGCTACCTCGGCGGCCCGAACGCGCACCTGCTGCCCGTTCCGATGATGAACATCCTGAACGGTGGGTCGCACGCCGACTCCAACGTCGACATCCAGGAGTTCATGATCGCCCCGATCGGCGCGGAGTCCTTCTCCGAGGCCCTGCGCTGGGGTGCGGAGACGTACCACACGCTGAAGAAGGTCCTCAAGACCAAGGGCCTCTCCACCGGTCTCGGCGACGAGGGCGGCTTCGCCCCGAACCTCGAGTCCAACCGCGCCGCCCTCGACCTCATCGTCGAGGCCATCAAGGAGGCCGGCTTCGTCCCCGGCCGTGACATCGCGCTCGCGCTCGACGTCGCCGCGTCCGAGTTCTACAAGGACGGCAAGTACGAGTTCGAGGGCAAGTCCCGCTCGGCCGCCGAGATGACCGAGTACTACGAGGAGCTCGTCTCCGCGTACCCGCTGGTCTCCATCGAGGACCCGCTGTACGAGGACGACTGGGCCGGCTGGAAGGTCATCACCGACAAGCTCGGCGCCAAGGTGCAGATCGTCGGCGACGACCTCTTCGTGACCAACCCCGAGCGCCTCGCCCGTGGCATCGAGGAGGGCTCGGCCAACGCCCTGCTCGTCAAGGTCAACCAGATCGGCTCGCTGACCGAGACCCTGGACGCCGTCGAGCTCGCGCAGCGCAACGGCTTCAAGTGCATGATGTCCCACCGTTCCGGCGAGACCGAGGACGTCACCATCGCCGACCTCGCCGTCGCCGTGAACTGCGGCCAGATCAAGACCGGCGCCCCGGCCCGCTCGGACCGCGTCGCCAAGTACAACCAGCTGCTGCGCATCGAGGAGATCCTCGACGACGCCGCGGTGTACGCAGGCCGCTCGGCGTTCCCCCGCTTCAAGGGCTGATCCACGGCCCGTGAGGGCCCGGTTCCACCAGCCTCCGTCCGTCCCCGCACTCGGTCCCGTACCGTGTGCGGGGACGGACGTGCGTGACGGGGAGGCATGAACATGGCCGTGAAGGACCGCGACCGGTTCTCCACCGCGACCAGGCTGCGGCTGCTCGGCGAGCAGACGGCGGCCCGGGTCTACCGCTCCCAGAACCGCCGTCAGGCCCACCGCTCCCGGCTCACCGGCCGCGCCGCGTTCCTGGCGCTGATCGTCTGCACCCTGATCGTGGCGCTGGCCTACCCCATGCGGCAGTACGTCTCCCAGCGCGAGGAGATCGCCGACCAGGAGCGGACGCTGCAGGACGCCGGGAAGCGCGCCGAGGAGCTGCGGGACGAGAAGGCCCGCCTCCAGGACGACGCGTACATCCGCCGCCTCGCCCGCGAGCACCTCCACTACCTCCTCCCCGGCGAAACCGGCTACACCGTGGTCGACCCCGACGCGGCGGCCGACGACCGGGGCGAGCCCGGCGCCGACGGCCGGCCCTGGCACTCCAACCTCTGGGACGGCGTGGACAGCGCGGACGGCTCCGGCGACTCCGACTCCGACGGCGACTGAGCCCCGCCCACCGCGGCCAGGCACACTGGTCCGAGCAGAAACGCGTACCGGTGCGTCCCGCCGCACCCACAGCACCGCACCCCACAGCAGCAGCTCCGAGCAGAACCAAGGCAGGCATGGACACGCCCCCTCCGCAGACCGAATCCACTCCGCCCACCGACGCGGACATCGCCGCGTTCGAGCAGCAGCTCGGACGCCCGCCTCGCGGGCTGCGCGCCATCGCGCACCGCTGCCCCTGCGGCAACCCGGACGTGGTGGAGACCCAGCCCCGTCTGGAGGACGGCACGCCGTTCCCGACGACGTTCTACCTGACGTGCCCGCGCGCCGCCTCGGCGATCGGCACGCTGGAGGCGAACGGCGTCATGAAGGAGATGACCGAGCGCCTGGGCACCGACCCGGAGCTGGCCGCCTCCTACCGTGCCGCGCACGAGGACTACATCGCCCGCCGCGACGCCATCGAGGTCCTGGAGGGTTTCCCGAGCGCCGGCGGCATGCCGGACCGGGTGAAGTGCCTGCACGTCCTGGTCGGCCACTCGCTGGCCGCCGGACCCGGCGTGAACCCGCTCGGCGACGAGGCCATCGCCCTGCTGCCCGAGTGGTGGGCGAAGGGCCCCTGCGTCACGCCCTGCACGCCGGAGCAGCCGGCCGGGGAGTCCGCGTGACCACGACCCGGGTGGCTGCCATCGACTGCGGCACCAACTCCATCCGGCTGCTCGTCGCCGACATCGACCCCGCCACCGGTGGCTTCACCGAACTGGACCGGCGGATGCGCATCGTCCGCCTGGGCCAGGACGTCGACCGCACCGGCCGTCTCGCCCCCGAGGCCCTGGAGCGTACGTTCGCCGTCTGCCGTGAGTACGCCGAGGCGATCCAGGGGCTCGGCGCGGAGAAGATCCGTTTCGTCGCCACCTCCGCCTCCCGCGACGCGGAGAACAGCGCCGACTTCGTCCGGGGCGTCCACGAGATCCTGGGCGTCGAGCCCGAGGTGATCAGCGGCGACCAAGAGGCCCAGCTCTCCTTCGACGGCGCCACCAAGGAGCTCCACGGCGCCGGCGGACCCGGCTTCGCCTCGCCCTACCTCGTGGTCGACATCGGCGGCGGCTCCACCGAGTTCGTCCTCGGCGACGAGACGGTCCGCGCCGCCCGCTCGGTCGACGTCGGCTGCGTCCGCATGACGGAACGCCACCTGGTGCAGGACGGCGCGAAGATCGACCCGCCGACCGAGGCCCGGATCGCCGCGATCCGCGCCGACATCGAAGCAGCGCTCGACCTCGCCGCCCAGACCGTCCCGCTCACCGAGGCCGCCACCCTCGTCGGCCTCGCCGGCACGGTCACCACGATCGCCGCCATCGCACTGGACCTCGAGGAGTACGACTCCGAGGCGATCCACCACTCCCGGATCTCCCTCGCCCGCGTGGAGCAGATCACCACCAGCCTCCTCGCCTCCACCCACGCCGACCGCGCCGCGATCCCCGCGATGCACCCCGGCCGGGTCGACGTCATCGCCTCCGGCGCCCTGATCCTCCAGGCCCTGATGCGCCGCACGGGAGCTCAGGAGATCGTCGTCAGCGAACACGACATCCTCGACGGGATCGCCCTCGGCGTGGTGACGCTCGGCGGCGAGTGATCTGCTGAGCGGAGGCCCGGTTCAAGGACATGGTGCTCCCGAACCCGGCCTCCGTCTCAGATGCTGCGACAAACGTCGCGCCGATCGCCGACCTTGACGACGAGGATCACCAGTTGGTCGTTCTCGACCTGGTAAGCGACCCGGTAGTTCCCGACCCGGAGCCGGTAGAGGCCTGAGGAGCCGACAAGTTTCTTGACGTCGGCGTCCTCGCGGTACGGGTCGTCGCCGAGCGCGGTCAGCGCGGCCAGGATGCGCATGGCAGCGGGCCGGTCGATGGATCGAAGTTGTCGCCGCGCCGTGGTGGTGAACCGGAACGCGTACTTCACGCCGCGCCTTCGGAGCGTTCGGTGAACAGATCGGCCAGCAGTTCGGCCATGGTCACCGTCGGACCGCCCTCGGCCAGGACTGCTTCCGCTTCCCTCGCCAGCAGGACGTCCGCCGCGTCCTCCAGCGCGTAGAAGTCGGAGATCGGCACCACAGCTGCCACGGGCTCCCCATTGCGGGTGATCACCGTGGGCGTGCCTTCCTCAGCGCGATTGATGTGGTCCGCAAGGTGGGCACGGGCTTCCCGCACTGTCGCGGTCGTCTCAGTCATGAGAGAAGTGTACGCGATAGGGTGTACACGTGCTGGGTCGAGCGAGGCGCGCTTTGGGAGCGATGCTCGACGGGATCGCGTTCTCCGCGGCCTGACACCCCTTTCGTACGGACGCGGGAGCGGGCCGACCCCGGGAAGTCCGGGGGCGGCCCGGTCGTGTTCCGGTGGGTCATCCCGCTCTCCTCCCCTGTGAGAGAGACAGGAGCGGGGCTCGACCTACGCGCACGACGCGTGACTCATCGGACGGCGTGCAAGATGGCGTGGTCCGTCACAGCAGCTTCCACGACCGGCCGCCCGCCAGTTGCTCTCGTAGGGCCACCACTTCACCGCAGCCCACTTGTCGGTGGTGGACGTGGAGTCGTTGACCAGCGCGCTGTACGTCGAGGAACGACGAGATGTGGCCGTGTATCAGGATGCCGCCGGGCAACTGCGCGCCGCGGCGCTGTCCCCGGGTGACTCGGCGGACTTGATCAGAGAGACTGGGGCGAAGACACGATGGCCACCATCCCCGATGCATCCTGCCTTCCCGTGACCTGGTGGAAGTCCTCCCGGTCCGGCGCACAGAGCGACTGCGTGGAGTGCGGCGTCGTCAACGCCGGCACCGTGGCGGTACGGGACAGAAAGGCACCCACCGGCCCCGCCATCGTGTTCGGCCGCAGCGCCCTCGCGGCCATGGTCGGCGCAGTCGCGAGCGGCACCCTGTAAAAGCCCGGAGCCCGGGTGGGGCGGTCGTCGTCCGCGCCCCGGACGACGGTCCGCCGCGCTGTTCCGTTTTCCCTGCTTCGCCCTGTCTCGCGATGTTGCTGATGCAGTCGTGTCAGCAAGGGGGTCAACCGATTCCGACGCCCACGAAGAAGGGGACGAGGCTCGCCGTCGCACACAGCAGCCAGTACGGGTACGGTGGCGGGCCGTCGTAAAGCCTGCGCCGCAGCCAGAGGTTGACGAGCCCCCACAGCCCCCCGAAGAGGATCACCACCGGTACGACGATGACCAGCCAGAGCAGCATCCCGTCGTCTTCATTCGGGTCGCGGCTGGTCCAGCCCAGTTCGGCCAGAGGGCCGTTGACCAGTACGTACCAGACCAGGAAGCACGGAACGACTGCGGGAATGCCGAGCAGCAGGTTGACCGTCACCGGGGCGAAGGGCTTCCACGGCTGCGCGTTCTTCAAGGGATCTCCAGCGGCTGAACTTGTTGTAGTTCGCCGACGTTGTTCAGACCGGCCGGCTCACAGGACTCGATCGCGAACTCGGGGCTCGCGTCACTCCGTGTCGGCGGCCCGGTCCGTCCACAGGGCGGTCACCGACTCGGCCATCGTCGCGGTCGGGCCGCTCCGGGCCAGCACCGCTTCCGCTTCCTTGGCCAGCGCGGCGTCGGACGCTGCTTCCAGTGCCTCGAAGTCGGCGATCGGCACCAGCGCCGCCCCGGGCAGGCCGTTGCGGGTGATGACCGTGGGCACGCCTCCCACCGCGCGGCCGAGATAGTCCGCCAGCCGCAGCCGGACGTCGCTCACGGTCGCTGTCGCGGTCATTCTCGTTCCGTTCTCTATCCGATGGGCCGGGCGGCGCCGACGTGTACGCGTATGGCGCCGGAGTGACCCCGGCCCGCGTTCACTGCCCGATGCTCGTCTCCGTGTCGACCCACCCGAGGTACGCCGCGCTTCCCGCCGTGATGGGGGTGACGATGACTTCCGGAGTGACGTAGTCGTGCATCGCGCTGATGTGGCGGGCGAGTTCGTCGTAACGGGCGGCGGTCGTCTTGTAGAGGACGCGCCACTCGGTCGCGGTTTCGACCTTTCCCTCCCACCGGTAGACGCTCCTGATCGGCCCGTCGATCTGGGCGCAGGCGGCGAGGCGTTTCTCCACCGCGCTCGTGGCGAGGCGGTGGGCCTTGTCTTCGCCGTCGGTGGTGGTGTGTACGGCGATGTAGTCGGCCACGGTTCCCTCTCCTGGCTCGGGTGTGCGGCGACCGTATCGCAGGGAAGAGGGCCTGTGGGTGACGAGCGGACAACAGCCCGTACGCGTGCCCCGGGGTTGCCCGTCGCGTGTCCGTGCGCGCGGGCTCGTCACGGGCGGGGTGCGGCTGGGCCCTCCCCTTCCCGTTCGTCGTCGGCCGGCTCCGAGTGGTCGGCGAGTACGTCCGTCAGCAGCTCGGCCACGGTCGTGGTGGGGTCGACCCCGGCCAGGACCGCCTCCATGTCGAGCACGTCGGCGGCCTCCTCCAGGGCTTCGAAGTCCGCGATCGGCACCACGGCGGCCACCGGAGTGCCGTCGCGCGTGATCACCGTGGGTTCGCCCCGCTCGGCGTGGTCGATAGGGGCTGCGGGGTCCACGCAGGCATCCCGGACCGTCACGGTTCTCCTTGTCGTCATATGTCCAGTGTGTGCGCAGCGGGGGCGGGTCCGCTCGTCCGGCCGTCGGGCCCGCCGGTCGGTCCGCACCGAGGACCCGGCGCGCACTCTCCGGGTGCACCCTCACCTCCCGGGATGTGTGCGCTCACATGTGGCCCTGCCTGCACCTCTGATGCTTTACTGGGGCTCCCGGAGAGGCTCCGGAGGCTTCCGAGGGGGCTCGGGGGAGGCGCTCCGGGAGGCGCCCGGGCCAAGTTCGTGAAGTTCTTCACAAGGAATTCGGTCCGCTCGGGGCAAGTTCTTGGCTCTCGTGGCTTCGAACGTGCCTGTGCGTACGTTTTGTGCGGTACGCGCGGGTGTCCCCCGCGCGGTGCGCGCGGGATGAACGGACGGGGCGGGAGAGCGGGGGAGGGGCCTTCTTTCGGGGCCAAGGGCCAGCTCACAGGCGGTGAACAACGTTCGCCGGGAGGCTGTGGTTCCCCTCGTGGAGCATGACCTGGGTCACGCGGGCCGCGCAGTGTAGCAGAGGGGGCACCCGACCTTGTGAAGGGGCTCACGAGCTACCCCCCTGGATGGGGTGGATACTCGATTGCATGAGCACCACGGAGCGTCCCAGGATCCTCGTTGTAGGCGGTGGGTACGTAGGCCTGTACGCAGCTCGACGCATTCTCAAGAAGATGCGCTACGGAGAGGCGACCGTCACGGTCGTCGACCCGCGCTCGTACATGACGTACCAGCCCTTTCTTCCCGAAGCTGCTGCAGGCAGCATCTCGCCTCGGCATGTCGTCGTCCCCTTGCGACGCGTGCTGCCCAAGGCTGAGGTTCTCACCGGTCGTGTGACGACCATCGACCAGGACCGCAAGGTCGCCACGGTCGCGCCGATCGTCGGCGAGGCGTACGAGCTGCCCTTCGACTACCTCGTCATCGCGATGGGCGCGGTCTCCCGCACCTTCCCGATCCCTGGCCTCGCCGAGCAGGGCATCGGTATGAAGGGCATCGAGGAGGCCATCGGCCTGCGCAACCACGTCCTGGAGCAGCTGGACAAGGCTGACTCCACGACCGACGAGGAGATCCGCCGCAAGGCGCTGACCTTCGTCTTCGTCGGCGGTGGCTTCGCCGGTGCGGAGACCGTCGGTGAGGTCGAGGACATGGCCCGGGACGCGGCCAAGTACTACACGAACGTCAAGCGCGAGGACATGCGCTTCGTTCTCGTCGACGCCGCCGACAAGATCCTTCCCGAGGTGGGCCCGAAGCTGGGCGCGTACGGCAAGGAGCACCTGGAGAGCCGTGGTGTGGAGATCTACCTCTCCACCTCCATGGACAGCTGTGTCGACGGCCACGTCGTGCTGAAGAACGGCCTCGAGGTCGACTCCAGCACCATCGTGTGGACCGCCGGCGTGAAGCCGAACCCGGCGCTCGCCCGCTTCGGTCTGCCGCTCGGCCCGCGTGGCCACGTGGACACCAGCGAGAAGCTCCAGGTGCAGGGCACCGACTACATCTGGGCCGCCGGCGACAACGCCCAGGTCCCGGACATGGTCGGCCGCAAGGCCGGTAACCCGAACGCCTGGTGCCCGCCGAACGCCCAGCACGCACTGCGTCAGGCCAAGGTCCTCGGCGACAACGTCGTCTCGGGCATGCGCGGCTTCCCGCAGAAGACGTACGAGCACGCCAACAAGGGTGCGGTCGCCGGTCTCGGCCTGCACAAGGGCGTCGCGATGATCGTTCTGGGCAAGGTGAAGATCAAGCTCAAGGGCCGTCTCGCCTGGTACATGCACCGTGGCTACCACGGCATGGCGATGCCGACGTTCAACCGCAAGATCCGCGTCTTCGCCGACTGGACCCTCGCGATGTTCCTCAAGCGTGAGGTCGTCTCCCTGGGTGCCATGGAGACGCCGCGCGAGGAGTTCTACGAGGCCGCGAAGCCGGCTCCGGCTCCCGCCGCCGCCGCGAAGCCCGAAGGTGAGAAGGCCAAGGCCTCCTGACCCCGGCGCTCCCGCGAGGGCGCTCGGGCTCCGTACGCGGAGCCGCCGGTGCACGACCTGTACGACCTGTACGACCCGAAGGGGCCGTCCGCCATCCGTGGTGCGGGCGGTCCCTTCGGCGTGCCGGGTAGGCTCGCCGCTCGCCGCCGAGCGGCATCCCGAGAAGGGGGCCACGATTCCGGTGGATACTTGGCGACTACACGCACTTTGCCCAACCATTGCCCAGTAGCGGGATGGCGGTAGCTCCGGCCACAGTTGACGCATGTGTTACCTCGTGGCCACGCTGAGGCGTGTCGGCGGGGCGATGATGCATGTGTACGCATATATGGGCATTTTGGGAACACCACCACGGAGGTGTGCGCCATGGCAGACGCCGCGTCGCGGCTGACCGCTCTTCTCACGGAACTGATCGGAGAACCTCTTCCGGTCCGTATCCGCGCCTGGGACGGCAGTGAGGCCGGACCGCCGGGTGCCCCCACCCTCGTCATCCGCCACCGCCGTGCCCTGCGCCGACTGCTGTGGAAGCCGGGCGAGCTGGGGCTGGCCCGGGGATGGGTGGCCGGCGAGATCGACGTCGAGGGCAATCTGTACGAGGCACTCGACAGCATCGCCGCTCTCCTCTGGGACCGGGGGGCCGACGCGAAGGACACCGTCCACCCGCTGCGCGACCCGAAGGTCCGGGCCTTCGCGAAGGGCCTCGCCCAGCTCGCGGGCCCCTACCCGCCGCCCGCCCCGCCCGCCGAGGAGATGCACCGCCGCCGCACCGGCCCGCTGCACACCAGACGCCGGGACAAGGAAGCCATCAGCCACCACTACGACGTGGGCAACGACTTCTACGAGATGGTCCTCGGCCCGTCCATGGTCTACTCCTGCGCGTACTGGGAGGACGGCGGCACCCTGGAGGACGCCCAGCGCGACAAGCTCGACCTGGTCAGCCGCAAGCTCGCGCTCAAGGAGGGCGACCGGCTGCTCGACGTCGGATGCGGCTGGGGCTCCATGGCCATCCACGCGGCCCGCGAATACGGTGCCGTCGTCACCGGCGTGACCCTCTCCATCGAACAGGCCGCCTATGCCCGCAAGCGGGTGGCCGAGGAGGGGCTGACCGACCGCGTCGAGATCCGGGTGCAGGACTACCGGGACGTGCGCGACGGACCCTACGACGCGATCTCCTCCATCGGCATGGCCGAGCACGTCGGTTCGGTCCGCTACCGCGAGTACGCCGACGACCTCTTCGCCCTCCTCAAGCCCGGTGGCCGGCTGCTCAACCACCAGATCGCCCGCCGCCCCGAGAAGGACGAAGAGGCGTACCACATCGACGAGTTCATCGATGCCTACGTCTTCCCGGACGGCGAACTCGCCCCCCTGGGGCGGACCCTCGGCCTCCTGGAGGAGGCCGGTTTCGAGGCCCGGGACGTCGAGGTGCTCCGCGAGCACTACGCGCGGACCCTGCGTCAGTGGGTCGCCAACCTGGAGGAGAACTGGACCGCTGCGGTGGCGGCCACCTCACCCGGGCGCGCCCGGGTCTGGCGGCTCTACATGGCGGCCTCCGCGCTCTCCTTCGAGCACAACAAGATCGGCGTCAACCAGATCCTCGCCGTCAAGCCGACGGAGGCCGGAGGCTCCGGGATGCCCGCCCGCGCCCGCCGGTGGACCGCCTCCGCCACCGACTGACCCACCGGACCCGCGCACACGCCGACCCCGTACGCACCGATCGTCGTACGCACCGATCGTCGTACGTATCGATCGTCGTACGTATCGATCGCCGTACGCACCAGGGGCCGGAGACCGCTTCCCACGCGGTCTCCGGCCCCTGGTTCCACGACGGCCCCTGGTTCCACGACGGCCCCTGGTTCCACGACGGCCCCTGGTTCCACGACGGCCCCTGGTTCCACGACGGCCGTCGTTTCCCCAACGGCCGCCCCGTCACTCCGTCTTGATCGCCGTCAGCATGTTCAGCCGCGCGGCGCTGCGGGCCGGCCAGAGTGAGGCGAGTACGCCCACCAGCGCGGCCAGCACCAGGAAGATCCCGATGCGCGCCCACGGGATCACCAACACGTAGTGGGGGATCGCGGAGGCGATCGTGCGGCCGATCGCCCAGCCCAGGAACGTCCCCAGGAGCACGCCGACCACCGCGCCGAAGAGCGAGATGACCACGGCCTCCAGCCGGATCATGCGCTTGATCCGGCCCCGGTCCAGGCCGATCGCCCGCAGCATCCCGATTTCCTGCTTGCGCTCGAAGACCGACATCGCCAGGGTGTTGACCACCCCGAGCACCGCGATGAGGAGTGCCATCGCCAGCAGGCCGTACATGATGTTCAGCGCCAGGTTCACGAAGCCGCCGAACTCGTCCCGCATGTCCTGCCGGTCCATGATGCTCATCGCCGGGTTGTCGCCCAGCGCGTCCACGACCACCCGCTCGTTCGCCGCGGAGGCGCCGCCGTCCGTCGTCAGCCAGATCTCCCGGATGTCGGGGACCTCGGTGTGGGCGTTCGCGAGATCCTCCGGGAGCAGGACGGGGGAGGAGAGGAACTCGTTCGACTCGTAGGTCGCCCCGATCGTCACCTCGCCCTTCTTCTCGTCCTCGAAGGTCACGGGCAGGGTGTCACCGGTCTTCCAGTGGTTCGACCGCGCGGTGTCGGCATCGACCGCGATCCGGCCCTCGGCGAGCGAGTCCAGCGAACCGGTGACCGTCTTGAGCGCGAAGACCCGCCCGATGTCGCCCGGAGTGACACCGGACGCCGCGTGCTGTTCGCCGCCGACCGTCAGCCAGTTCGACTGCTGCGGGGAGACGGCGGTGACGCCGTCCGCCTTCCGCAGCGCCTCCAGGGCGGACGCGTCCAGCGAGTCGCCGCTCGCCATCGAGACCAGGTAGTCGGCCTTGATGTTGTCCGTCGTCATCCGGTCGACGGCCTGGCCGAGCGTGACGCCCAGCACCGAGATGCCGGTGACCAGGGTCAGCCCGATCGCCAGGGCGGAGGCGGTGGCCCCGGTACGGCGCGGGTTGCGCACCGCGTTCTGGGCGGCCAGCTTCCCGGAGACCCCGAACACCCTGGTCAGCAGCGGGCGGACGAGAGCGATGGCCGGTCGCGACAGCAGCGGGATCAACACGATGATCCCGATCAGCGCCAGGAAGGCGCCGACCGCGATCAGCACCCGGCCGTCCGTGCCTCCCGTCGCCGCGCCGCCGACGATCCCGGCGGTTCCCAGCAGGGTGAGGGCACCGCCGATCGAGTTCCGTACGACCAGCGAACGGGTGCTCGCCACGGCGTGCACACTGCTCATGGCGGCCACCGGCGCGATCTTCGCGGCCCGGCGGGCGGGCAGCCAGGCGGCGAGGACCGTGATCACGACGCCCACACCGAACGCGGCGAGCACCGTGAGCGGCTCGACGACCAGCGGGCCCGCCGGGATCTTGCCGCCGATCACACCCATCGCGGAGCGCAGCGCGGCGGCGAGGCCGACGCCCAGCGCGAAGCCGATCGCCGAGGCGATGAGCCCGACCACGGCCGCCTCCATCAGCACCGACCACTTGACCTGCCGGCGGGAGGCGCCGACGGCACGCATCAGGGCCAGCTCACGGGTGCGCTGGGCGATCAGCATGCTGAAGGTGTTGGCGATCAGGAAGACGCCCACGAAGAGCGCGATACCGGCGAAGACCAGGAGGATCGTGTCGAGATTGCCCAGCCCGTCCTCGATCTGCTTCGCCTGCTCGTCGGCGAGGGCCTGTCCGGTGCGGGCCTCCGCGTCCCGGGGCAGCAGGCCCTTCACCTCGGCCAGCAGCGCGGTGTCCGAGGCGCCGGGCGCCGCGGTGACCGTGGCCTCCTGGAACTCACCGGTCCGCAGGAACAGCCGCTGCGCGGTGGTCTCCTCGAAGAGGACCAGGCTGCCGCCGGCGTTGACCGCGCCGTCCTCGGTGGTGAAGACGCCGGTGAGGGCGTACTCCTTCACCGGCCCGTTGGTCGCCACGCGCACCGTGTCGCCGACGTGGTACCCGCCCTTGTCGGCGGAGGCGCGGTCCAGGGCGATCTGGCCGTCCTTCACCGGTCCGCCACCGGAGGTGAAGGTGTACGAGGGGTCGTCACCGTCCTTGCCGGGAGCGAAGTTGCCGCCGCTGGTGGACCAGCCCTCGCCGATGAGCTTGCCGTCCCGGTCGGCGGCCCCGGCGAAGCCGGAGACCCGGCCGGTCACCCCGGCCACGCCGTCCAGCGCCCGGATCTCGTCCAGGGTGGCGTCGGAGATGCCGGAGGTGTCGGTGTCGTGGCGGCCCGCCGAGGTCGAGACCGCGACGGCGACGTCCTCGTAGTTCTTGGCGGACTGGTGGCGGAAGGCGTTGCCGAGGGTGTCGGTGAAGACCAGCGTGCCGGAGACGAAGGCGACGCCGAGCATGACCGCGAGCACGGTCATCAACAGCCTGGCCTTGTGCGCGAGCACATTGCGCAGGGCGGTACGGAACATGTGTGTGTCCTGGGATGAGGTCCGGAGGAGGGCGTTGTGCGCCCGGGGGACGGGGCGATACGGGCTGGGGGCCGGGCCGGCCGCGTGTCAGCTGGTGCGGCCCTTGGCGTCGAACGCCTTCATCCGGTCGAGCACGCCGTCCGCCGTGGGCCGCGCCATCTCGTCGACGACCGCGCCGTCCGCGAGGAAGATCACCCGGTCCGCGTAGGACGCGGCGACCGGGTCGTGGGTCACCATCACCACGGTCTGGCCCAGCTCGCGCACGGAGTTGCGCAGGAAGCCCAGGACTTCCGCGCCGGACCGCGAGTCGAGGTTGCCGGTCGGTTCGTCACCGAAGATGATCTCGGGCTGCGAGGCCAGCGCACGGGCGACCGCCACACGCTGCTGCTGGCCGCCGGAGAGCTGGGTGGGGCGGTGCTTCAGCCGGTCGGAGAGGCCGACCATGTCGATGACCCGCTGGAGCCAGGCGGCGTCCGGCTTGCGGCCCGCGATGTCCATCGGCAGCGTGATGTTCTCCAGCGCCGTCAGCGTCGGCAGCAGGTTGAAGGCCTGGAAGATGAACCCGATCTTGTCCCGGCGGAGCTGGGTGAGCTGCTTGTCCTTGAGCGAGCCGAGTTCCGTCTCGCCGATGCGCACCGACCCGGAGCTGAAGGTGTCGAGCCCGGCCACGCAGTGCATCAGCGTGGACTTGCCGGAGCCGGACGGTCCCATGATCGCGGTGTACTCGCCCTGTGGGAAGTCCACGGAGACCCGGTCCAGGGCGACCACCTGGGTCTCGCCCTGGCCGTAGACCTTCGACAGCTCCGTGGCGCGCGCGGCGGTGCCGGTGGCACGGTGGACGGGGGGTGCGGTGGTCATCGGGACACTCCTGAGGGGCGCGGGGACGGAAAGCCGGGGGACTTCCCGGGGCCGGACGCCCCCGGACCCACCCGCGACCGGAAGGGGCGACGGTACGGGACGGTTTCAGGGGGCCACTCCATCCTCCGCGGCCCCGGCGCCCCGGTCGTCAGCCCCCGTGCCCGTTCATCGGCCCTCTTGAGTCGCACCGGGGCGGGGCCGCCTCCTCCTCCGGTATGACACCCGCCCGGACCCACCCCGAGCGACCGGCTCCCCGAGCGGCCGGCTCCCCGTACGCCGTCACCGCCGCCGGTCAGCGCGGGGGCGCCGTCGAGCCGCGCGGGACGAGGCGGGCGGTGGCGTCCTCCCGGCCCTCGGCCGCGCCCTCCGCCACCAGCGTCAGCAGGGTCCGCGCGGCCAGCGCCCCGTACGCCGGGATGTCCCGGCTCAACGCGGTCAGCGGTGGCCGGACCACCTGCGAGAGCTGCGAGTCGTCCCAGGCGACCAGCGAGAGATCGGCGGGCACGTCGAGCCCCATCTCCTGGGCCACGGAGAGCCCCGCCACGGCCATGATGTCGTTGTCGTAGATGATCGCGGTCGGCCGGTCCGGGGTACTGACGAGCCGGCGGGTCGCGTGCGCACCCTCGTCCCCGGAGTAGTCGGTGTGCACCACCACCGGGGCGCCGAGACCGAGTCCCTCACAGATCTCCCGCTGCGCCCGGTCGCGCAGCCGGGTGTGCGTCAAGTCCGCCAGCCCGGCGACGCGGGCCACCCGGCGGTGGCCGAGCGCGTGGAGGTACGACAGGGTGTCGCGGAGCGCCGCCGCGTCGTCGGACCACACCGGTGTCAGCGGGCCGGCCGCCGACGGGTGCCCGATCGCGACGGCCGGCAGGCCGAGTCCGGCGACCCCGGTGACCCGCGGGTCGGGTTCGCCGGGGTGCGGCTCGCGCAGATCGGCGAGGAAGACGCCGTCCACCCGGCCCTCGCCCCACCAGCGCCGGTACACCTCCAGCTCCTGCGCCGGACCGCTCACCATCTGGAGCAGCAACGCGCAGCCCCGGGCGGAGAGTTCGCTCTCGATGCCGCTGATCAGCTCCATGAAGAACGGCTCCACCCCGAGCATCCGGGCGGGGCGGGAGAGCGCGAGGCCGACCGTGCCCGCGTGGGCGCGGGTGAGCGCGCGGGCCGCGCTGTTGGGCTGCCAGCCGATCTCCTCGGCGATGGCCTTGATCGTCGCGCGCGTGGTGGGGGAGACCCCCGGGCGGTCGTTGAGCGCGTAGGAGACCGCGACCTTCGAGACCCCGGCGCGCAGCGCGATGTCGGCGATCGTCGGGCGGTTCTTGACCAAGGGGACCTCGCTTAACCGGTTCGCGTCAACCGGCATCGTAGCCCGTGATCCCCTCTGTGGCGCTCTGCCAGAGCCACCGGTGAGCACCCCGCAGCCCTCTACTCCGGCTCGAACGTACCGCCAACGCCCGTGCACGGCAAGGAGTGGGAGCGCTCCCGCAACCCTTGACACGGCTTCGGAGCCCCCATACCTTCACGGCACTTACCCGGTTCAGTGACTCCGCTCGCAGGGACGGCGGGGAGAGGAAGGGCTATGCGTACGGGGATCCGGGTGCGGTTCGCCACCGCACTCGCCGTGATCGCGCTCACCGCCACCGCGTGCACCGGAGGGAGCCCGGCGACGGGCAAGGGTCCGGGCGGCGCGCAGGGCGGGGCGTTACCGCGCAACGAGACGCTCTACACGACCGGTACGCAGTGGGGGCCGCCGGCCAACTACAACCCGCTGCGCAGCTGGGACCATGCGACCGGCACCAAGGGGCTGGTCTACGAGACGCTGTTCCACTTCGACCCGAACGCCGGGAAACTGACCCCCTGGCTCGCCGAGTCCGGCGGCTGGAAGGACGCGAAGACCTACGAGCTGAAGCTGCGGTCCGGGATCACCTGGGCCGACGGCAAGCCGCTCACCGCGAAGGACGTCGCCTACTCCTACGGCCTCGGCAAGATCGAGGCATCCTCCTTCCACTCCCTGTGGAGCTGGCTCTCCGGCGCCGAGGCGGTCGACGACACGACCGTCCGCTTCACCTTCAAGGAGTCCCACTACCAGGAGTGGGACTTCACCCTCTACGGCCAGCCGATCGTCCCCGAGCACGTGTGGAGCGGCCGCTCCGAGGAGGAGATCCTCAACGGGGTCAACGACAAGCCGGTCGGCAGCGGGGCGTACACCCTCAAGAGCAAGTCCCAGGACCGGGTGGTCTGGCAGCGCCGCGACGACTGGTGGGGCACGAAGGCGCTCGGCATGACACCAGCGCCGCGCTACATCGTGGACGTCTCCAACCCGAGCAACGAGGTCGTCATCGGCCAGCTCGGACAGGGGCAGCTGGACCTGAGCAACAACTTCCTGCCCGGCGCCTCCTCACTGGTCAAGTCCAAGAAGGTCGTCTCGTACTACGACGAGCCGCCCTACATGCTCTCCGCCAACACCGCCTGGCTGGTGCCCAACACCACCCGCAAGCCGCTCGCCGACGCCGCCTTCCGCAAGGCGCTCGCCGCCTCCGTCGACATCGACAAGATCGTGAAGGGCGTCTACGGAGACCTGGTCAAGAAGGCCGACCCGACCGGTCTGCTCCCGCAGTGGGACGACTACGTCGACAAGGGCGTGGTGGCGTCGGACGGGTTCTCCTACGACACCGCCCACGCGAAGGAGATCCTCGCCGGCGCCGGGTACCGCGACACCAACGGTGACGGACTCGTCGAGAACAAGGACGGGTCGAAGATCAGCCTCAAGCTGGCCGTGCCCACCGGCTGGACCGACTGGATGGAGGCCGCCAAGGTCATCGCCGCCGGGGCCAAGGCCGCGGGCATCTCCGTCACCACGGACTTCCCCGACCAGAACGCGCTCAGCGAGCAGCGCGCGAAGGGCGACTTCGACCTCGTCATCAACAACGACCGCCAGCTGTCCAACACTCCGTGGACGTACTACGAGTACATGTTCCAACTCCCCGTCCAGAAGCAGCAGAACACGGTGAACTTCGGCCGCTACGAGAACGAGGAGGCGTGGAAGCTGGTCCAGCAGCTCGGTGCGGTGCCCACCGACGACGCCGCCGGGATGAAGGCGGTGACGAGCAAGCTCCAGAAGATCCAGCTGGACGAGATGCCGATCATCCCGCTCTGGTACAACGGCCTCTGGTCGCAGTCCACCACCGGCACCTGGACCAACTGGCCCTCGGACAAGCCGGGAGCGCCCACCTACGCCCCGGCGCTCTGGCGCAACTGGCTGGAGATGGGCGGCTTCGAGATGCTGACCCGGCTCAAGCCGGCGAAGTAAGGGCTGTCCCGCTGCGGGACCGGTACGGGACGCCCCCACGGCCGCCCGTACCGGCCCCCGTCCGCGCGGACGTCCGCCCCACCCTCGCGCCGCCCGGCCGCCCACGCCGCCGCCCGGCCTTTGACCGTCCCGCCGGGCGCGCCGCCCTGACACGCGCGCGCCCGGCGGGGCACCTCGACGGGAGCTCCCTTGCGCCGCTACTTCGCCCGAAAACTGCTGGTCTACGCGCTGACCTTCGTCGTCGCCGTCACCGTCAACTGGATGATCCCGCGCTTCATGCCGGGCGACCCGGTGGCCTCCATGGTCTCCCGCGCCCGCGTCTCCCAGCCGGAGGCCGCCGAGGCGATGCGCGGCTACTACAACAACCTCTTCGGCTTCGACGAACCCGTCTGGCAGCAGTACCTGCACTTCTGGGGCGCCCTCTTCCAGGGCGACTTCGGCATCTCCGTCTGGGTGTTCCCGACGCCCGTCTCCGACGTACTGCTCGACGCCCTGCCGTACACCCTGGGGCTGATGATCCCGGCGGTCCTGCTCAGCTGGTTCGTCGGCAACTGGGCCGGCGCGCTCGCCGCCCGCCGCAAGGTGCTCGACAACACCGTGCTCCCGGCGGGCTACCTGCTGACCGCGATGCCGTACATGTGGATCGCCGTGATCCTCGCCTGGGCCCTCGGCTCGAAGGCCGGATGGTTCCCGATCTCCGGCGGCTACAGCCTGGACATCCAGCCCAGCTGGAGCCTCGACTTCGTGGCCGACCTGGCGCACCACTGGGTGCTGCCGTTCCTCTCGCTCTTCCTCGTCGCGCTCGGCGGCTGGGCCATCGGCATGCGGAACATGATCATCTACGAGCTGGAGTCGGACTACTCCTCGTACCTCTCCGCCCTCGGCGCACCCCAGCGGCTCATCCGGCGGTACGCGTTCCGCAACGCCGTGCTCCCGCAAGTCACCGGACTGGCACTGCAATTGGGCGTGCTGGTCGCCGGGGCGCTGGTCACCGAGATCGTCTTCGCCTATCCCGGGCTCGGCTCGCTCATCCTCGCCGCCATCCAGAACCAGGACTTCTTCCTGCTCCAGGGGGCGTTCCTCTTCATCGTCATCGGCGTGCTGATCGCCAACTTCGTCATCGACGTCGTCTACGTCCTCGTGGACCCCCGGACGCGTACCGGCATGGCAGGAGGCCAGTCATGAGCGCACCGCCCGGACCGGCCGGGAACGACACCGGACCCGCCGCCACACCCCTGCCCACCGCCCCCACCAAGGCCGTCGGGCCCGCCCGCGAGACCCTGCACTACGCCGTCCGCAACCCGAAGCTGCTCATCGGCCTCACCGTCGTCGTCCTCCTCCTCGCCGTCGGCCTGTTCGGCCCGCCGCTGCTCGACACCACCGACCCGAACGCCTACGGAGGCCCGCAGGCCGCCCCGCCCGACTCCACGTACTGGATGGGCACCACCACCTTCGGCCAGGACGTCTACGCGCAGTTCGTGTACGGGCTGCGCGCCACCTTCCTGGTGGGCGCGGTCGGCGGGGTCATCGCCGCCGTCGTCGCGATGCTCGTCGGCTTCTTCGCCGGCTACCGGGGCGGTGTCCTGGACGAACTCCTCACCATGGTCACCAACGTGGTGCTGGTGATCCCGGCCCTCGCGGTGCTGCTCATCATCAACGCGTACCTCGGGGTGCGCTCCGTGCCCGTGCAGGGAGTGTTCATCGGGCTCACCTCCTGGCCCTGGGCGGCCCGCGCCATCCGGGCGCAGACCTTCACCCTGCGCACCCGCGAGTTCGTGGACCTGGCCCGGCTCAGCGGCAACGGCACCTGGCGGATCGTGTTCCGCGAGATCGCGCCCAACATGAGTTCCTACCTCTTCATGATGTTCATCCTGCTCTTCGGCGGTTCCGTCCTCATCGCCTCCTCGCTCGACTTCATCGGCCTCGGACCCACCGGCGGCGTCTCGCTCGGCCTGATGCTCCAGAGCGCCCAGCAGTGGAGCGCGCTCAGCCTCGGCATGTGGTGGTGGTTCGTCCCGCCGGGCGCCGGGATCACCGCCATCGTCGGCGCCCTGTACGTCGCCAACGTCGGCCTCGACGAGGTCTTCAACCCGAAGCTGAGGGAGTCCTGAGCACATGACGCTGACCGTCACCGACCTGCGGGTCCACTACCGCACCCTGCGCGGCGAGGTCCGGGCGCTGGACGGCGTCGGCTTCGACGTGGCCGACGGCGAGATCCTGGGCCTGGCGGGCGAGTCCGGCTGCGGCAAGACCACCCTCGGCAAGTCCCTCATCCGGCTGGACGGCCGGATGCGGCACGCCGGCGGCACCGTCACCCTCGACGGCGAGGACGTACCGATCGCCGACGACCGGGCGATGAACGCCTTCCGCTTCCACCGGATCTCCCTCGTACCGCAGTACTCGATGAGCGCCCTCAACCCGACCCGGCGCATCGGCCGCATGATCCGCGAACTCCTCGCCTCGCGCGGGGTCGGCGTGGACACCGCCGAACTCCACCGCAGGCTCGACCTGGTGGGCCTGGACCGGGACGTCCTCGACCGCTACCCGATCGAGCTGTCCGGCGGCATGAAGCAGCGCACCGTCATGGTGATCTCCACCCTCCTCGACCCGGCCGTCCTGATCGCCGACGAGGTCACCTCCGCACTCGACGTCTCCACCCAGAAGGCGGTCGTCACCGCGCTCACCGGACTGCGCGACGCGGGCCTCGTCACCAGCATGCTCTTCATCACCCACGACCTGGCCCTCACCTCGCACATCGCCGACTCGATCATGGTGATGTACGCCGGGAAGCTCGCCGAGAAGGCACCCACCCGGGTCCTCACCACCGAACCCCGCCACCCGTACACCCGAATGCTCCTCGGCTCGCTCCCCGAGGTCGGCGTACGCCACCGCGACCGCCCGCTCAGCGGCATCGCCGGCTCCCCGCCCTCGTTGCTCGACCCGCCGGCCGGCTGCCGCTTCCGCGACCGCTGCCCGCTCGCCGACGCCGGGTGCGCCCAGGAGCCGCCGGCCGTCGAGATCGCCCCCCGCCACTTTGTCGCGTGCTGGAAGGCATGATGCTGACCCTCGACCGAGTCACCAAGACCTACCGCGCGGGCGCCTTCGGCGGCGGTTCCGTCACCGCCGTCGACCGGGTCTCCTTCGCCGCGGCGCCCGGCGAGGTCGTCTCCCTCATCGGCGAGAGCGGCAGCGGCAAGTCCACCATCGGGCGCATGATCCTCGGCCTCACCGGGATCTCCGGGGGCAGCCTCACCCTGGACGGCGCCCCCGTCCGCCCGGGGAAGGACTTCTACCGCCGCGTCCAGGGCGTCTTCCAGGACCCCTTCTCCTGTTACAACCCCGTCTTCAAGGCCGACCGCGTCTTCGACATGATCCGCCGCGCCTACCACCCGGGCGTCCCCGACCGGGAGTGGGACCAGCGCGTCGAGAAGGCCGTGCGCGACGTCCGCCTCGACCCGGGGCAGGTACTCGGCCGCTACCCGCACCAGCTCAGTGGCGGCCAGTTGCAGCGCCTCCTCATCGCCCGCGCGCTCCTGCTCGACCTGAGCTTCCTGGTCGCCGACGAGATCACCAGCATGCTCGACGCCTCCACCCGCATCGATGTGCTCAACCTGCTGGCCGGGCTGAAGGAACGCGGGCTCGGCGTCCTCTACATCACCCACGACCTCTCCCTCGGCACCTACCTCGCCGAGCGGACCGTGGTGCTCCGCCGGGGCCGGGTCGTCGAACGCGGCGACACCCAGAAGGTGTTCGGCAACCCCCTGCACCCGTACACCCGGACCCTGCTGGCCGCCGTGCCCCGGCTCAACGCCCCCTGGGACCCGCCGGAGCCGGTGGAGAGCTGCGCGTACCACGACGCGACCGCACCGAGTGACCCCGCAGACCTCCACCGGGCCGAACCCGACCACTTCGTGGCCTGCGCCGGACTCCCCGACTGCGGAAGGACCACCGCGTGACCCTCCACCGCCTGCCCCTCGCCGAAGGCTGGACGCTGCACGCGGCCGGCCCCGTCCCCGTGCCGCTCCCGGAGGCGGGGGTGGCCGCCACCGTCCCCGGCTGCGTCCACACCGACCTCCTCGCGGCCGGGATCGTCGAGGATCCGTACCTGGACGACAACGAGAACCGGCTCGGCTGGATCGGCCGCACCGACTGGACGTACCGCACCACCTTCCACCGGTCCGCCGCCGAACTCTCCGGCCGCCCCGCGGACCTCTGCTTCGACGGCCTCGACACCGTCGCCACCCTCACCCTGAACGGCACGGAGCTCGGCCGCACCGCCAACCAGCACCGCTCCTACCGCTTCCCCGCCGAACACCTGCTCCGCGAGGGCGCCAACACCCTGGAGGTCCGCTTCACGGCCCCGTACGCCTACGCCGAGGCCCTCCGCGAGCGGCTCGGCGACCGCCCCGGCGCCTACGCGGAGCCGTACGCCTTCATCCGGAAGATGGCCTGCAACTTCGGCTGGGACTGGGGCCCGACCCTGGTCACCTCCGGCATCTGGCGCCCCGCGGCGCTGGAGAGCTGGACCGGCCCCCGGATCGCCAGGGTGAAGCTCCTCGGCGACGTGGACCCGGACGGCGTGCCGCGCCTCACCGCGACGCTGACCGTCGACCGGCGGGGCGAGAGCGGCGACGGCGGGGGAGCGCTCACCGCGTACGCCGACATCACCGGAGAGCGGCACCCGCTCACGGTCCCCGAGGACGCCGTGACCGCGACCCTCGTGGTGCCCGTGCCGCAGGCCGAGCGCTGGTGGCCGCACAGCCACGGCGAGCAGCCGCTGTACGCCGTCGACGTCCGGCTCGGCGACCACGCCTGGCAGGGCAGGACCGGCTTCCGCACGGTCGGGCTGGAGCGCGAGGCGTTCCGGATCGCGGTCAACGACGAGCCGGTGTTCGTCCGGGGCGTGAACTGGATCCCCGACGACTGCTTCCCGTCCCGGATCACCCGGCAGCACCTCTCCGACCGGCTCGACGAAGCCGTCGCCGCCGGGGTCAATCTCGTACGCGTCTGGGGCGGCGGCCTCTACGAGAGCGACGACTTCTACGAACTCGCCGACGAGAAGGGCCTGTTGGTCTGGCAGGACTTCCTCTTCGCCTGCGCCGCCTACCCGGAGGAGCAGCCGCTGTACGACGAGGTCGCGGCCGAGGCCCGCGAGAACGTCGTCCGCCTCGCCCCGCACCCCTCGCTCGTCCTGTGGTGCGGCAACAACGAGAACCTGGAGGGCCACGCCGACTGGGGCTGGGCCGAGGAACTCGGCAGCCGTTCGTGGGGGTACGGCTACTACCACGAGCTGCTCCCCGCGATCTGCGCCGAACTCGACCCCACCCGCCCGTACTGGCCCGGCTCGCCCTACTCCGGATCACCCGAACTCCCGCCGAACGCACCGGAGCGGGGAACGGTCCACCTCTGGGACGTGTGGAACCGGGTGGACTACCGCCACTACGCCGACCACGCGCACCGCTTCGTCGCCGAGTTCGGCTTCCAGGGCCCGCCCGCGTACGCCACCCTCCGGCGCGCGATCAGCGGCGAGCTGTCGCCCGGCGCCCCGTACGTACGCCACCACCAGAAGGCCGACGACGGCGACGCCAAACTGCTGCGGGGGCTCGGCGACCACCTCCCGCAGCCGGGTGGCGGCCCCGGCGCGGCCTCCTTCGACGACTGGCACTGGCTCACCCAGCTCAACCAGGCCAGGGCCGTCGCCTTCGGCATCCGGCACTTCCGCTCGAACATGCCGTACTGCATGGGCGCCGTCGTCTGGCAGCTCAACGACTGCTGGCCGGTCGTCTCCTGGTCCGCCCTCGACGGCGACGGCCGCCGCAAACCGCTCTGGTACGCCCTGCGCTCCGTGTACGCCGATCGCCTCGCCGTCCTCCGTGACGCCACCGTCCACCTGGTCAACGACAGCGCCGCCCCCTGGGACGGCACCCTGCACCTGACCCGGCACGCGCTCGACGGCACGGTGCTGGCCGAGGAGCGGCTACCCGTCACCACGGCCGCCCGGGACGTCACCCGCGTACCCCTCCCGCCGACCGTCGCCACCCCCCTGGATCCGGCGCGCGAGCTGCTGGTGGTGCGGCTCGGGGAGGTGCGGACCGTCGAGTTCTACGCGGAGGACCCCGCCGTGGACCTGCCCCCGGCCCGCTGGACGGCTACCGTCACCCGCGACGAGTGCCCTGACGACCCTGATGGTCCCGCCGACTACGAGGTACGGGTGACCGCCCGCACCCTCCTGCGCGACCTCGCGCTCTTCCCGGACCGCCTCGACCCGGCGGCCCGGGTGGACGACATGCTCGGGACCCTGCTGCCCGGCGAGACCGCCGTCTTCCGCGTCACCGGAGCCCGCCTCGACGATCCGGAGGCCCTCACCCGGAAGCCGGTGCTGCGCTGCGTCAACGACGCGTGAGCGGGCGCGGCCGGCCGGCCCGGCGGCGCGGGCGCGGCGGCCGAGGGAGGGGTGGGGGAGGGGTGCGGCCGGCACAGGGGTGGCGAGGCCCTGGCGAACGGTGGTGGACGACCGGCGCATTCCGCCGGAAGAGTGCGGCGACTTTCCGTCAATCCCGTACGCCGGGGAGAAGGACCATGATCGGGTCGGGTGCATGGTCATGACCTCGGGACGCGGTCTGACGCCCCATCAAACGATCAATAAAATAAGACAACATCGCGCCACTGCGCCGCTGATGGGGGGCACCCCCCGATAGGGTCAAGTCCCGACGCGGAGGCGCGCCAGCCCGGGTGGTGGAACGCAGACACGGCGAGCTTAAACCTCGCTGCCCCTCGGGGGCGTGCCGGTTCGAGTCCGGCTCCGGGCACCAATCTTGTATTGCGCCGCCGACCTCCGGGAGGGGCCGGATTTCGTGGTGGCCGGGGCGCTGGGTGGGTGCGCGGCTGGGCTTCTGCTCTCCTGCCGGCGGCAGGTACGAGAGGCTACAGAGAGAGCCGCAGGTTCCAGCCGAGGTCGGTGGGGACCAACGCCGGCCTGTACGCGGTGGGGGCCGGGCGCCCTGCTTCCTCCCACAGCCGGAGCCACTCCCGGAGGGCCGGCAGGGACAGGGAGTCCTCGGCATCGGCGACGATCGTTCCGTCCTGCTGGATCACGGCGGCCGTCGTCGTGGGGTTCGGCTCGTGAGGATCGATACGGGCATGCTCCTGGAGCGGACGGTCTACGACGGGAGCCCGGCCTACGCCACGACCCTGCCGAGGACGGCGGAGTCCGCACCTGACGCGCGGTATCCGGCGTCCTCGGCGCTCGGCGCTCGGCGTCCGGGGGCTGGGGTCTGGGGGAGCTCGAAGACGCGGCCCGGCTCGTCGCAACCGGGTTGGTGGCCAACGCGGTCGCTCACGCTCGGCGAGACAGTATCCGGGTGACCGTGCCGAGGACGGACGTCCTTCGCGTGCGGGTGTGCGTGACGGCTCTCTCCCGCACCCTCCCCCTCGCCCGTGGCACCGACGGCCAGGACGAGGACGGCCGGGGGCTTGCGATCGTGGACGCGGTCACCGGCGGACAGCGGGGCGCCGACGTACGGGGTGGGGTAGTACGGAAGGGGAAGTCGAGGTGTTGGTGGGCGGGTCGTCCTGGGCGGGGTAGGTGTCGATGGGACTGTCCTGGTGACCGGAGAGTGTTCGTTCCCGGTGCAATCGCTCCCTACTGGGGCTGACCGTTCACGTTGTCCTCGAAAAGTTCCCGGGTGCGGCGCAGCAGAGCTTCCCGCACGTTGTCCGGTGACAGGACCAGCAGCGGTGTGGCGAGGCTGAGGAGGTACCTGGCGAGCCCGTCCGCGTCGGGGCCGCCGATGTCGACGATCGTGGCGTCGGGGCCTTTCGAGCGGTGGGTACCGACCGTCGGCGGGATCAGCCGAAGCGCCTGCTCTATGGGAAGCGGGAGGCGGATCGTCACGTAAAGCGGATAGGCGCCGGTCGCGATGGAGCGGGAGACAAGCAGAGCCGGGTCAGGTGGGTCGATGAGCTTTACCGGGCGCCCGGTCGGCTGTATCCGGTCCACCCTGTCGGCCCGGAAGGTACGCCACTCGTCCCGCGTAGCGTCCCGGGCGACGAAGTACCAACGGCGTCCCGTGTGCACCAGGCGGTACGGGTCGACGTCCCGGACCGTGGCCTTCCCCTCCCGATCGCGGTACGACAGGCGGCAACGCTCCGCCCGGCGACACACGCCGGCCAGTTCCAGCAGCATGCTGGGTGCGATCTGCGGCGCGTCGGACCTCGTGGTGTGAACAAAGGCGGCGTCCATCTCGCCCAGCCGGTCCGCGATCCGGCGTGGCAAAACCTGACGCAGTTTCAGCAGTGCGGACAGTGCGGCCTGGTCGCCGCCGAGAACGCCGCTGAGGGCGGCCTCGCGCAGCCCGACGGCCACGGCGAGTGCCTCTTCGTCATCGAGGACCAGCGGCGGCACCCGAGTTCCGGCGCGGAGGCGGTAACCGCCCCATGGCCCAGGGTCGGACTCGACTCCGTAGCCGAGTTCCCGAAGCCTGGCGATGTCCCGCCGCACCGTGCGCTCGGCGACCACCATCTGGTCGGCCAACTCGCCGCAGGTCCATGATGGCCGCGAGGACAGCAGGGAGACCAGTCGCAGCAGGCGGGCGGATGTGCTGATCACGCTCCGAAGTGTCCCGCACGACCAGGACCGAATCTGTCCTGGTCCCGTCATAGCGTCCTCCCCATGAGCACTGGAAACACGCCCGCACCCGCGATCCGCTACTCGGCCGTCACATTCGACTGTCCGGACCCCGCCGAACTGGCCGGCTTCTACGGTGAGGCCCTCGGCCTGCCCGTCGCCTACTCCAGCGACGACTTCATCCTGCTCGGCCATGAGGACTCGGCCCGACTGGGGTTCAACCGGATGACCGACTACAGGCGTCCCACCTGGCCGGACCCTTCCCAGGAGAAGCAGGCCCACATCGAACTGGGCGTCGATGATCTGGAGTCCGCGCATGCTCACCTGCTGGCTCTGGGCGCTGTCGAGCCCCCGAGCCAGCCCCAGCCCGACCGGTGGCGAGTGCTGCTGGACCCCGCCGGCCATCCGTTCTGCATCACCACCCTGGTCTGAACATGATCGGCAAACTGATGACCATGACCGCGCACCCAGGCAGGGGCGGCGAACTCGCCGCCGTCCTGCTGAGGGTTGCGGAAAGGCTGCACGACTTCCCCGGCTGTGAGATCCACCTGATCAGCCAGGACGCAGCAGACCCGTCGCGGTGACGACATTCGTCGCGCTGGCGACGCTGTTCCCGGACGGCGAAGCAGAGTTCGACGCGCGGCTCAAGCACCTCGTGGACCGGGTCGTCCCGGCAGCGGAGGAGAGCGGGGCGTAGCTCCCCGCTGACAGGCCGGCGCGGTCATCTCTCCCCCCGGAGGGTGACCGCGCCCTCGCGTACGGTCCGCAGGGCTCCGGATTCCGGGTGTGGCACCCGGACAGCCGGTGCACCGGGCCCGGTAGGACGGGTCAGGGCGGGGTAGGGAGGGCTGGTCCGGGTCAATCCTGGCGCACTTTTGCGAGCTTAGAGCGTTTCCGCTGGTCAGGCGCTTGTCCGGTGCCGGTTCGAGTCTGGCTCCGGGCACCAGTCTTGACAGCGCCGCCGACCTCCGGGAGGGGCCGGATCCGTGGTGGCCGGGGTGCTGTGTTGGTGCGCGGCTGGTGCACCGGGCTGCCGGGCGGGGCGCTGTCGTGTTCGGCCAAGAGTCCGAGGTCGCGAATCGGGTCGAGATCCGGTTCAGCCGGCTTCGGTGGACAGGTGTTCGGGGCTCTGGAATGGACGGGTGTCCGGTCACCAGAGGCGGCGTCAGGCTGCGACGGTCAATGCACCGGCACGGGTGACGTCGGCCCACTGCACGAGCAACCGCTCGTACTCTGCGGCCCGAAGGTCCTGGTCGTGGTCCTCGTCCATGAGGTGGCGGATCTTGGCATTGACGCGATCGGCGGCCGAAGGGTCGGAGGTGCGCATGGACTCAGAGTAGGGCCGAGGTGTGACAGCGAAAAGCGCATTAAGTATCGCCGCCGTTCGTCTTCGCGGAGGGCTCGGCGGAAGGCGGGGCGAACGGCCCGCGTGGTGGTCGATGGGGGGGGTGGTGCCCTTCTCCGTCTGTTCCGGCCCTGTTCCGACGTCACTGCGGCCCGCCGCGCAAAGACGGGTTTTCGGCCATCCTGCGCCGGGCCTCATCCTGGCGCCGTTCGGGCCCGGAATTCCTCGTTGACCACCCGTGCCCTTCCCGGCAGGCTTTGCCCCGTCGCGGCGGTCGGCACGCACCCGACCGGAGGTTCCGTTGATCTGTGTGGACTGCGATCAGGCCATTCTGGGCCCGGCCGTGCTGGTGACGGATGCCGACAGCATGTCCGGCGCACGGGCCGGCGTCTACGCCCACCCGCCGAACTCCCCGGAGTGCGTGCCCCGTACGCCCGGCAAGGCGAAGCTGCGACGCCTCATCGACGGCGGGGTGGGACCGGAGCCCGCCGGCGCAGGGTGATCCGGATGTCCGGTGATGCCTTCCTCGGCACCCCGCACTGGCGAAATTCCCCTGCGTGAAAGCGCGTTGGCCGGGACGATGGGGGGATGCGGAAGATTCCCACACTGTTCCTGCGCGACTTCGCGACCCGCCCGGCCGGGGTGCTTCCCGAGGTGGCACCCGGTTGCGGCTGGGTGCTCGCCGGAGAGGGCGTGGCCACTCGCAAGTACGACGGCACCTGCACGCGGATGGACGAGGCGGGGGCCTGGTGGGCGCGGCGTGAGGTGCGGGCCGGGCGGGCGGCGCCCCCGGGCTTCGTACCCCTGTCCACGGACCCGGCCACGGGGAAGACGGTCGGCTGGGAGCCGGTCGCACGGTCGCCCTTCGCGAAGTTCCACGAAGAGGCACTCGCTTCGTGCGGCCTGCGGGAGTGGTCCCCGGGGACGTACGAGCTGATCGGGCCGAAGATCAACGGGAACCCGGAGCGCGCCGGTTCGCACCGGCTCGTCGAACACGCCACCGCCGAGCGGCTCGTGGTGACGGAGCTGACCTTCGAGGGCATCCGCGCGGGTGTACGCGCGCTGGCCTCGGCCGACGGGTGCGAGGGCATCGTCTGGCACCACCCCGACGGCCGGATGTCGAAGATCAAGGCCAGGGACTTCCCGGAGGCCGGGGGATCGAAGGGCTGAAGGTGCAGGCGGGGCTCCGGCTGCTCCTCGGCGGCGGGTCTCAAGGGCGCGGCCAGGGGCGCCCGCCGAGGCGTTCGAGGTCGGAGTTGAACCGGCGGAGGTAGCCGGCGAAGGCGGCGACGTCCTCGGCCGCCCAGCCGACCATGACCCGGCCCAGGGACTCGACCGTCCCCTCCCGCTCCTCGTCGAGTATCCGGCTGCCCTCGGCGGTGATGCGGAACTTGCGGGCCATCCCGCCCGCCGGGTCGGGGATGCGTTCGACGAGGCCGGCGCGCCTCGCGGCCGTGGTCTGGCGGTTGAGCGTGGAGGCGTCGAGATCGAAGGCCTCGCTCAACTCCCCGATGGACATGGGCCCCTGGATGCGGATGCGGCTGAGCAGGATGTAGGCGCTGCGCTCCAGGACGCCGTTCTCGCGGCGCCCCTTGCGGTGATTCAGGAGCCCGTGGCGGCTGAGCAGCATCTGCTCGTACTCGACGTCCTTGACGGCCTTGTCCATGAGTGGGGTGCCTCCAGCTTCCTGCCGGGCCGGTGTGCCGTGGTCCCGGGGTGGCCCGACTTCATCCTGTCACATGGTGTGCATCAAACACATCGCATGCATGATGCAATATGCATGTACGATGCTCATCCTTGCCCGCCCCTGTGCCCCGCCCCTGCGCCCCAACCCTTGCCCCACCCTGCTCCAGCCCGCCCGATTTTCGTCCCGGACCTCCCGTCCCGACCCACATCGAGGAATCGCGTTATGGACGCCCCCCAGCCCACGGCCCGCGCAGGCGGCGTGATCACCACGCTGGCCCTCGCCGGCACCGTCGCCGCGGTCATGCAGACCCTGGTGACCCCGCTGATCGCGGAACTCCCGCAGATCCTGCACACCTCGTCCTCGAACACGGCCTGGGTCATCACCATCACGCTGCTCGTCTCGGGCGTGTGTGTGCCGGTCACCGGCCGCCTCGGCGACCTGCTCGGCAAGCGCCGGATGCTTCTCGCCTGCGCCGTTCCGCTGATCGTCGGCTCGGTGGTCTGCGCGCTCTCCTCCTCCATCGTGCCGATGATCGTCGGCCGGGGTCTCCAGGGCATGGGCATGGGCATGGTGCCGCTCGGCATCGCGCTCCTCCGTGACGTGGTGCCCGCCGAGAAGCTCAGCGGCTCGATCGCCCTGGTCAGCGCCTCCATGGGCATCGGCGGTGCTCTCGGCCTGCCGATCTCCGCCGCGGTCGCCGAGTACACCAGCTGGCGCGTGCTGTTCTGGGGCGCCGCGGTCCTCGCGGCGATCGTCGCCGCGCTGATCTACACCTTCGTCCCGGACGCTCCGGCAGCGGCCAAGGGCCAGCGCTTCGACGCTCCCGGCGCCATCGGGCTCGCCATCGGCCTGGTCTCCCTGCTGCTCGCGATCTCCAAGGGCGCCGACTGGGGCTGGGGCTCGGGCACCACGCTCGGCCTGTTCGCTCTGGCGGTCATCGCCCTGGGCACCTGGGGCTACTACCAGCTCCGCACCCGCGACCCGTTGGTCGACCTGCGGACCACCGCCCGCCCGCGCGTCCTCATGACCAACATCTCCTCGATCCTGGTCGGCGTCGGCATGTACTCCTTCATGCTGATCGCCCCGCAGCTCCTCCAGTTCCCGGAGGCCACCGGCTACGGACTGGGCCAGTCGATGCTGGCCTGCGGCCTGTACCTGGCCCCCGGCGGCGTGATGATGATGATCGTCTCCCCGCTCGGCGGAAAACTGATCAACGCACGCGGCCCGAAGATCGCGCTCGTCCTCGGCGCCCTCGTCATGTCCGCCGGCTACGGCATCTCCCTCCTGCTGATGGGCTCCGCCTGGGGCCTGATGATCGTCGGCATCGTCATCAACAGTGGTGTCGGCCTCGCCTACGGCGCGATGCCCGCCCTGATCATGAGCTCGGTCCCGATCTCCGAGACCGCCGCGGCCAACGGGTTCAACACCCTGATGCGTTCGCTCGGCACGACCATCGGCTCGGCCGTCATCGGTGTGGTCCTCGCCCAGATGACCATCAACCTCGGCGGCCACTCCCTCGCCTCCGAAGACGGCTTCCGCGTCGGCCTGACGATCGGTTGCGCGGTCGCTCTGGTCGCCGCCGCCGTCGCCGCGTTCATCCCGGGCCTTGCCCGCCCGGCCGCCGAGCAGGGAGAGGCCGGTCCGGCCGCCTCGCCCGAGAAGGCCGCCGTCGACGCCGTCTGACCCGCACCGGTCGCACCCGCGACGACGGGGAGGGGCTCCGCACATGCGCTGTGCGGAGTCCCTCCTCCGACGTTCCCGGACCCGTTCCGGGTGCTCGCGGTGCCCGGGTGCCCGGTCTCTGTGCGGGACTTCCCCCCGAGCGCCCCACCGGCACCACCGCCTCTCAGACCCCTTGCGCCGCCACGTACTCCCGCGCCGCCGCCAGCGCCTCCGCGTGCAGGGCCTCGCCCGCCGGGAGGAGGCTCGGCAGCAGGGTGCGGTCGGTGAAGGAGCGGAACTCCAGGGAGGCGGTCACCGCGTGGTCCGGGCGGTGGACGATCTCGATCGGGTCCCCGGCGCTGATGGAACCAGGAGTGATGACCCGCAGGTACGCGCCGGTCACCGCCTCCTGACTGAAGCGCTTGACCCAGCGCTCCTCCTCCACGTGTCCGGCGAACGTCCGGCACGGAATGCGGCCGGCGGTCACCTCCAGGACCAGATCCGGGCCGATCCGCCACCGCTCGCCGACCAGCGCCTCGCTGACCGCCAGGCCGAGGGTCGTCAGGTTCTCGCCGAAGACCCCGTTGGGCAGCGGCTTGCCGAGCTTCCTCTCCCAGGCGTCGAGTTCCTCCCGGGCGTACGCGTACACCGCCTGGTCGCTCCCGCCGTGGTGGCGCAGGTCGCAGACGGCGTCCCCGGCCAGACCGCTGCCGCCGACGCCCTTCGGCCCCGGGTCGGTGACCCGCACCGGGCCCTCCACCGGGCGCTTGTCGATGCCCGTGAGGCCGTCACGGGCGCTGGTGTGCTCGGAGTGACGGGCGGTTCCCACATTCACGGTCAGTAGATGCATGGAGGAAGGTTAGAACGCAGGCATCAAAGCCGCACGCCAGTTTTTCGCAATCGCCAGAAGCAACGCTTATGGTGGGAGGGTGATCGAAGCCCGCCACCTCCGCGTCCTGCGTGCCGTCTCCACCACCGGCTCGTTCTCCGCCGCCGCCCGCGAACTCGGCTTCACCCAGCCGGCCATCAGCCAGCAGATGAAGGCACTGGAGTCATCGGTCGGTACGCCCCTCCTGATCCGCACCGGCAGGGAGATGCGGCTCACCCAGGCCGGCGAAGCCCTCGTACGGCACGCCTCGGGCATCCTGTCTGGGCTGACCGCCGCCGAGGAGGAGGTCGCCGCCATCGCGGGGCTGCGCGCGGGCCGGGTCCGGCTCGTCTCCTTCCCCAGCGGCAGCTCCACCCTGGTCCCCGGCGCCCTGGCCGCGCTGCGCGCCGAGCACCCCGGCACCCAGGTCTCCCTGGTGGAGGCCGAACCGCCCCGGTCCGTGGAGATGCTGCGCGACGGGGACTGCGACATCGCCCTGGCGTTCCGGTACGGAGACTCCGGCGACGGTGCGGGCGACGGAAAGGGCGACGGCGGCGCCGACGGTGACTGGAACGACCTGGTGGTCCGCCCGCTGCTCGCGGACCGGCTCGTCGGCCTGCTGCCCAACGACCACCGGCTCGCCGGGACGGACGCGATCGACATCGGCGAACTCGCCGGGGAACCGTGGATCGCGGGCTGCCCGCGCTGCCGCCGACAGCTCGTGGAGGTCTGCGAGGAGTCCGGCTTCACCCCCCGTATCGACTTCGCCACCGACGACTATCCCGCCGTGATCGGACTGGTGGGCGCCGGGCTGGGCGTCGCGGTGCTGCCCGCGCTGGCGATCGAGTCGGTACGCCCCAAGGGGGCCGTGACCGTGACGGTGGAGCCGCCCATCGTGCGCGAGATCGTGGCACTGACCCTGCCGGACCTGGCGCGGGTCCCTGCGGTGGCGGCCACGCTGGACCAGTTGTCGCGCGCGGCGGCCCGCTGACGGCACGACCGTGCGCCGGTCCGTCGCAGTCCTGTGGGGACGGAGGGGGACGGGCGGGGACGGACCGTGGTTGCCGAAACGTTCCTGCGGTACGGAGGGGTGCGTGTTCCTCAATCATGCGGGGGGCTGTCGCCCGGAGCGGAGTGGGCCGCCGTGATCAGGCGGTTGCGGGCGCGGCCCATCAGCTCCTCGCGTTCGTCCTCGGTCAGGCCGCCCCACACTCCGTAGGGCTCGCGCACGGCCAGCGCGTGGGCGGCGCACTCGGCGCGTACGGGGCAGCGCATGCACACCTCTTTCGCCGAGGTCTCGCGGGCGCTCCGGGCGGCTCCGCGTTCGCCCTCGGGGTGGAAGAACAGTGAACTGTCGACCCCTCGGCAGGCCGCGAGCAGCTGCCAGTCCCACAGGTCGGCGTTGGGTCCGGGAAGGCGGGAGAAATCTGCCATTGCTTGTCCCCTCGAAACCGTGCTCCGCCGGAGACGTCGTCCCGGCAGTCGCAGTCCGTCGTCGTCCGTCGGTGGTCGATCCTCAGTTCCTCGGTTCCTCAGGTTCTCAGTGATCGAGCCTGCCGTACATCTACGGTCGTAGTAGATGTAAATATGACTGATTGCGAATCTAGTCACAGACACCAGTAAAAGGGAAGAAAACCCGCCAAATAGGGCACGCCAACCAGTGAAGTTTCGGTTGAAGGGTGAAGGGCCCGCGTCGATCCGCTCCGTATGCGGCCCTTCACGTAGAGTGCCGAACCCTACGGTCCGACCCGTAACTCTTTCGAGTGACCATCGTTGAGAGTGCGGAGGCGGTTGGCGACGAACCGGCTCGGGCACATGTCCGAGGGGGTCAACCGCACAGGTGACGACTTGTATCAGCCTGGAGGCTCAAGGTGACGCGCATCAGCTGCGGAGGACGGTCATGACATCCGTCCTCGTCTGCGACGACTCCCCGCTCGCCCGAGAGGCGCTCCGTCGCGCGGTTGCGACCGTGCCCGGCGTCGAGCGTGTGACGACGGCGGCCAACGGCGAGGAAGTACTCCGCCGCTGGGGGGCCGACCGTTCGGATTTGATTCTGATGGACGTCCGCATGCCCGGTCTGGGAGGAGTGGAGACCGTCCGGCGGCTGCTCTCCGCCGACCCCGGTGCCCGGATCATCATGCTGACGGTCGCCGAGGACCTGGACGGTGTCGCGCTCGCGGTCGCCGCCGGTGCCCGCGGCTACCTGCACAAGGACGCCTCGCGCGCCGAACTGCGGGCCACCGTGACCCAGGCGCTGGCCGACCCGACGTGGCGGCTCGCCCCGCGCCGGCTGCGGTCCGCGGAGATGGGCGCCGCCCCCACGCTCACCGCGCGGGAGATCCAGGTGCTCGAAGGCATGAGCCACGGCCGTTCCAACGCGGAGATCGGGCGCGAGCTCTTCCTCTCCGAGGACACGGTCAAGACCCACGCCCGGAGACTCTTCAAGAAGCTCGGTGCCTCGGACCGTGCCCACGCCGTGGCGCTCGGATTCCGCTGGGGCCTGGTGCGCTGAGAGCCGGTGGCCCCGATCGCGTGGTCGTCCCCCACGGTGCCGGAATCGTCCCCGTCCGCGGTTGCGCGGACGGGGCGAGGGGCGGTGCGGGAGGGGCGGCCCGCCCGTGGCGGACCGGTCTCGGCGGCGATGGGTGACGCTTCCCGGCCGATGACGCATCCTTGAGCTGTGGAGTTCCTCGGGAACGACGATTCGGACCAGCGGATCCAGCGGAAGGGGAGGGCGCAGGACATGACATCCGGCGCACCCGCTCGTAACGCTTCGGTGCACAACTCTGAACGCGATGGCACGGACAGGTCGGCACCAAGGCACCATGGTCCGATGCGTGACGACGAAACGACGGTGATCGCTGCCCTGGTGCAACGGGCCGTGGACGGCGACGCGCAGGCAACCCACGACCTGCTGGCCCGCGTCCACCCCCTCGCCCTGCGGTACTGCCGGTCCCGCCTCAACCGGCTGCCCGGTGACGCTCGTCACTTCGGCGAGGACCTCGCGCAGGAGGTCTGCGTCGCCGTCCTCATGGCGCTGCCCCGCTACCGCGACACCGGCCGCCCCTTCGAGGCGTTCGTCTTCGCCATCGCCGGACACAAGGTCGCCGACCTCCAGCGCGCCGCCATGCGTCACCCGGGCTCCACGGCCGTCCCGTCGGACGAGATGCCCGAACGCCCCGACGACTCCCTCGGCCCGGAGGAACGCGCCCTGCTCAGCAGCGACGCGGCCTGGGCCAAGAAACTCCTCGCCAACCTCCCCGAGAACCAGCGCGAGCTGCTCGTCCTGCGGGTCGCGGTCGGCCTGACCGCCGAGGAGACCGGACAGATGCTGGGCATGTCCCCCGGCGCTGTACGGGTCGCCCAGCACCGCGCGCTCAGCCGGCTGCGAGCCCTCGCCGAACAGTGACGTCGGCCGCACCCGCGCCACTCCGTCGGGGCGTGATCCCGTCTTCCGTGGGCGCCGCGGCTTCCGTAGGAAAATACGGAAGCGCTGAGTGATCTTGCTCGTGGAATGAGACACCTCCGAAGGCCGTTAGCATGGACATCCGCACCGATCAAGACCATTTGGGGAAGGTGTCATGACTGCAAACGTCGACGGAGTGCCTGAGAAGTTCGCGACGCTCGGGCTGACATACGACGACGTGCTGTTGCTGCCGGGCGCGTCGGAGGTCCTGCCCAACGCGGTCGACACCTCGTCCCTCATCTCCCGCAACGTGCGCGTGAACATCCCCCTGCTCTCGGCCGCCATGGACAAGGTGACCGAGTCGCGGATGGCCATCGCCATGGCCCGTCAGGGTGGCGTCGGCGTCCTGCACCGCAACCTCTCGATCGAGGACCAGGTGAACCAGGTCGACCTGGTCAAGCGGTCCGAGTCCGGGATGGTCACCGACCCGATCACCGTGCACCCCGACGCCACGCTCGGCGAGGCGGACGCGCTCTGCGCGAAGTTCCGCATCAGCGGCGTGCCCGTCACCGACGCCTCGGGCAAGCTCCTCGGCATCGTGACCAACCGCGACATGGCCTTCGAGTCCGACCGTTCGCGTCAGGTGCGCGAGGTCATGACGCCGATGCCGCTCGTCACGGGCAAGGTCGGCATCTCCGGCGTGGAGGCCATGGAGCTGCTCCGCCGCCACAAGATCGAGAAGCTGCCGCTGGTCGACGAGGCGGGCCTCCTCAAGGGCCTCATCACGGTCAAGGACTTCAAGAAGGCCGAGCAGTACCCCAACGCCGCCAAGGACGCCGAAGGCCGTCTGCTGGTCGGCGCGGCCGTCGGCGCCAGCCCCGAGGCGCTGGACCGCGCCCAGGCGCTCGCCGCCGCCGGGGTCGACTTCCTGATCGTCGACACCTCGCACGGCCACAACAGCAACGCCCTCTCCTGGATGGCGAAGATCAAGTCGAGCGTCGCCATAGACGTCATCGGCGGCAACGTCGCCACCCGCGACGGTGCCCAGGCGCTGATCGACGCCGGCGTCGACGGCGTGAAGGTCGGCGTCGGACCCGGCTCGATCTGTACCACCCGCGTCGTCGCCGGCATCGGCGTCCCGCAGGTCACCGCGATCTACGAAGCCGCTCTCGCGGCCCGCGCGGCGGGGGTGCCGGTCATCGGTGACGGCGGCCTCCAGTACTCCGGCGACATCGGCAAGGCGCTCGCCGCGGGCGCCGACAGCGTGATGCTGGGCAGCCTCCTCGCGGGCTGTGAGGAGTCGCCGGGTGAGCTGATGTTCATCAACGGCAAGCAGTTCAAGTCGTACCGCGGCATGGGCTCGCTGGGCGCCATGCAGTCCCGGGGCCAGGGCCGTTCCTACTCCAAGGACCGGTACTTCCAGGCCGAGGTGGCCTCGGACGACAAGCTCGTGCCCGAGGGCATCGAGGGCCAGGTGCCCTACCGGGGCCCGCTGGGCAACGTCCTCCACCAGCTCGTCGGCGGGCTCCGCCAGACCATGGGGTACGTGGGCGCCGCCTCCGTCGACCAGATGGAGAGCAAGGGCCGCTTCGTACGCATCACGTCGGCGGGGCTCAAGGAGAGCCACCCGCATGACATCCAGATGACGGTCGAGGCACCGAACTACAGCAGGAAGTAACACCTGCGCGATGCGGGAGGGGCGGGCCGGGGTTCCCCGGGCCGCCCCTCCCGTGTGTGTCGGGGATACTGGACAGCGCAGACGTAGAGGGAAAGAGGCCACACATCGTGACTGAGATCGAGATCGGGCGCGGCAAGCGCGGCCGCCGGGCGTACGCATTCGACGACATCGCTGTCGTACCGAGCCGCAGGACCCGGGACCCGAAGGAGGTCTCGATCGCCTGGCAGATCGACGCCTACCGCTTCGAGCTGCCGTTCCTGGCCGCTCCCATGGACTCCGTCGTCTCCCCGCAGCACGCCATCCGCATCGGTGAGCTGGGTGGGCTCGGCGTCCTCAACCTGGAGGGTCTCTGGACCCGCCACGAGGACCCGCAGCCGCTGCTCGACGAGATCGCCGAGATGCCGGTCGAGTCCGCGACCCGGCGCCTCCAGGAGATCTACTCCGCGCCGATCCAGGAGGAGCTGATCGGGCAGCGCATCAAGGAGGTACGCGACTCCGGTGTCGTCACCGCCGCCGCGCTCTCCCCGCAGCGCACCGCCCAGTTCTCCAAGGCCGTCGTCGACGCCGGGGTGGACATCTTCGTCATCCGGGGCACGACCGTCTCCGCCGAGCACGTCTCCGGTGCCGCCGAGCCGCTCAACCTCAAGCAGTTCATCTACGAGCTGGACGTCCCGGTGATCGTCGGCGGCTGTGCCACCTACACCGCGGCCCTGCACCTGATGCGCACCGGCGCGGCGGGTGTCCTCGTCGGCTTCGGCGGTGGCGCCGCGCACACCACCCGTAACGTCTTCGGCATCCAGGTGCCGATGGCGACCGCCGTGGCGGACGTGGCGGGTGCCCGCCGCGACTACATGGACGAGTCCGGCGGCCGGTACGTGCACGTCATCGCGGACGGTGGCGTCGGCTGGTCCGGCGACCTGCCGAAGGCCATCGCCTGTGGCGCCGACGCCGTCATGATGGGCTCCCCGCTCGCCCGCGCCTCCGACGCTCCGGGCCGCGGCCGGCACTGGGGCATGGAGGCCGTCCACGAGGACGTGCCGCGCGGCAAGCTGGTGGACCTCGGCCCGGTCGGTACGACCGAGGAGGTGCTGACCGGCCCGTCGCACACCCCGGACGGCTCGATGAACATCTTCGGCGCCCTGCGCCGCGCGATGGCCACCACCGGCTACAGCGACCTCAAGGAGTTCCAGCGCGTCGAGGTGACGGTGGCGGACTCGCAGCACCGCCGCTGATCCCGCCCCGCGCGCTCCGCGCACACGGAAGGGCCCCGACCACGTGCATCACGTGGTCGGGGCCCTTCCGCATGGGTGACCGCGTCAGTCGGAGAGCTTCTTGGCGGCGGAGAACGAGGCGAACCCGGCGATCCCGAAGAAGAGGACGCTGATGAAGTCGGTGTCGGCCTTCCAGATCTCCTGGAGCAGGCCGAAGCGCTGGAAGAACATCTCCGGCACGGTGACCGGGAACTGCTTCGAGGCCATGATCGCGTCGGCGAGCAGCTGGCCGAAGTAGACCGAGGCGAGCGAGAACACCACGGCGGCGAACGGCAGCACGGGGTTGCGGCCGCCCGCCTTGCCCGCGACCCAGCCGACGACGAGGCCGACGACGACCGCCGCGTAGGCGAACTCGCGCTCGCTGGCACCGGTGATGCCGCCGTAGATCGCGCCGACCACGAGAGCGGTGCCGAAGGAGGCCAGCAGACCGAGGGCCAGGTTGTTGCGGACCGGGCCGGTGACCGGCGCGAACGGTACGCCGGGCGCACCGGGGAACTGGGCGTACGGCTGGCCCGGCTGCTGGGGGGCGAAGGGGTTGCCGGTGGGCGGCCCCGGCTGTCCGGGCTGCTGCCCCGCGAACGGGTTGCCGGTGGGCGGGGCGACGGGCGCTCCGGTCGGCGCTGCCACGGGCGCCCCGGTCGGCGGGGCCGCCGGAGCCGGCGTCTTGGGCTGCTCGGCCGCGTACGGGTTGCCGTCGACGGGCAGCCCGTCGACGGGCGGCTGGGGCCGACTGGGCGGCGGCACGGGCTGACTCATGGTGAAGATCCCCCCTGGGACGAATGCGCGCACGACTGTGCGCCACATACGCACGGCAGTGCGAAGGTGACGCCGCAGGCTAGCAGCCCTCTGCGACATCGCCCGCCGCACTGCCCGACGCCCCCGCGGTCGGCCCCGCTCACGGGCCGGCACACCCCGCCGTCACAGCCGGTGCGCGGCCCCCGCCGGGGTGGCACCGCGGGTGTCGAGGAGCAGCTGCGCCTTCACCGCGAGGCCCTGGAGGTCGTACGTCCGGTGGTGCTGGAGGAGCAGCGTCAGGTCGGCGGCGGCCGCCGCCTCGTAGAGCGAGTCGGCGCGGGGGACAGGGACGTCTCGGACGCGCCAGTCCAGGACGAGCGGGTCGTGGTAGCCGATCTGGGCGCCCAGATCCATCAGCCGGCTCGCGATCTCGCGGGCCGGGGCCGCCTCCTGGTCGGCGTTGTCCGGTTTGTAGGTGACGCCGAGGAGGAGGATGCGGGCGCCGCGCACGGACTTGCCGTGCTCGTTCAGCAGGGTGGCGCTGCGCCGGATCACATAGCTCGGCATGCGGTCGTTGATCTCCTGCGCCATGGAGACCAGGCGCAGCGGCGGCCCGGGGGCGTGGCCGGGGTGCGGGACGCCGCCGGGGTCCAGGGGGATGCCGTGGCCGCCGACCCCGGGGCCGGGGCGGAACGGCTGGAAGCCGAAGGGCTTGGTCTCCGCGCACCGGATGACGTCCCAGAGGTCGACGCCCAGCTCGTGGCAGAGCACCGCCATCTCGTTGACGAGGGCGATGTTCACGTGCCGGAAGTTGGTCTCCAGCACCTTCGTCATCTCGGCCTCGCGCGGGCCCCTGGCACGCACCACCTTGTCCGTGAGCCGGCCGTAGAACGCGGCGGCGGACTCGGTGCAGGCGGGGGTGAGGCCGCCGATGACCTGGGGGGTGTTCGCGTAGGTGTGGGTGCGGTTGCCGGGGTCCAGACGGCCGGGCGAGCAGGCGAGGTGGAAGTCGCGGCCGGCGCGCAGCCCGGACCCCTCTTCGAGCAGCCCGCGCAGGAAGTTCTCGGTGGTGCCGGGGGGTACGGCCGATTCCAGCAGCACCGTGGTGTGCGGCCGCAGCCGGGCTGCCAGGGCGCGTGCGGCGTCGCCGAGGGCGGTCAGGTCGACGGTGCGGTCGGCTCCGAGGGGGGTGGGGGAGCAGATCACCGCGGTGCGCACCCGGCCGAGTTCGGTGGCGTTGGTGGTGGGGCGGAAGCCCCGGGAGAGCATCCTGCGGACCTCGGACGCGGTGAGCGATCCCTCGACCGGGGTGCGGCCCGCGCTGAGGTCCGCGTACGGGCGCGGATCGGTGTCGTACCCGATGGTGTCGATACCGGCGGCGACCGCTGCCTGGGCGAGGGGCAGGCCGAGGTGTCCGAGGCCGATGACCGCGAGGTCTGCGGGCATGCGAGGGCCGTCCTTCCCGTAGGACCATGAGGACCGAACGCGCAACCGCTGTGGGCCGCACGATGTCAGACTAGGCGTAAATATGACCTGAATGTGGCATTTATGTCGTATTCGATGATCGTTGTCGCGGGCGGTCGCGCGCGGTCTCCGCCCGGCCGTTCCGTCGCCGACGGGCAGCGTTCTCCACAGGCGGTGGCTGAAGTCGCCCGTCGCGGACAGAATCGGATCGTGGGCACGGCCGGCCCGGCCGGACGGCAACCGGACACATCGCCCGGGGACCCGCCCACCCCGATCCACCGGGAGGCAGAGTTGAGGACATCGACACTGGGACCCGCCGAGCGCGCCGAGGCGCTCGCCGCGATGGCCGAGCGCGAACTGGACGTACTGGTCGTCGGGGCGGGCGTGGTCGGCGCCGGGACGGCGCTGGACGCCGCCACCAGAGGGCTCTCCACCGGCCTCGTCGAGGCCCGCGACTGGGCCTCCGGCACCTCCAGCCGGTCCAGCAAGCTCATCCACGGCGGCCTGCGCTATCTGGAGATGCTCGACTTCGCCCTGGTCCGCGAGGCGCTCAAGGAACGCGGACTGCTCCTCGAACGCCTCGCCCCCCACCTGGTGAAGCCCGTGCCGTTCCTCTACCCCTTGCAACACAAGGGGTGGGAGCGGCTGTACGCGGGCTCCGGCGTGGCCCTCTACGACGCGATGTCCCTCTCCTCCGGGCACGGTCGCGGGCTCCCCGTCCACCGCCACCTCTCGCGCCGCCACGCCCTGCGCGTGGCACCCGCCCTCCGCAAGGACGCCCTGGTCGGGGCCCTGCAGTACTACGACGCCCAGATGGACGACGCCCGCTTCACCGCCACCCTGGTGCGCACCGCCGTGAGCTACGGCGCGCACGCGGCGAACCGCGCACGGGTGTCCGGATTCCTCCGGGAGGGCGAGCGCGTCGTCGGCGCCCTGGTCGAGGACGTCGAGACCGGCGGCCGGTACGAGGTCAGGGCCCGGCAGGTGGTGAACGCGACCGGCGTGTGGACCGACGACACCCAGGCGCTGATCGCCGAACGCGGACAGTTCCACGTCCGCGCCTCCAAGGGCATCCACCTCGTCGTGCCGAAGGACCGCATCCACTCCTCGACCGGTCTTATCCTGCGGACCGAGAAGTCCGTCCTCTTCGTCATCCCCTGGGGCCGCCACTGGATCGTCGGCACCACCGACACCGACTGGAGCCTCGACAAGGCTCACCCGGCCGCCTCCAGCGCCGACATCGACTACCTCCTCGAACACGTCAACTCCGTGCTCGCCACCCCGCTGACCAGGGACGACGTCGAGGGCGTCTACGCCGGGCTGCGCCCGTTGCTGGCCGGCGAGTCCGACGCGACCAGCAAGCTCTCCCGCGAGCACACGGTGGCGCACCCGGTGCCCGGCCTGGTCGTGGTCGCGGGCGGCAAGTACACGACGTACCGGGTGATGGCGAAGGACGCCGTCGACGAGGCCGTGCACGGGCTCGACCAGCGGGTCGCCGAGTGCGTCACGGAGGACGTACCGCTGATCGGCGCCGAGGGGTACCGCGCCCGATGGAACGCCCGAGCCCGGATCGCCGCCGCCACCGGACTGCACGTCGTCCGGGTGGAGCACCTGCTCAACCGGTACGGCTCACTGGCCGAGGAGGTCCTCGCGCTGATCGCCGAGAACCCCGCACTGGGCGAACCGCTGCCCGCCGCCGACGACTACCTGGCGGCCGAGATCGTCTACGCCGCCTCGCACGAGGGCGCCCGCCACCTGGACGACGTCCTCACCCGGCGGACCCGGATCTCCATCGAGACCTTCGACCGGGGTATTCTCAGCGCCCGTGTCTGCGCAGAACTGATGGCCCCGGTGCTGGGCTGGGACGCGGGCAGGGTCGACCGCGAGGTGGAGCACTACGAGAAGCGGGTCGAGGCCGAACGGGAGTCGCAGCGCCAGCCCGACGACCTGACGGCCGACGCGGCACGGCTCGGCGCACCGGACATCGTGCCGATCTGACGGGACGTCGCGCCACCGGCGCGGGGGCGCGGTACGCGCCCCCGCGCGGCCGCCCCAGGCATGGGAGGCCGACGAAGGGGCACCCGCTTCCAGGTGGCGCGCCGGGCCGGACGGAGCGACGGCCGGGCGCCTGCGGACTCCGGCGCCGCCCGGCACCGGAGCCCGGGGAGCCGTGCGCCGGAGCCCCTCCCCGGCCCCGCCGGGGCCGACCCCGGACCCGGAACCAGAACCGGTCCCGGGGTGAGGGACAATGAACGCTCTGCCAGGGCGGGTTGATCGCAGAGGGGACGCATGTCGGAGGCGGAGCAGGCAAACGGGCCCCAAGGGGACACCGAGGGGCGTCTTCTCGCGGGACGGTACCGGCTCGGGAAGGTGCTCGGCCGAGGCGGTATGGGTACCGTCTGGCGCGCCGACGACGAGACGTTGGGCCGCACCGTGGCGGTGAAGGAGCTCCGGTTCCCCACGGCCATCGACGAGGACGAGAAGCGACGCCTGATCACGCGCACCCTGCGCGAGGCGAAGGCGATCGCGCGCATCCGCAACACGAGCGCGATCACCGTGTTCGACGTGGTGGACGAGGACGACCGGCCGTGGATCGTCATGGAGCTCGTCGAGGGCAAGTCCCTCGCCGAAGTCATCCGTGAGGACGGCACGCTGACGCCCCGGCGGGCGGCGGAGGTCGGTCTCGCCGTCCTCGACGTGCTGCGCTCCGCGCACCGCGAGGGCATCCTGCACCGGGACGTGAAGCCGTCCAACGTGCTGATATCCCAGGAAGGGCGAGTGGTCCTCACCGACTTCGGCATCGCCCAGGTCGAGGGCGACCCCTCGGTGACCTCCACGGGCATGCTGGTCGGCGCCCCCTCGTACATCTCGCCGGAGCGCGCCCGCGGCCACAAGCCCGGACCGCCCGCCGACCTCTGGTCGCTCGGCGGTCTGCTCTACGCGAGCGTCGAGGGCACCCCGCCGTACGACAAGGGCTCGGCCATCGCCACGCTGACGGCCGTGATGACCGAACCGCTCGACCCGCCGAAGAACGCCGGTCCGCTGACGGACGTCATCTACGGCCTCCTCACCCGCGACCCCGACCTGCGGCTCGACGACGCCGGTGCGCGGGCCCTGCTCACCGCCGTCATCAACGCGCCGCAGACCCCCGCCGTCCCGCCCGCCGACGCCACCCAGGTCATGGCGATGCCCCCCGGGGCGGGTCCGGCCCCCTCGGACCGGACCAAGCCCGGCGACGCGAGGACCTCGGTGTCCTCGCGTACCGGCGAGGGAACCCGGGACCGGCTGCGCGGTGCCCTGCGCGCCGCACGGAACTCGAAGGCAGCCGCGGCGGCTGCCGGGGCCGGGGCCGCGGGAGCCGCGACCGCGGGAGCCGCCGGGGCTCCGAGCGCCTCCGCCGCGACCCCGGCCGGCGCACCCGTCACCGGGCCCGGCACCACCGGGTCCGCCGCGGGCAAGGCAGCCGTCATCAAGCCCGCCGCCGGCAAGCCCGCGGTCACCAAGCCCGCCGCCACCGCGAAGGCTCCGGTCGCCCCGGGGGCCGCCACGGCCTCGGCCTCCGGCGGAGTGCCGCCCCGCAAGCCCGGCGCCTCCACCCGCGCCTCGCTCACCGACGTGGTGCCGCGCAGGACCCTGGCGATCATCGCCGGGATCGTGGTGCTCGCCGTCATCGCCACCGTGCTCGCGCTCAGCCTCGGCGGCGGGGACGACACGGACGCCAAGGGCACCGGCGGACAGGCGAGCGCGGCCGGGTCCACCGGCGGGGCCGACGCCTCCGGCAAGGACAAGGACACCGGCAAGGGCGAGGACGGCACCGACGGGCAGGGGAAGTCCGACGGCTCCGCCACCCCTTCGACGGCCGGCACCCCGTCGGAGTCCGCTGCCTCGTCCGGCGGGAAGGGCGAGGACGACAAGGGTGGCAAGGGCAAGGGCAAGGACGACAAGGGTGACAAGGGCGGCGCCGCGCTGCCGGACGGGTACCGGACGGTCACCGACAGCCGCTTCCACTTCACCATGGCGATGCCCGCGCCCTATCGGCGCACCGACATCGCCGGCAGCAACTCGGGCGGCATCTACAACGCGTCCAAGGGCGACTTCCCGCGCGTCCAGGTCGACTACACCAGCTCCCCCGGCAAGGACGCGGCCGCCGCGTGGAGCGCGGCCGTCGCGGGCGTGAGTGCCACGAGCAACGGTTACAAGCACATCGGCATCAAGAAGGTCGAATACAACGGCTACCCGACCGTCGCGGACTGGGAGTTCGAGCGGACCCAGAACGGCGAGCGGATCCACGTCCTCAACCGTGGCTTCCGGGCCGACTCCACGCACGGCTACTCGATCATGGTGAGCTGCCCGGCCGCCGGCTGGAACGAGGACGAGTGCCGCACCATGCGGGAGACGGCGTTCGCCACCTTCGCGCCGAGGGGCTGACGGTGACTGGTGACCGCCCCCCCGCGGGTGGTCACCGCACCGGCCGACGAGGGCCGCACCCGTCCCGGACCACCCGGGTTGGCGCGACCCGGACACGCCGCCCCGTCCTGCCACGTATCGTAAGAGGCGGAGAACCGTGAGCAGCCGTGATGGCGTGTCATATGCAGGCACATGACCGAGATGTGACGACTGGTACGAATCTCGTGACCGGGGAACCGTGCGCTCTGGGGAGGCGTCGTGGACGACTACGCGGGTCGGGTACTCGCCGACCGCTACCGCCTTCCGCTGCCGCCGAACGACGCCTACGAACTCCTCGAGACCCGGGCGTTCGACACCTACAGCGGCCAGGAGGTCCTGGTCCGGCAGGTGCCGCTCCCCGAGGTCGTGGACGCCGAGGTGCTCGACGGAGACGGCCGGCCGTCCCCCGTACGCCGGGCCACCGGCCGGGCGGTACGCCGTTCCTCGGACCCGGCGGTGCGCCGGGCGATAGAGGCCGCGCAGGCCGCCGCCCAAGTCCCGGACCATCCGCGACTGGACCAGGTCTTCGACGTGTTCGCCGAGGCGGGCTCGCTCTGGATCGTGAGCGAACTCGTCCCCGCGCGCACCCTCGCCGCGCTCCTCGCCGAACGCCCCCTCACCCCCTACCGTGCCGCCGAGATCGGCTCCGACGTGCTCACCGCCCTGCGGGTGCTGCACGCGCACGGCTGGACCCACCGCAACATCACCGTGCGGACGGTGCTGGTCTGCGACGACGGCCGCGTGATGCTGACCGGCCTCGCGGCGGGCGCCGCCGAGGAGGCCCTCTGCGGATACGTCACCGTGCCCCGGCCCGACCCGGACGAACCGGACGCCCCGCCCCAGCGACACGACGACGAGCACGACGAGCACGACGAGCACGCTGAGCACGACGAGCACGCTCAGCACGGCGAGTACGACGAGCAAGACGGCGAGTTGGTCGAGGGCGACGAGTACGGCCGCGACAACGGGTACGCAGGCCAGTTCGGCGGCGGACCCGACGGCAGTGGTAGCGACGGTGACGGTGACCAGCGGTACGGCGGGTACGCCCCCGCGCCGCCCGCCGCGCTTCCGCCGGCGCTGCCGTCCGCCCCCGACCCGTACGCCCCGCGGCCCGAGCCCCGTGACCCGTACAGCGACCGCGACCCGTACAGCGACCGCGACCCGTACACCGACCGTGACCCGTACAGCGACCGTGACCCGTACACCGACCGTCCGGAGTACGCGCCGCGGCCCGAGCCGGTGCCGCGCCCGGCCGCGCCCCCCGCCCCGCAGCACCGGCCCCCGGGCCAGGAGACGCCGACCGCCGAACCGCTGCCGCCCGCCGATCCCGGCGCCGCGACCGCGGCCCAGCTGCGGGCCGCCCGGGCCGGCGCGATAGCGGCCTACCGCGCGGGCGCCCTCGCGGCCTCGGCCCGCGTCACCGAGGAACAACAGCGCGCCGAGGACCAGCGGCTCGCGGCGGACCAGCGGCTGGCGGAAGAGCGGCGGCGCGCCGAAGAGGACCGGCTCGCCGAGGAAGCGCTGCGCGCCGAGGAAGAGCGACTCGCCGAGGACTCCGACGGGCCGGGGCTGCTGCCGCCCCCGCGCCCGTCCGCCGGTGCGCTGCCGCCGCTGCCCACCGGATGGGGCCGCTCGTCCGCCGACCTCTACCCCGACCGTTACGACGAGGAGGACGACGAGGAGGACGACCCGGAGGACCCGGGCCCGGCCGCACCGGGCCGCCGCGTCCACCTCGCCGGTTCCTGGGAGGACGGCCACTCCGGCCGTCCCGTGCCCGCCGGTGGGTCCGGCGCCGACGCCCTGCGGGCGGACTCCCGCCGCGAGATGCTCCCCGCCGCCCGTTCCCGGGGCGCCGTCGAGCGGGTTCCGGCCGGCAGCTGGGACGCCGTCGTCGCCGCGGGCGACCAGGGCCCCGTCTACCGGGGCCCCGCCACCCCGCTCGCCGCCGAACGCGCCCGGCAGGCCCGTATCGCCGTCGTCGGGGCCGTCACCGAGCGGTGGGCGCCCGAACAGGCCGGACCGGTCCACGAGAACTGGCAGCTCGCCCCGCCCATCGGCCCCTCCACCGACCTCTGGGCGCTCGGCGCGCTGCTCTACCGCGCCGTCCAGGGCCACGCGCCCTACCCGGAGGAGAATGCTGCCGAGCTCGTCCAGATGGTGTGCGGAGAGCCGCCCGCCTTCGCGGAGGAGTGCGGTCCGCTGCGGCCCGTCGTGGAGTCCCTGCTGCGCCAGGACCCCGCCGAGCGGCCCGACTTCGAGGAACTGCGCGGCTGGCTGCGCTCCCTGATCCGGTCGGCCCCGGAGCCCGAGGCCGGCTCGGACGTCGTCCCGCTCCCCGCCGACGACGCCACGAAGCTGCCCATCGTCCGCCGCAAGGGCGAACTCGTCCGCAGGCGCCGGGGCCGCTTCCGTTCCGCCTCCCAGGGCCGGCACCGCCAGGGCACCCACGGCACTCAGGGCACCCACGAAAGGCACGCCGGGCAGGCCGCAGAGACCGGGGAATCCGTCGGCGGGCTGGAGTCCTTGGGGCTGCGCGCCTACCCGGACACCGACGAGCGGGCGTACCAGGAGCCCCCGCAGCAGCACGCGTACCACCAGCCCCAGGGGGCACCCGGGCGCAAGCCGCCGCGCACCCCGCGCGAGCCCAAGGTGCTGCGCGACAACGGCAACAGGCCGCCGCGCCGCCTCGGCCGGCTGCTCCTCGTGCTCATCCTGCTGGCGCTGGTCGGCGCCGTGGTCTACGCCGTGGCGTTCATGCCGAAGGACGACGCGGGGACCCGTACGGGCGCCGCCCCGACCCCGGCGGCCGGCGACTCCGCGGCCGCCACGGGCTCCGGGTCGCCCGCCGAGAAGCCGTCCCCGTCCGCCTCCGGCAAGACCTCGGAGCCACCCGGTACCGAGGACCCGCAGACGAGCCGCTCCGCCGTCGCGCTCCCGCCGGGGTACACGCTCCGCAAGGACCCGGAAGGGTTCGAGGTGGGCGTGTTGAAGGACTGGGAGCGCAGCCCCGCCAACGCGGACCGGCAGATTCGTTACGGCAGCAACGGGTTCAGCCTGCTCATCGTGCCGGGCCGGGACACCGTGCAGGCCAACGGTGCCGATCCGCTGGCGTACCAGCGCGACAAGGAAGCGGAGTTGCAGCCGTTCCGCGACTCCTCCTGGGCCACGGCCACCGGCCTGCGCCGGGTCGACGTCGGCCGGCAGTCCATGGCCGAGGGGCAGTACACCTGGCAGGACGTCAACGGCCGTGAGGTGTACGTCCGCAACCTCGCGATGATCGTCGACGGCCGGTACCACATCATCCAGGTCATCGGTCCGGTCAACGAGCGCGACCAGGTCACCAGCATCTACCAGCAGGTCATTTCCTCCTACAAGGTCACCTCCTGACGGTCCGGACTGTGCGGTCACCCCGCCGTGCGGGGTCATCACAGTGCGGTCTCGTGGGCGGTGCGAGGTTCCCCGCCCCGCGGCCCCTCCGTAATCTGGCACCAGAGGAACGGGGCGGGGACGACACGTGGATCACTCAACGAACAGCGGCAGGCGCACCGGCAGGGTGGCCGCGACGGCGCCCGGCCTGGTGCTCGCCGGGCGGTACCGGCTGGTGGACGTGCTGGGCCGGGGCGGCATGGGCAAGGTATGGCGGGCGGAGGACCAACTGCTCCACCGCACGGTCGCCGTCAAGGAACTGACCGCCGGGCTGTACGTAGCCGAGGCCGACCGGGTCGTGCTGCACGCCCGTACCCGCAAGGAGGCGCGGGCGGCCGCCCGCATCAGCCACCCCGGTGTCGTCACGGTCCACGACGTGCTCGACCACGACGACCGCCCGTGGATCGTCATGCAGTTCGTCGACGGGCCGTCACTCGCCGACTCCGCCAAGGAGAACGGCGAGGTCACCCCGCACGAGGCGGCGCGCATCGGGCTCGGGGTGCTCGGTGCGCTGGGCGCCGCGCACGCGGCGGGGGTGCTGCACCGGGACGTCAAGCCCGGCAACGTCCTGCTCGCCCGTGACGGGCAGATCCTCCTCACCGACTTCGGCATCGCCGCCATCGAGGGCGACTCGACCATCACCCGGACCGGCGAACTCATCGGGTCCATCGACTATCTGGCCCCCGAGCGGGTGCAGGGCCACGACCCCGGCCCGGCGTCCGACCTCTGGTCGCTCGGGGCCACGCTGTACGCGGCGATCGACGGCCGGTCGCCGTTCCGGCGCTCGTCCCCGATCGCGACCATGCAGGCGGTCGTCACCGACGAACCGTCCATACCCGCGTCGGCCGGCACCCTCGGGCCGGTGATCGCCGCACTTCTGTGCAAGGACCCGGCGGGCCGGCCCTCGGCCGCCGAGACCGAGCGGATGCTCCGCTCCGTGCTGACCGGCCGCGACCCGCGCACCGCGCAGGTCTACGTGGACACCCGGCACTACCCGGGCGAGACCCGGCGGGAAGAGGCTCCGCCCGCGCCGACCGGACGCACCGGGCCTGCGACGGGACCCGTGGGATCGACGACCGGACCGACCGCACCGGTGGGACCACGGGCCGGGCAGGCTCCGCCCGCGTCCGGCCACGGCGCCACGACCGGGCGGGCGGGGACGTTCTCGCCCACCCCCGGGTTCGGCGCCCCCACGCCCCCGGCCGGCTCCCCGTACGGAGTGCCACCGGGCGGCACCACCGCGCCGACCGGGCCGAAGGCCGGATCGCGGCGGCGCAACACGGTGCTGGCCGTGGTGGTCGCGGCGGTGCTCGGCACCGGGGCCGGACTGGGCGCGATGCACTACGCCGGCAGCGGTACGGACGGTGACGCGAGGCCGCCCACGCCCACCGCCGGTGCCCATGGGTCCGGCACCGCGGTCCCTTCGGACGCGACCTCGGACGGCAACGCCTCGGGCTCCACGCCCCGCCCCTCCGACGCCGACGCCTCGCAGACCGGCGGGACCGGCGGGACGGCGGACTCCCCGATACCGGACGGGTGGAAGCGGGTGGAGGACCCGGCCGGCTTCAGCATCGCCGTACCGGAGGGCTGGGAGCGCCGGACGGAAGGCACCCAGATCGACTACACCCCGGACGAGGGCGGCCACCGCATCCGCATCAGCGTCGACGGGGCACCCGACTTCGACACCCCGTACGCCCACATGCTCCGCATGGAGGAGAACCTGGTGGACCGGCTGCCCGGGTACGCGCGCGTCTCCCTGGAGGAGAACACCTTCCGCGACTACCCCGGCTCCCTCTGGGAGTTCACCTGGACGGAGAAGAAGGACCATCCGGGGGAGCGGCGCGGCATCGACCAGATGTACTTCGGCGACACCGGCGGCCCGGAGTACGCGCTCTATCTGACCGCCCCGGTGGACGACTGGGACGACACCCGACAGCTGTTCGACACGATGCTGAGGAGCTGGCGCCCGCCCGCGCGGACCGGGTGAGATTTCCCCTCCCGCTCCGGGAACCGCGCTGATCAGCGGTTATACGGCCAGTGATCACTGGCCGGGTGTGGGGAGTGTGAAAAGGCTGTTACCCACGGGTACCCAAAGTCGTCCGGGGGACCTACCCTCGCCCTCATGACGGACTCGAAGGCAGCGGACCCGCAGACGGCCGACTCGCAGGGCCCCGGCCCGCAGGCGGCGACGGCCGCCCCGGGCACCAACCCGGTGGCTGCGGCCCCGGCCGGCGTGCGCACGGCGGCCGACGTGGTCACGCCCGACCTGGTCGCCCGGCTGGTCCGTGGCGTCGTCGGCTCCGGACGGACCGCCAACCACGCCCCGCTCACCGGTGAGAAGCTGGCCGACCTGCCGGAGTCCACCCCCGAGGACGTGGCGACCGCCTTCGACCGGGCCCGCGCCGCCCAGCCCGCCTGGGCCGCCACCCCCGTACGCAACCGGGCCGCCGTGCTGCTCCGCTTCCACGACCTCGTGCTCCAGCGGCAGGCCGAGGTGCTCGACCTCATCCAGCTGGAGACCGGCAAGGCCCGGCTGCACGCCCACGAGGAGGTGCAGGCCGTCGCCGTCGCCTCCCGCCACTACGGGCGCAAGGCCCCCGCGTACCTGCGCCCGAAGCGGCACACCGGAGTCGTACCGGCCCTGACCAAGGTCACCGAGCTGCGCCAGCCGCGCGGGGTCGTCGGCCAGATCGCTCCGTGGAACTACCCGCTGGAACTCTCCGTCGGCGACGCGCTGCCCGCCTTCGTCGCCGGCAACGCCGTCGTGATGAAGCCCGACACCGAGACCGCGCTGACCGCGCTCTGGGCCCGCGACCTGCTGATCGAGGCCGGGCTGCCCGCCGAGGTCTTCCAGGTCGTCCTCGGCGAAGGGCCGGTCGTCGGGCCCGAGGTCGTCCAGCGCGCGGACTACGTCTCCTTCACCGGCTCCACCCGCACCGGCCGCGAGGTCGCCCAGGGCGCGGCGGCCCGGCTGGTCGGCGTCTCGCTGGAGCTCGGCGGCAAGAACGCCATGCTGGTGCTGGCCGACGCCGACGTGGAGAAGGCCGCCGCCGGTGCCGTCCGCGCCTGCTTCTCCTCGGCCGGGCAGCTCTGCATCTCCATCGAGCGGCTGTACGTCCACGAGTCCGTCGCCGACGACTTCGTGGCCCGCTTCGCCGCCCGGACCAGGGCGATGCGGCTCGGCGGCTCCCTCGCGTACGGCGCCGACATGGGCTCGCTCGCCGGAGAGCGCCAGCTGGAGGCCGTCGTCCGGCACGTGGACGAGGCCGTCGCCAAGGGCGCCACCCTCGTCGCGGGCGGGCGGGCACGCCCCGACATCGGCCCGCTCTTCTACGAGCCGACCATCCTCGAAGGCGTCGAGGCGCCCATGGAGGTCTGCGCCCAGGAGACCTTCGGCCCGGTCGTCTCGGTCTACCGCTTCCGCGACGAGGACGAGGCGATCGCCCTCGCCAACGGCACCCCGTTCGGCCTCAACGCGAGCGTCTGGACCAAGGACGCCCGGCGCGGCCACCAGGTCGCCGCCCGGCTGCGCACCGGCACGGTCAACATCAACGAGGGGTACGCCCCCGCCTACGGCAGCGTCCAGTCCCCGATGGGCGGCATGAAGGACTCCGGTCTCGGCCGCCGGCACGGCTCCGAAGGCATCCTCAAGTACACCGAGGCCCAGACCGTCGCCCAGCAGCGGCTGATCCCGCTCGCCCCGGCCTTCGGCATGGACGACGAGAAGTACGCGGCGTTCATGACCCGCAGCCTCAAGGCGATGAAGGCGTTCCGGCTCCGCTGATCCGGTACGGCCCGCTCCGCACCCCGCTCCACACCGATGGGTTCCACCGAGGTTCGCGACGAGGAGAGCCATGCCCGAGGAGAGCCATGCCCCGCACCGGGACGCACCGGCCGCCGAAGCACCGGCCGCAGGCCCCGGCGCCGACGACACCGCCTTCGACTACGACGTCCTGGTCGTCGGCTCGGGCTTCGGCGGCGCGGTGTCGGCGCTCCGGCTGACCGAGAAGGGGTACCGGGTCGGCGTGCTGGAGGCGGGCCGCCGCTTCACCCCCCGGACGCTCCCGAAGAACTCCTGGGACCTGAAGAACTACCTGTGGGCCCCCGCCCTCGGCCTCTACGGCATCCAGCGGGTGCACCTCCTCGGCAAGGTCATGGTGCTCGCCGGAGCCGGGGTCGGTGGCGGCTCGCTGAACTACGCGAACACGCTGTACGTCCCGCCCACCGCGTTCTTCGAGGACCGCCAGTGGGCCGGCATCACCGACTGGCAGGACGAGCTGCGGCCCTACTACGACCAGGCCACCCGGATGCTCGGGGTCCGGCTCAACCCGACGACGACCCCCTCCGACGCGCACCTCAAGGCGGCTGCCGAGGCGATGGGCGTCGGCGACACCTTCCACCTGGCACCGGTCGGGGTGTTCTTCGGTGACGGCCGGGACGCCGACGGCACGGCGAAGGCGGAGCCCGGCGGCACGGTCGCCGACCCGTACTTCGGGGGCGAGGGGCCGGCCCGGAAGGCCTGCACCGAATGCGGCGAGTGCATGACCGGGTGCCGCCACGGAGCGAAGAACACCCTCACCGAGAACTACCTCCACCTCGCCGAGAAGGCCGGAGCCGTCATCCACCCGATGACGACCGTGCTCTCCGTCACCGAGGACCCGCAGGCCCCGGGAGGCGGCCACCGCGTGGAGGTCGTCCCCACCCACCGCCGGAGGGCGAAGCCCCGCACGCTCCGGGCCCGCCACGTGGTCGTCGCGGCCGGCACCTACGGCACCCAGACCCTGCTGCACCGGATGAAGGACGAAGGGCGGCTGCCCCGGCTCTCGGACCGGCTCGGCGAGCTGACCCGTACCAACTCCGAGGGACTGGTCGGCGCACAGACCAGCGACCGCCGCTACCGCCGCAAGCACGGCACGAAGCCCGACTTCACCAAGGGCGTCGCCATCACCTCGTCGATCCACCCGGACGCCAGCACCCACATCGAGCCGGTCCGCTACGGCAAGGGCTCCAACGCCATGGGCAGCCTCACCATCCTCCAGGTGCCGTACGCGAAGCGGCGGGTGCTCGCCTGGCTCAGCAACGTGGTCAAGCACCCCACGATCGCGGGCCGCTCGCTCTCCAACCGGAAGTGGTCGGAGCGGACCATCATCGGGCTCGTCATGCAGTCGCTCGACAACTCGCTGACCGCCTACCGCAAGCCGAGCGGCATCGGAAAGGGCCTGCTCACCGCCCGGCAGGGACACGGAGCCCCCAACCCGACGCAGATCGCCGAGGCCACGCAGGCCGCCACGCTGCTCGCGGCGGAGATCAACGGATTCGCCGGGTCCAACATCGGCGAGCTGATGGGCACCCCGCTCACCGCGCACTTCCTCGGCGGCTGCCCGATCGGGGCGAGCGCGGAGGAGGGCGTCATCGACCCGTACCACCGGCTGCACGGCCACCCCGGCATCTCGGTCGTGGACGGCTCGGCGGTCTCCGCCAACCTCGGCGTCAACCCGTCGCTGACGATCACCGCCCAGGCCGAGCGCGCCATGTCGTTCTGGCCCAACAAGGGCGAGCCCGACCCGCGACCGGCCCAGGGCGCGGCGTACGAGCGGCTGACACCGGTGAAGCCCGTCGCACCGGTGGTCCCCCAGGAGGCGTTCGGCGCGCTGAGGCTGCCGTTCCTGGGCGTCCCGGCCGTACCGCCGAAGCCGGCGCCGAAGGACTGAGACCCCGGGGCCGTACGGACGAACCCGTGGGGGCCGGCCCCGGGCGTTCCCGGAGCCGGCCCCCACACGGCTGACGGACTGCTGTCCCCTGCCGACCGGTCACACTCCGTACGGGTGAGACGGAGACCGAACGGAGGTGCGGCCGTACAGCCCCGCGGGCCGCTCCGCGCAGGGCGTACGGCCGCGCGCGCCGGATTCACACCCGGCCGCGGCAGAGCTCCAGCAGCGTCATCGCGAGCGGGGTGCCGGGCTTCCCGAGCGCGTCCCGGAAGTGGCTGAGCACCTCCATCTCGCGGGAGAGGTTCACCCGGCGGCCCCCGGACGTGATCCTCGCCTCCTGGATCACCGCCGACACCGCCATCCGCTCCTGCACGAGGCCGATGATCCGGTCGTCCAGCTCGTCGATGCGTGTCCGGGCCCCGCCGATCAGCGCGGCGGCCTCCTCGGTGCACGCCCCGGTCACCTCGGTCGCGGTCTTCGGGGTCGTCGGATTCTTCGGGGCTTCCGGGGCTTCCGGGGCTTCCGGGGCTTCCGGGGTGGTGGCGCCGGGGGTGGTGGTGATGCTCATGGTCGGACTCCTGCTCGGGTACGGCCCCGGGCCGACAGCCCCCGAACGCCAAGACGCCCCGGGCCTGTCGGCCCGGGGCGTCTGGAAGGTCGCTCGTCAGTTGCTCAAGCAGCACGACCATGACACCCGGCGGGCCGGATGTCATAGCTAAAGACGGAGATCGTGTGCTGACGCATGGCAGCCAGTATGGACCCACCGGGCCCGGCGCCCCGTGGGGGCCCGGATGGTGAGACGGAGGCGGAAACGGGACGAGGAAGGCATCTTCGCGGCGGCCGGTAACATTGAAGGACCGACCCCTCTCACCGCCGGAAGGCCGCCTCGTGCCAGCAGCACCCCCCGCCGCCCCCGACATGACCACCGACGTGGTTCTCGTCGTCGACTTCGGCGCGCAGTACGCCCAGCTCATCGCCCGCCGCGTCCGTGAGGCCCGGGTCTACAGCGAGATCGTCCCGTCCACCATGCCGGTGGCCGAGATGCTGGCGAAGAACCCGCGCGCGATCATCCTGTCCGGCGGCCCGTCCTCGGTGTACGCGGAGGGCGCTCCCTCGATCGACCGCTCGCTCTTCGAGGCCGGGGTGCCGGTCTTCGGCATGTGCTACGGCTTCCAGCTGATGGCGACCACCCTCGGCGGCACCGTCGACGACAACGGTGCCCGTGAGTACGGCCGCACCCCGCTCACCGTCACCAAGTCGGGCTCCACCCTCTTCGAGGGCACCCCCGACGAGCAGGCCGTCTGGATGTCGCACGGCGACGCCTGCTCCGCCGCCCCCGAGGGCTTCGCCGTGACCGCGTCCACCGACGTCGTCCCGGTCGCCGCCTTCGAGAACGACGAGAAGAAGCTCTACGGCGTCCAGTACCACCCCGAGGTCATGCACTCGACCCACGGGCAGCAGATCCTGGAGCACTTCCTCTACCGCGGCGCGGGCATCGAGCCGAACTGGACGACCACCAACGTGGTCGAGGAGCAGGTCGCGCTCATCCGCGAGCAGGTCGGCACCAAGCGCGCCATCTGCGGCCTCTCCGGCGGCGTGGACTCCGCGGTCGCCGCGGCCCTCGTGCAGAAGGCCATCGGCTCCCAGCTGACCTGCGTGTACGTCGACCACGGTCTGATGCGCAAGGGCGAGACCGAGCAGGTCGAGAAGGACTTCGTGGCCGCCACCGGCGTCCAGCTGAAGGTCGTCGACGCCGAGAAGCGCTTCCTCGACGCGCTCGCCGGGGTCTCCGACCCGGAGCAGAAGCGGAAGATCATCGGCCGCGAGTTCATCCGCGTCTTCGAGCAGGCCCAGGCCGAGATCATCGCCGAGGGCGCGGCCGACGGCGAGCAGGTCGCCTTCCTCGTGCAGGGCACCCTCTACCCGGACGTCGTCGAGTCCGGCGGCGGCACCGGCACCGCCAACATCAAGTCGCACCACAACGTCGGCGGTCTCCCCGACGACATCGAGTTCGAGCTGATCGAGCCGCTGCGCCAGCTGTTCAAGGACGAGGTCCGGATGGTCGGCCAGGAGCTCGGCCTGCCGGAGGAGATCGTCCAGCGCCAGCCGTTCCCCGGCCCCGGCCTCGGTATCCGTATCGTCGGTGACGTCACCAAGGAGCGCCTCGACCTGCTGCGCGAGGCCGACGCCATCGCCCGCGAGGAGCTGTCGGCCGCCGGTCTCGACCGCGAGATCTGGCAGTGCCCGGTGGTCCTCCTCGCCGACGTCCGCTCGGTCGGCGTCCAGGGCGACGGCCGCACCTACGGCCACCCGATCGTGCTGCGCCCGGTGTCCTCCGAGGACGCCATGACGGCCGACTGGTCGCGCCTGCCGTACGAGACGCTGGCGAAGATCTCCACCCGCATCACCAACGAGGTCGCCGACGTCAACCGCGTCGTCCTCGACGTCACGAGCAAGCCGCCGGGGACCATCGAGTGGGAGTAGTCCTCCCTGCGAGACCCTGACGATGCCGCCGTTCTCCTCGTGGAGGCGGCGGCATCGCCGTATCCCGTCCGGTCCCGGCCTTCGCCGTGGGCACAGGTGCGCGAATCAGGGTGGCCGGGTCGACCCGATGCGGTCCGAAGGCTCCCGGTACGGCACAATTCACAAAATACGTAAGTGAGTTGGCTGTACCGGGGCGGGAAAGGGCGGCGTAGGTCGTGGCGTTGGACGATGCGAGGGCACGCGGGGCGCACGGCGGGGGCTGTACGTGCGGCGACTGCCCGCACGGAGCACGCGAAGGACATCGGCGCGCGGTCGCCGCCTTCCTCGCCAAACGGGACGAGCTCGCCGCAGGGAAGGGGCTGCCCGCCGGGGTGCGGCAGTCGCCCTCGGCCTCCCGGCAGTGGGTATCCGACGAGCTGACCGGGGCCGCCCGCGCGGTCGCGGACCGGGGCCGGGAAGCCGGTGACGCCTGGCTCCACCGGGTGCGGCTGCGGACCCTGGTCGTCATCGCCGTGGCACTCGTGGCGCTCGTCCTCGGGGAGACCGTCACCGCGATCGGCGCCGGCTGGTCCACCGCCCGTACCGCCGGGCTGATCGCCGGGCTCGTCACCGCCGTGCTGCTGGCCGTCGCCGCCTCGTACCACCGGGCGCGCGGCGGTCTGCTCGCCCCGCTCATCGGTGAGGACAACCGGCTCTCCACCTCGCGGACCGTCGCCGCCTGCTGGGTGCTGCTCGCCGTCTTCGCGGTCCTGGTGCTCTCGCTCCAGCTCGCGGGCGCCTCCGACCACCACGAGCGGGACACCCTGATCGAGGGGCTGGACCTGATGCGCTCGGCGGGGGTCCTGACGGTGCTGGCGCTGGTGTGCGCCGTCGCCGTCGTCGTCCGCCGGGTCGTCTCCGTACGCGTACTCGCGCAACGGCTCCAGAAACTGAGGGCCGACCGGCCGCGCGCCGCCGACCTGTTGACCGACGACTCCGGCCGGGGCAGCTTCACCGATGTGCAGTACGTGCTGGTCAACGGGGTCGCGGTGCTCTTCGCGGCGGTCCGCCTCGCCCGCAGGCCCGAGCAGCTCCCGGACCTGCCGTGGGGGCTCGCGCTGCTGGTGGCGGTCTCGGCGGCGACCTACTTCGCGGGCAAGTACGCCGAGGGCGGCCGGCCGGTGGTCCTCTCCGTCGTCCGGGCCCGCGAGGCCGGCGACCTGGACGCCCCGATCCGTACCGGCGACGACATCGAGATCCGCGGCGCGGGCTTTGTACCGCCCGGTGCGGGCAGTCCGGCCGGACTGGCCCGGCTCGTCGTGCGGATCGGGACGGTCCACGTCCACGTCCCGCTGATCCCCGTCAGCGGCGGCTTCGCCAACCCGACCGACACCGTCCTCACCGTGCCCGTCCCGGTGGAGGTCGAACCCGGCTCGGTGGACGTCCAGGTGGTCACGGCCGCCGGGGTGGAGACCAACAGCTGCCGGATCGACGTGACGGACTGAGCAGCCCCGTCGCGCGTGGCTCGCGCGGCCCCCGCCGGGGAGAACCTTCCAGAGGTCCGGCCCCAGGGCCCCACGTACATATGTTCTTACGTATGGTCTGTTGACGGGGTCACGGAAGATGGGGCAGGTCATGCAGGGCTACGGAAACAACGGTTACGGACGCGTCCCCGGCGAGCCCAGGGGGCTGCGGGAGCAGGCGCGCACGTACGCGCTGCTGCCGCTGCGCGTCTTCCTCGGCGTCACCTTCCTCTACGCCGGGCTCGACAAGCTGACGGACAGCGTTTTCCTGTCGTCCAGCGGCGCCGGTTCGATCGGCGACCAGATGCGCGGGGTACGCGACTCCGCCGGAGCCCCCTGGCTCGTCGACCTGGCGCTGCACGGCCCGACCGGCTTCGGGTACGCCCTCGCGGTCGGCGAACTCGCCGTGGGCATCGGCACCCTGCTCGGGCTCTGGGGCCGCCTCGCCGCGCTCGGCGGCGCGCTGATCTCGTTGAGCCTCTGGCTCACCGTGAGCTGGCAGGCGACCCCGTACTACTCCGGCAACGACCTCGTCTACCTCATGGCCTGGCTGCCGCTGCTGCTCGCCGGATCGGGCCCCTTCTCGCTGGGCGCGCTCCTGCCGCCGCGCCGGCGCCGGAGCCTGTAGGCGACCCAGGCGGCCACGGCGGCGAGGAGGAGTCCGCCGCCCAGCACGGCCACGAGGAACACCCACGGCGCCTGCCAGGCCCCGGCCCAGTCGGCCGCGTACCCGGCCGACAGGGCCAGCAGGGTCAGGCCGGCCAGCGCGCGGCCCGGCCGGAACTCATGAAGCAGCACGGGTGACCTCCACCTGTCCGAGACCGACTTCCAGGCGCAGCTCGATCGTGCCCGCCAGGTCCGCGCCCTTGGGGGGCGCGAGCGTGCGGGTGGTCCGCCGGTCCGGGGCGACGTCGATGTCCTCTCCGGCCGGATCGCCGGGCAGGGTCACGTCCCCGAGCCCCACCTTGGCCCGCACCCGGACCGAGGCGTCCTGGGGGACGACCACCACCACGCGCCCGGCCCCCGCCTCGACCCGGGTGGAGAGGGTGGTCCCCAGCGGGACCGGCAGCCCGGAGAGGTCGAGCCGGACGGTGCCGGCCCCGATGTCGTACGACGGGCGCAGGGCGGCGGCGGTGGTGGGACGCCACTCCACCCGCGCCCAGGTCGTCCCGATGTCCTTCGGCAGCACCGTCGAGGCCGCGAGCACCCCCGTGACGAGCAGCGCGAACACCAGCGTCCCGAAACCGGTCCTGCCGACGAACGAGGCGACCAGCAGCCCCACCCCGAGTACGGCGAGCGCCGCGACGGCCCCGATCTGGAGGCTCTCGCCGAGCGGGTGCCCGCCCCAGCCGGGCCAGGCGGCGGCCACCCCGGCGACGACCGCCAGGAACCGCACCAGGCCCCCGATCGAGTGCGGCCCGTGCGTCCGCCCCCTCGGATCGGCGGCGACCGGCGGCAGGTGCTTCCCGCGCGCCCTGCCCGCCCCAGCCGCTCCGTCCGGGCCGGCCACCCCGCCGGGCACCGCGTCCGCCGGGCCCCACAGATAGCCCGCGCCCACAGGGCCCGTCGTGCCGTCCTTGACGATCGGGTCCCGCCACCACGAGGGCCCGGCCGGTGCCGGGGGCGCCTTGACCTCCGGCGGAACCGAGCCCCGTCCGGAGGACGGCGGGACCGGTGCGGTGTGCGGCGCGGGCGGGACGACATCCCCGGCGGCCATGTCGTCCCGGCCGTCGCGGCCGTCGCGGCCACGCCGCACGCGCTCCTCGTCCGTCGAGGCCGGCCGGCCGTGCCGCGTCCACACCGAGAACCCGGCGACGGCCAGCACCAGCATCGCGGCGAACGCCAGGACCCCGCTGTTGCCGATCATCGAGAGGAACAGCCCGCAGCCGACCAGCGCGAAGAGCAGCGCCACCAGCGACGCGCCCTCCACCCGGCCGGAGAGCAGCCTGCGGAACTCGTTCTCCTCCTCGCCGTCCACCGGGAGCAGCAGCCACGCGAAGCCGTAGAGGATCAGGCCGGTGCCGCCCGCGACGGCGAGGACCCCGAGGACCACGCGGAAGATGACGGGGTCGACGTCGAAGTACCGGCCGAGACCGCCGCACACCCCCGCCACCACCTTCTGCCGGGGGCTCCGCCGCAGCTGCGGTCCGGGTGCGCCCGTCGGGGCGCCGGGGGGCGCCTCACCCGGGGGAGCGGCGGAAGGGGAAGCGGTCATGGCTCCATGGTGACGGCCCGGGGCCGCCCTGGGCACCCACGGCGACCCTGGTCGTTCCCTGATATGGAAGTAGGGGACCGCCCTGATGCCCCGGCCCACCCGGACGTGTGACGATCGGTCCATGCCAACCGCCACGCCCCGAGCCGCCGGTGCACCGGTGACCGACCCGGAGGAGCCACCGGCGCGCAAGCTGTATCGCAGCGCCGAGGGGCGCATGCTGGGCGGCGTCGCGCGCGGCCTCGCCGGTCACCTCGGGCTGCCGGTCGTCTGGGTGCGGCTCGTCTTCCTCGGCCTCTTCCTCGCGGACGGCCTCGGCGCGGTGCTCTACGCGGTGTTCTGGATCGTCGTGCCCCTCGGCGTCGGTGGCGTCGAGACCTCACACTCCCTCTTCGAGACGGCTCCGGACGGCAGCCGCCGGCTCCGCAAGCCCGACCGGGGACAGGTCTTCGCCCTCGTCGGGCTCTTCGCCGGCGCTCTGATCTTCCTTGCCAACGTGAACATGGGCAGCGGCGCCGACCGCTACATCTGGCCCATCCTCCTCATCGGCGCCGGCTCCGTGCTGGTCTGGCGGCAGGCCGACAACGCCCGCCGCGCCCAGTGGATGGAGGTGGGCCGCCGCCGGAGCATGCTGCACCTGGCGCGCGGACTCGCCGGGGTCGCGCTCGTCGGACTCGGGCTCGCCGCGTTCATGGTGGTACGCGGCTCGGCCGCCCAGCTCGGCAACGTCCTCACCGCCGCCATCGCGGTCCTCACCGGCATCGCGCTGCTCGCCGGCCCCTATCTCGTACGGATGACCCAGGACCTCAACGAGGAACGGCTGATGCGCATCCGCGCCCAGGAACGCGCCGAGGTCGCGGCCCACGTCCACGACTCGGTGCTGCACACCCTCACCCTGATCCAGCGCAACGCCGACGACGCGGGAGAGGTCCGCAGACTGGCCCGCGCCCAGGAGCGCGAGCTGCGGAACTGGCTGTACGACCCCGGCGGCACCGGCAAGGACGCCGACGACGAACCGGCCACCCTCGCCGAGGCCGTGAAACGCGCCGCCGCCGAGGTCGAGGACAAGCACGGCGTCCCGCTGGAGGTCGTCGTGGTCGGCGACTGCCCGCTGGACGAGAAGATCACCGCCCAGCTCCAGGCCGCGCGCGAAGCGATGGTGAACGCCGCCAAGTACGGTGGCGAGGGCGGCGCGGTCCAGGTCTACGCGGAGGTCGAGGGCCGGACGGTCTTCGTCTCCGTACGCGACCGGGGGCCCGGGTTCGACCTGGATTCGGTCCCCGAAGACCGCATGGGCGTAAGAGAATCGATCGTCGGCCGGATGCGGCGCAACGGCGGTACGGCCCGGCTCCGGTCGGTGCCCGGCGGCGGCACGGAAGTCGAGCTGGAGATGGAGAGGGCGGGCGAATGACCGAGAACACCGAAGCGACGACCCAGGGACCGGAGCGCCGGGTACGGGTCGTCCTCGTGGACGACCACCGGATGTTCCGCACGGGCGTCCAGGCCGAGATCGGCCGCACCGAGGAGACCGGCGTGGAGGTCGTCGGCGAGGCCGCCGACGTCGACCAGGCCGTCACCGTCATCACGGCGACCCGCCCCGAGGTCGTCCTCCTCGACGTCCACCTCCCCGGCGGCGGCGGGGTCGAGGTGCTGCGCCGCTGCGCGCCGATGATGTCGGCCGCCGAGAACCCGGTCCGCTTCCTCGCGCTCTCCGTCTCCGACGCGGCCGAGGACGTCATCGGGGTCATCCGCGGCGGCGCCCGCGGCTACGTCACCAAGACGATCACCGGCGCCGACCTGGTCGACTCCGTCTTCCGGGTCCAGGAGGGCGACGCGGTCTTCTCGCCCCGCCTGGCCGGCTTCGTCCTGGACGCCTTCGCCTCCACGGACGCCCCGCCGGTGGACGAGGACCTGGACCGGCTCACCCAGCGCGAGCGCGAGGTGCTCCGGCTGATCGCCCGGGGCTACGCGTACAAGGAGATCGCGAAGCAGCTCTTCATCTCGGTGAAGACGGTGGAGTCGCACGTTTCGGCGGTGCTGCGCAAGCTCCAGTTGTCGAACCGTCACGAGCTGACCCGCTGGGCGACGGCCCGCCGCCTGGTCTGACGGCCCCCGCGGCCGTCACGCCACCCGGGTCGCCCCCGCGAACGGCATCTCGTCGATCGGGGCGATCCGGATCGGTGCTCCCGGGTGCGGTGCGTGGATCATCTTGCCGTCGCCGACGTAGAGGCCGACGTGGCTGATCCCGGAGTAGAAGAACACCAGGTCACCGGGGGCGAGCTGGGAGCGGGAAACCCGCTGCCCGGCGTTGATCTGGGTGTAGGTGGTGCGGGGGAGCGAGACGCCCGCCGCCTGCCAGGCCGCCTGCGTGAGGCCGGAGCAGTCGTACCCTGACGGGCCGGTGGCGCCCCAGACGTACGGCTTGCCGAGCGCCCCGTACGCGAAGGCGACGGCCTGCGCGGCACGGGAGTTCGGGGCGGCCACCGCACCGGGGACACCGCTCGCGGCGCCGGAGGCGGTAGCGCTTTCGGTACCGCCGCTACGGTCCGGTTCGTAGGCGGCGCGTTCGGCGGCGGTGAGGGTGTGCAGGAGCCGCCGGGCGTCGGCGAGGCTGCGGGTGATCTTCTTCTTGTGCCGCGCGAGTTCGGCCTCGCGGGCGGCGAGTACGGCGGACTCGTCCTCGGCGCGGTCCCGGACCTGGTCGATCCCGGTGATCTGGCGCCGGATGCCGCTGATGGCCCCCGCCTGGCGGTCGCCCGCCCTCTCGACGTAAGAGGAGCGCTCCAGGTACTCGTCGGGGTCGGAGGTGAGCAGCAGCTGGAGCGCGGGGTCCAGCCCTCCCGAGCGGTACTGCGCGGCGGCGAGTGAACCCAGCGCGTGGCGGGACTCGTTGAGGAGATCCGTGCGGCGGGCGGCCTCGTCCCGCAGCGCCGACAGGGCACGGGCGGCATCGCCGGCCTTCTCCTCGGCCCCGTCGTACCGCTCGGTGGCGACCTCGGCCTCCCGGTAGAGCTGGTCCACCGTGGACTTGACCTGGGCCGCGGTGAGCCGGGGCTCCGCGTGGGCGGAACCGGTCGCGGCGGTCGCGGTGGCCGCCCCGGCGAGGGCCAGGGCGGCGGCGGAACGGGCAGCAGAGCCGGTGAGGAGGCGCTGCCTGGGCTTGCGGTGAGCTGATTTCCGGTGCGCGGCCACGAGGGCTGCATCCTTCCTGTCGGCTGCCCGCCCGGGGGATACCGGCGGGCCCGGCGGACCCCGGCGGCGCGCGCCGCACAAGGAGGGCGGGCGTCACCGGGATCTTCCGGCCAGGTGACCGGTGCCACCCGTCAGGGGGCGGCAAGGCGGGCCGGTCACCTGGGAGGGACGCTAACCCCGGGGCAGACCCAGAAGGCGTCATGATCGGAATTGACCTGCCGTGACCTTTCACCTTCGGAGCGTGACCGGGGCGGTGGAGGGTGACCCGGTCATATTCGGGCAGCTTCGGAAAAGGCCGCCGACGGCACCGAGTAAGCCCCACCTGACGAGTAAGCCCCACCTGACGAGTAAGCCCCACCTGACCGTCAGGGGGTGATACCGCCGTCGTTAGGCTGCCGACATGTCTGTACTCATCCATGTCTTCGTCGCCCTGCACATCATCGGCATCGCCTCCCTGCTGGGCGGCTTCCTGACGCAGATGAAGGCGATGGGTGCCGGCACCGCCCGGTTCGTCCCCGCGATGCTGCACGGCGCCCTCACCATGCTCGTCACCGGCGTCGCCCTCGTCGGCTTCCACCAGGCCGACGACAACCCGGTGAACAACGTCAAGATCGGCATCAAGCTGCTGATCCTCGTGGTGATCCTGGCCCTCATCTACCTCAAGCGCGACGAGGAGAGGGTGTCGAAGGGCGCCTTCGCCGCCGTGGGCGGACTGACCGTCACCAACATCTTCATCGCCACCCTCTGGACCTGATCCGGCCCGGCGGACCACCCGCCCGGCCGGACACCGCTCATGCCGGGCGGACGCTCCCGTAGATCGGCATGTAGTAGATCGACTCCTCGCGCACGTACGCGCCGGGCTTCGGCGCGTGCACCATCATCCCGTCGCCCTTGTAGATGCCCACGTGGCTGATGTCGTCGTAGAAGAAGATCAGGTCGCCGGGCTGGAGGTCGGCCGTCGCGATCCGCGTACCCGCGTCGACCTGGTCCCAGGTGGTGCGCGGCAGGTCGACGCCCGCCTCCCGCCAGGCCGCCTGCGTCAGGCCGGAGCAGTCGTACGACGAGGGGCCGGTGGCACCCCATACGTACGGCTTGCCGATCTGGGACTCGGCGAACGCCAGCGCCTGGGCGCCCTTGGTGGAGGCGGACCCCGTCGAGCCGGCCGATCCGGTCGAGCCGGTCGTGGTGCCGGTGGTGCCCGTCGTGCCGGTGCCGGAGGCCGCTGTGCCCGAGGCGGCCTCGGCGGCCGTCTTGTCGGCCGCGGCCTTCGCGGCTTCGGCCTGCTCGGCGGCGAGCTTCTCCGCCTTCTTCTTCGCCTCGGCTTCCTTCTTCCGCTCCAGCTCGGCGAGGCGCGCCTTCTCCTCGGCGGTCAGCTCCGAGAGCAGCGTGCGCGCCTCGGCCAGCTTGTTCTGCACGGTCTTCCTGCTGCTGCGCAGATCCGCCTGCGACGCGGTCAGCGCCTGAAGGCTCTCGGTGGCCTCGGTGCGCTTCTCGGCGGCCGCCAGCTGCTGGGTGCGGAAGTCGGCCACCGCCTTCTCCTGCCGCCCGCTGCGGCGCTTCATCAGCTGGTCCTGGTCGAAGTACGACTGCGGGTCGTCCGCCAGGAAGAATGTCATCGACGACGACGCCAGGCCACCGGTGCGGTACTGGGCGGCCGCGTAGTTCCCGAGCGCGCGCCGGGCCTCGTTGACCTTCTCCGCCCGCTCGGCCGCCTCCTGCAGCAGGGCGTCCACCTTGTCCTGCTGCTCGGCCGACGCGTCCTTGGCCCGGTTGTACTCCTGGGTCGCGGAGCCGGCTTGACGGTAGAGGTCGTCGACCTTCTTCCGTACGTCCTCGATGCTCGGCTTGGGTGCCGAGGGAGCGGCCGTCGCGCTCTGCGCCGAGAGCAGGGTCACCGAGGCCAGCGCCACCGTGGTGAACCCCACAGCGGGGGACGTCACGCGCAGCGGGGTGCGCGGTTTGCGATGCGATGCCACGACCGGCATCTCCTTCCATGGACCGCCTACGAGTGAGCTGACGGGTTCGGGCGGAACGGAAGGCTGCCCTACGGCCCGTATCCGTAGGGACGGAGTACGGCCCGATTCACCCCGGTGGGACGTGTGGGTCCCCGGTTCAGGACCGCCGAGAGCGGGCCGGATTCGGCGGGGGCGTCCGTGTGGCGTGGTTCGCCTGTCAGGGGATACGGGTCGCCCGGCTGAGACGGTAGCCAAGCCGCGGGGCGACTGGGAAGAGCAATGTGCGATATGCCCGATACATTTTCGTGACCTTGGTCGCAGGGGTGCGCGAGGGGACGTTTCCCTCGCGCGTCGCGTACGCACCCTGACGCCGGGTGACGGTACGGGCCGCGGTTCCGCCAAGGCCGCCCGGACTGTCCGCGCGGCCCTCTAAACTCGACTAGCGATGAGCAGCCTCTTTGACGACAGTTTCCTGACCGGCCTCCAGCCTGTGGAGGAGGGGCCCCCGCCGCCCCCCGAGCACCACGCGCCCGAGGAGGAGGCCGAGGGCCTCTTCGAAGGCGTCTTCGACGCGCCTCCGCCGCCCCGGGACGGCTATTACCGCGACGGCGCCCCGCGGCCGGTCATCGATTCGGCGGCGCTGCTCGACGGGCTCAACACCGAGCAGCGCGCCGCCGTGGTGCACGCCGGGTCCCCCCTGCTCATCGTCGCGGGCGCCGGTTCCGGCAAGACCCGGGTGCTCACCCACCGCATCGCCCACCTCCTCGCCGAGCGCGGAGTGCACCCCGGGCAGATCCTGGCGATCACCTTCACCAACAAGGCCGCCGGCGAGATGAAGGAGCGCGTCGAGCAACTCGTCGGCCCTCGCGCCAACGCCATGTGGGTCATGACCTTCCACAGCGCGTGCGTGCGCATCCTGCGCCGCGAGTCGAAGCGGCTCGGCTTCACCTCGTCGTTCTCGATCTACGACGCGGCCGACTCCAAGCGACTGATGGCCCTGGTCTGCCGTGACCTGGACCTCGACCCCAAGCGCTACCCGCCGAAGTCCTTCACCGCCAAGGTCTCCAACCTCAAGAACGAGCTCATCGACGAGGAGACCTTCGCCGGCCAGGCCGCCGACGGCTTCGAGAAGACCCTCGCCCAGGCGTACGCGCTCTACCAGGCGCGACTGCGCGAGGCCAACGCCCTCGACTTCGACGACATCATCATGACGACGGTCCACCTGCTCCAGGCGTTCCCCGACGTCGCCGAGCACTACCGCCGCCGCTTCCGGCACGTCCTGGTCGACGAGTACCAGGACACCAACCACGCCCAGTACACCCTGGTGCGCGAGCTGGTCGGACCGGCGGGCGCGCAGGACGCCCCCGGCGAGCTGTGCGTCGTCGGTGACGCGGACCAGTCGATCTACGCCTTCCGGGGCGCGACGATCCGCAACATCCTCCAGTTCGAGGAGGACTACCCGGACGCCACCACGATCCTGCTGGAGCAGAATTACCGCTCCACGCAGACAATCCTCTCGGCCGCCAACGCCGTCATCGAGCGCAACGAGAGCCGCCGGCCCAAGAACCTCTGGACCAACGCCGGAACCGGCACCCGCATCGCCGGGTACGTCGCCGACACCGAGCACGACGAGGCGCAGTTCGTCGCCGACGAGATCGACCGGCTCACCGACGCGGGCGACGCCAAGGCGGGCGACGTCGCGGTGTTCTACCGCACCAACGCCCAGTCCCGCGTCTTTGAAGAGATCTTCATCCGCGTCGGCCTGCCCTACAAGGTCGTCGGCGGCGTCCGCTTCTACGAGCGCAAGGAAGTCCGGGACATCCTGGCCTACCTCCGGGTGCTCGCCAATCCCGAGGACACCGTCCCGCTGCGCCGCATCCTCAACGTGCCCAAGCGCGGCATCGGCGACCGTGCCGAAGCGATGATCGACGCCCTCTCCCAGCGCGAGAAGATCTCCTTCGCGCAGGCGCTGCGCCGTGTGGACGAGGCGTACGGGATGGCGGCCCGCTCGACGAACGCCGTGAAGCGGTTCAACACCCTGATGGAAGAGCTGCGCACCGTCGTGGAATCCGGCGCGGGCCCCGCGGTCGTGCTGGAAGCCGTCATGGAACGCACCGGCTACCTCGCCGAACTCCAGGCGTCCACCGACCCGCAGGACGAGACCCGCATCGAGAACCTCCAGGAACTCGCCGCCGTCGCCCTGGAGTTCGAGCAGGACCAGGCCCGCGCGGCGGCCGAGCCGGACGGCGTCGACACGGGCGCCGGTGCGGCGGCCGAGGACGGCGCCGCCGTGGGGGCCGGTACCGCTGCCGGGGCCGGCGCCGACGACCCGGACGTGGCCGGCCCGTCCGGGACGCTCGCGGAGTTCCTGGAGAAGGTGGCCCTGGTCGCCGACTCCGACCAGATCCCCGACGAGGACGAGGACGGCTCCGGCGTCATCACGCTGATGACGCTGCACACCGCCAAGGGTCTGGAGTTCCCGGTCGTCTTCCTCACCGGCATGGAGGACGGCGTCTTCCCGCACATGCGGGCACTCGGCCAGGTCAAGGAGCTGGAGGAGGAGCGCCGCCTCGCGTACGTCGGGATCACCCGCGCCCGCGAGCGCCTCTACCTGACCCGCGCGTCCATGCGGAGCGCCTGGGGCCAGCCCTCGTACAACCCGCCGTCGCGGTTCCTGGAGGAGATCCCGGACCAGCACCTGGAGTGGAAGCGGAAGGGGCCGATGGCGGCCTCGGCCGGACCCACCTCGGGGATCACCTCGTCGCTCTCCTCGTCCCGCGCCCGCTCCGGCCCCTCCGGCTTCGCGACCCGGCGCACCGGCGACAAGCCGGTGGTCACGCTGGTGGTGGGAGACCGGGTCACGCACGACCAGTTCGGCCTGGGCACCGTGACCGCGGTGGACGGCTTCGGCGACCAGGCGAAGGCCACCGTCGACTTCGGCGACGAGCGGCCCAAGAAGCTGCTGCTGCGGTACGCCCCCGTCGAGAAGCTGTAGGCGGGCTGCTCCGTCGCACACGGAAGGGGGGGGGGGGGGCGGCCCCGCCCCCCCCGGCCCCCGCCCCCCCCCCCGGGCGGGGGGCGGGGGGGGGGGGCCCCCCCCGCCCCCCGGGCCCGCGGCGGCGCCCCCCGCGGGGGGCGCCCCGGGGACGGG
>NZ_JBIAJC010000004.1:152028-155470 GCF_042871745.1 Streptomyces sp. NPDC005576 | reverse complement strand
CTCGCGGCGGCCCCGGGCCCCCACATGCTGCGGGGGTGCGGCCCCCCCCCCCCGGGGGCGGGGGGGGGGGGCGGCGCGGCCGCGGCGGGGGGGGCGGGCCCCCCCCCCCCCCCCCCTCCCCTCGACTCTCCCGTACTACTGCGGATTGAGTCCGTGGCTCGCCAGCCAGGGCAGCGGATTGATCGCGGCGCCGCCGCCGGGGCGCACCTCGAAGTGCAGGTGCGGACCGGTGGAGTTGCCGGAGTTGCCGGAGTACGCGATCACCTCGCCGGCCTTGACCGGACCCGAGCGGATCTTGGTGCTGCTCAGGTGGCAGTACCAGGTCTCGGTTCCGTCCTCCATGGTCACGATCGCCATGTTGCCGTAGGCGCTGTTCCACTGCGTGCGGACGGTGCCGTCGGTCGCCGCCATCACCGGAGTCCCGTACTGCACGGGGAAGTCGATGCCGGTGTGCACGGACATCCAGTTGACCCCGGCCTGGCCGAAGTACGCGCTGAGCCCGTGCTGGGCCACGGGGAGAAGGTACTTGGGGCGGGCGGCCTCCTTGCGGGCGGCCTCCTCCTCCCGCTTCTTCTTCTCGGTGGCCTGCCGCTCCTTGAGGTCGATGCGCTCCTGCGTACGGCTGGCCCGGTCCCGGAAGTCCGCACCCGCGGCGTCGACCCCCGCCAGCTGGGTGTCCAGCTTGGTGTTGGACGCGAGCGCCTTGACGGTGGCCGTGTCGGCGGCTGCCATCGTCGTGGTGTCGTCCTTGGTCTCCTCGGCGTGCCCGATCCCGCCGACCGAAGCCGCCGCGATCCCCGCGACACCCATCACGCACGCGGACGGGACCGCGATCGTCAGCAGCGCGGACCGCTTGGCGGGCGTACGCCGACGGGCGCGGTTCCGGGCCGCGGACCGGCCCTCCGACCGCACTTCCGGCCCGCCCTCGGACCGCACGCCGGGCTGGTACGGGTCGGGCCAGGTGTCCGGGAGGCCGGACTGGTCCTCGGGCTCCTGCGCGGGGTCCGGCGTGGGGACCTGCGCCGGGTCCTGTGCGGAGTCGGTCGCGTCCGACGCGTACCGCTCGTCCGAAGCGTGTTCGGGTTCCGCGTGTGCGGAGGTCCGGTGTTCGGGGCCCTGGTGTTCGGGTGTTGCCTCGTGCTGCTCGTCGGACGCGTAGGACATCTGTTCCGGGATGTACACGGTCGCCCCGGGCGTGGCGTCGTGGTCCGAGGCGGTGTTCCAGGCGGTCGCGTCGTAGCAGCCGCTGTCGTACGCGCCGGTGGTGAAGGCGGTGGGGGTGTACGCCGGCGTGCCGGAGGCGGGGGTGTCATGGCCGAGGGCGTCGTAGCCGCCCGCCGCTCCCTGGGCGTGGATGTCGTAGGCGCCGGTGGCGTAGGCGGTGGGCCCGTAGTACGGGGCGTCGGAGCCGTAGGCCGAGGGGGCGGTCGTCGCGGTGGTGTACCCCGTGGCGTCGTACCCGCCGGTGTTCTCGTACACGCCGTGGTTCTGGTAGCTGCCCGGGTTCTCGTAAGTGCCGGTGTTCTCGTACCCGCCGGTGTTCTCGTACCCGCCGGTGTTCTCGTACGTGCCGGTGTCCTCGTACCCGCCGGTGTTCTCGTACGTGCCGGCCGGGGTGGCGGCCTGGTGGGTCCCGGTCTCGTACAGGGCCGACTCGAAGGTGGTGGTGGGGAAGGCGCCGGTGTCGGTGAAGGCCCACTGCCCGGTCGTGGTGTGGGTCGCGGCCTGCTGCCAGCCGCTGGAGTCCCACTGCCCGGTCCCGTCGGACGCGCCGGGGGCCGTGGCGGTCGGCCAACCGCCCGTGGCGTCGTACGGATGCTGGTGCGAGACCTGGGTGTCCGCCGGGTAGCCGTCGTACGTGCCGGTGTGGTGCGCACCGGGGTGCGCGCCGTCGTCCGTGCCGCTCTCCCAGGGGGAGGCGACGGCGTAGGTGGCGTCCTGACCTGGATACGCGCCGTGCTGGGCGGCCGTGGGGCCCGCCGGGAAATCGCTGTCGTATCCGGAACCGGGGGCGACGCCCTGCTCGCCGGGGAGCGTCCCGTAGAGCGGACCGGCAGGGTGAGTGCCTGTCTGTGAAGCGTCGTATCCGGCGTACCCGGCGTGGGTGTGCTGGTCGTTCACCAACTTCTCTCTCGCCTCGGCAGCAGGACCAGTCCGGAGTTCAGTGGGGTGAGCCCCGGGGGGAAGCAGTGGCCGCGACTGTACCTGGCGGTGTGTGACGGCCACAATCTTCGGATGCGTTTGATCTCGCGGGAAGCGGGCATTCGAGCGCCTTTCGGTCGAGTCGAGACCCGTTGTTGGTGTTGCGTTCGAGGAATCCGTTCTGATTTCCGCCGCATGTGATGACGGAACGTAGTGATGGCGGTTGACGCGGTGGGGGATCGGTGCCCGATAGCGGGTGGAGGGGGAGATTCGGTGTACGAGGCAGCCATGGGTGACGAGAGTCGGCGGTACGTCCCCAGGTCCGACGAGGACGAGGGTGACTTCTGGGGTCCGCGCGCGGCGCCGAGGGGCTGTTCACCCGCGTCGGCGGGGCGGGGTCGAGGTCGAGCGACGAAGGGGAACGGCGCGTGCTTCTCACGGGCTGCCTTCCCCGGGGCGGTCTGTCGAAGGCTCTCGGCGCCATCGGCGGTCCCCGCGCTGATGCGGGAAACGCGCATATCGACGTACTCGATCCGGAGGGCGTCATCATGGGGTCCTATTTCGTCGGTGGCGTGACCGTCGTCGGCGTCCGGCCTTCCGCCCACGGTGCGGGGCTGGTCGATCTCACGGTCGAGCTGTGGTGCGGCGACGCCGTGCCCGGCTCGGACGCGCTGTGGGGCCTCGTCCGAGCCGGCGGGCCGGATCGCACCGGCCTGTGGCACGGACTCTCCAGCGACGAGCGAGGGGCCTGGCTGTCCGTGGCGTTGTGGTCCCACGGGTATCGGAGGCGCGGCGAGCCCGAAGCTCCGGAGGGGCGGAAGAGCACCCTGGACGGCCGGCACATCGTCGACCGGAACAGCCTCTGGTGCGCGATCGGCGAAGCCGTCAACGGGCCGCTCGGTTACTTCGGTTGGAATCTGGACGCGCTGGACGACTGCTTGTTCGGCGGCTGGGGCACCGCGTGCGGATTCACCCTCGACCGGGTGGATTCGACCGAAGCCCGGACGAGACTGACGGAGTCGGAGCCCCCGGGGGACGGAGAGGCCCCGTTCTTCGACGTACTCATGGACATCTTCGAGCAGCGGGGCGTCACCGTCGTACCGAGGTGACGGCGGAAGACCCTGGGTTCGTCAGGCCACGGTGGTGCCGCCCGCTGGGCTGGTACCGGCGCGCGTCGGGTCCGACGGTGCGCGCGTCGGGTCGGACGGTGCGCGCGTCGGGTCGGACGGTGCGCGCGTCGGGTCGGACGGTGCGCGCGTCGGGTCGGACGGTGCGCGCGTCGGGTCGGACGGTGCGCGCT
>NZ_JBIAJC010000004.1:13630-151931 GCF_042871745.1 Streptomyces sp. NPDC005576 | reverse complement strand
GCGTCGGGTCGGACGACGGGACGGCGGCAGGCAGGTCGGCGCCGCCGGGGTGGTCGAGTTCCTGGCGGATGCGGGCGGCGACCGCCGGGTGGACGGGGAGCGCGAGGTGGCCGATACCCGTGACCCGTACGTTCTCCGCGTCGAGATCCGGGTGGTCGATGCACGCGGTACGCACGGGGACCATCACCCGGTCCAGCTCGCTCCAGAAGGAGACGAAGTGGGTCCGGCACCCCGGCGCCGGGGTGCGCAACTCCTCGATGAAGTCGGAGCCCGCGCGCATCTGCCGCACAATCGGATGGGCGCTCGCCAGGGGAGCGGCGGCGGTGCCACTGTGCGGGGTGCCGAGCGTGACCAGGACGCGTACCCGGTGATCGCCGCCGAGGCGCTGCACGTAGTACCGGGCGATCAGGCCGCCCAGGCTGTGCCCGACGATGTCCACCCGCTGGTGCCCGGTGCGTTCGCAGATCTCCTCGACGTGCCGCCCCAGCAGCTCGGCGGCCGTACGGATGTCGCAGGTCAGCGGAGAGTAGTTGAGCGATTCCAGATGCCGCCTGCCGTGCCGGGCGAGGGAGCGGCGGAGCAGTACGAAAACGGAGCGGTTGTCGATGAATCCGTGCAGCAGCACCACCGGCGGCCGGTCGTCCCCCTGGGGGGCCGGCAACGCGGTCACGCCCGAGGGCAGCGCGTCGAGGTCCTGCTCGACACCGGGGGCGGCCTTGTGGCGCTCCGGGGTGAGGCCGGTCGGGTAGAACAGCACGTGTCCGGCGAGGATCGCCAGATCCAGAGCGGTGGCTTTGAGCAGCGCGGACGGTGCGCGCAGGTCGTGCGGTGACGGCAGGCGCAGCAGTCGCGGCAACAGGGTGAGCATGGACAGCAGCTTCATGGCCGACCTCCTGCACCGGCACGCGCGAACGGCTTCGGTCCCGCGCGCCTTAAGGGGGTGCCGTGGCGAGGTCGCGTGTCCGGCCAGCCGACCGATGCCGTTCCGGTGTCCGTCCGGTGTCCGTCCGGTGCCGGATCGTCTGCCGGGTGGCCGGTTCGTCCGTCCGGTGACTGCGCGGCAGGAGCGAGTCGTCCCGCACCCGTGGTGTCCCACGCCGTCGTGTCCCGTGCCGTCCTGTCCCGTGTCGTCCCGCCCCGCACCGCGTCGTGTGCCGTGCGGTTCGTTCCGTGCCGTCTCCTTCCGGGAGCGGCCCGGACCAGGTCCCGGCGGCCGGGATCTCCGGCCTGCCGGCCGTCCGGTTCCTCGGCAGCCCTGATCGGGCGGCCGGGGCACCGGACGGTCGCGGGGGCCGCACCTCCGCGCCGTGCGGCTGACGGCGCGGTTGTGCGGCGACCTCTGGCGGCTCCCCGTACGGCCGCCCCGGATGGCGGATGAGGGCCACTCGATGCAGGGCGGGCGCATGGCGAACATGTCCCACAAGGAGATTTCCCCCCTCACGTCCTTCACGAAACAGGACGCGACGGGGAAGGATGCTGACGATAACGTTCGTTCACATCAGTGGATCGTCGGATCGGGATGCGACGGGTAGTGCGGATCGGGATGGGGCGCGGGATCGCGGGATGCGGCGCCCCCGCGGCGCGGGATCGCGCGGTGCTGCGCGGTTCGGCCCGGCAGAGCGTGGTTCGGCGGGACGGTGCGTGGTTCGGCGGAGCAGAGCGTGGTTCGGTGGGACAGAGAGTGCGACCGGTGGGACAGAGAGTGCGACCGGCGGGGCAGAGCGTGCGACCGGCGGGACAGAGAGTGCGACCGGCGGTGCGGGAGACCAGGTGGAGGCAGTGATGGGTGTGTCCGGTCCGATTCGTGTAGTGGTGGCCAAGCCGGGGCTCGACGGCCATGACCGGGGGGCCAAGGTGATCGCGCGAGCACTGCGGGACGCCGGAATGGAGGTCATTTACACCGGTCTCCACCAGACCCCCGAGCAGATCGTGGCCACCGCCATCCAGGAGGACGCCGACGCTATCGGCCTCTCGATCCTCTCCGGCGCCCACAACACGTTGTTCGCGAAGGTGATCGACTTGCTGAAGCAGCGGGAGGCCGAGGACATCAAGGTCTTCGGTGGCGGGATCATCCCGGAGGAAGACATCCCGCCGCTCAAGAAGCTCGGGGTGGCAGCGATCTTCACCCCTGGTGCGACCACCACGGCAATCGTCGACTGGGTCAACGCGAACGTCCGTCACCCCGCGGACGCCTGACGCGGGTGGCACCCGCTGCCCGGGGCGGACCGGCGCCCGGGGCGGTCGGGGTGCGGGCCGGTCCGGGTGTGGTCGGGTCCGGGTGTGGTGCGGCCTGGAGTGTGGTCCGGCCCGGTGCCTGAGGCGGTCTGATGACCGGTTGCGGGGCAGGCTTTCGTCATTGCGAGCCGGTACCGCTGCCCCGGCGCGGAGGGCGACGCCGGGCGCAGGACGACGTCGGGCGCAAGGGCGACTCCAGGCGCAGGCGGCTCCGGGCGCAAAGGCACTCCGGGCGTAAGGGCGACTTCGTGCACAGGGCGGCTCCGGTCCGTCAGAGCACCCGTTCGTCGGGGTGACTCCGTGCGTCAGGGGGCGGCCCCGATCAGTTCGGCTTCCATGGCCGCGCGCAGCCGGAGGGTGGAGACCAGTCTCTGGAATGCCTCCGACCAGTAGCCGCCCGCCCCGGGTGAGGCGTCCTCGCGTTCGTCCTCCGTGGTGGTGAGGACCTCCAGTCGGTTGGCCTCGCCGGGGTTGAGGCAGCGCTCGGCCAGGCCCATGACTCCGCTGAAGCTCCACGGGTAGCTGCCTGCCTCCCTGGCGATGTCGAGCGCGTCGACGACCGCACGCCCGAGCGGTGCCGCCCAGGGCACGGCGCACACGCCCAGCAGCTGGAACGCATCGGAGAGGCCGTGGGCCGCTATGAAGTCGGCTGCCCATGCGGCGCGTTCCTCCCGGGGAAGGGTGGCGAGGAGCTTCGACCGCTCGGCCGGAGAGTCCGTCCCGGTGGCGTCCGACGGAGGTGCGGTGGGAACGCCGAGCAGTGCCCGCGCCCACCCCTCGTCCCGCTGCCGTACGGCGGCACGGCACCAGGCGGCGTGCAGATCGGCGGCCCAGTCGTCGGCCACCGGCAGCCCGACGATCTCCCGCGCCGTGCGTCCGCCCAGCTTGGCGGACCAGGTGGAGAGTGGTGTCGCTTCGACCAACTGGCTGAACCACCAGCTCCGTTCGCCCTTCCCTGCGGGCGGTACGGGGACCACACCGTCCCGTTGCATCGCGGCGTCGCACTCGTACGGTGCCTCTATGACCAGAGAGGGCCCGCCGGAGTCCGGTGGGGTGGCGCCGCCGGACCTGCGGTCCAGGCCGACGCACGAGACCGCGCGGGCGGCCATCCGGCGGCCCAGCGCCGTGCCGGGCAGGGTGGAGAGGAGTTCGGCAGCGGTGGCGCGGACATTGCGGCTGCGGTCGTCGAGCGCCTCCTCCAGGAAGTCCTCGTCCGCTCCGGAGAGCTTGGCGCGGAGGGTGTCCAGGAACATCAGCCGGTCCTCGGCGCGCTCGGCGGACCAGCTACCGACGAGCAGGCCCCGGGCCGCATCCGGGTCACGGAGCCGTACGGCACTGAGCAGCGCGATCCGCTCCGTGAACAGCCCCTCCTCCCACAACTCGCGTACCGCGTCCGTGTCGGCACCGCCGCCGGGTCCGCCCCGGAGGGCGGCTTGCGGAGCGCCGTCGCGCAGGGCGAACCGCCAGTCCGTGTTCAGGCCGGCCAGCCAGCGGCCACGCTGACCGGCGAAGACCAGCGCATGGGGACGCAAGTCGGTGCGGGCACGCGCCGCGTCCAGCAGCGGCGGGAGCAACGCCGCGGGGGCACGGTAGCCGTGCCGGTTGGCGGCGGCCAGCCACTGCGGGATCAGCTCCGTCAGATCGGGGGCCGTGCCACGTCGGCCACGGGGAGAGCCGCCCGTCCGGTCCGCGAGGAGTTGCGCCAGCCGGTGGCGGGCGGCCGGGGGCAACGGAGGCCGCGGGTCCTCGGGGGCCCGGTCGGGGAGCACTCCTGCCGCCGCGGGGCGCAGGCCCGCCCGGCGGCGTACGGCGTGCACCGCCGCCGCGTCCAACAGATCGGACGGACCGCCGGACCTGCCGTCCGGGGAGCGGGCCGGGCGCCGGTCCGTACCGAGGAGGGCTCGGGTGACCAGCTCGTCCCACTCCTCGGCCCGCTGTCGCGGTGGGGAGCCGGTCGGGTGCCGGGCGCCCGTGAGGACCGGCGCAGTGATGTCGGGGTGGTGGTGCGCGGTGGTGTGGGGGTGGTCGTGATCCGGGCAACCGGACTCGGGCGTCAGCGCGTGCGTCGCGGTCATGGTTCACCTCCGGTGGGGCGGTGCGCGAACGGGTGGGTCGGGTGCGTACGTGGGGGTGGAGCGTGTACGGGTGGGGTGAGGCGTGTACGGGTGGGTCGGGAGGGGGGTGGCGGGACGGGCCCGGGCGGACGTCCCCCTGTCGTGCCGTGCGGCGCGGTGCCGGGCGATCAGGTCAGGGCGACGGTCTCGACCGGGCCGGCGCGGTCTCCCCGGCCGGCGCCGTCGTCCTCACCGGCGGGCCAGGCCGTCAGAGGGGCGAAGCCACGTGGGCCCAACTCCCCGAAGACCGTGACCGGGTAACCACCCGAGAGCGCGGCGAGGCGCCAGAGCCCCGGCCTGGAACGCGGGCCCCCCGCTATCGGCAGGGCGGTCCCGGTCCCCTCGTCGGCGAGCTGCCAGCGGTCGGCGGAGGGGACGGGTATCACCGCGTCCAGCACCACCGGATGCCGCTCCGACCAGGGGTCCTCGCGCAGCGCCCGGCCGTACCCGGCGAGGGCCTCGGCGGGGGAGACACCCGGCGGGCGAGCGCAGGCGGCCTCAGGGGTGCCGAACACCGGCCCCAGCTCGGCACGGCATCCCGCTCCCGGATGCGGCGTCAGGTCCGCCTCCAGGACCGTGCCCACCGCAATGGATCGATCCGGGGCGCGGCCCCCCGCGCCGTAGGAGAGCACCACCGCCGTGCGGCCGGACACCCTGCCGTACAGCCAGATACGGCGGGTGACGAGCTTGCCGTCCGGGGTGTCGTACTGGGCGAGCACCTGCCAGCGGTCGCGCACCGGCGGGCCGTCCGGCGCGGACGGCAGCCCCACCCGGGTGCGGACCGTCGCGAACAGGGGTGCGGGCAGGCGATCGCGGCCCAGCCAAGCGGTGTTGAGCAGGTGCAGCAGCCCGCACTCCTCCAGCATCCGCACCGGCCACCCCGGCCCGGACCCGGGCAGCGCACCCAACTCATGCACCCGTGAAGCCAGTCCGGGAGCCTGGGCGTCGACCATCCGGGCGGCGGTCTCCTCCCACGAGTCGCTGCCGGACTGCCCGGACTGCCCGGACACCGCGAGGCCGGAGCGCAGAAGGTCGGCGAGGCGATCCTCCAACTCCCCTACACCATCGGTGATCCGGGCGGCCCGCCGCTCGGCACGCTTGCGCGCCGCCCCGGCGTCGGCCGGGGCGGCAGGTGCGCGCCCGGCCGGTTCGGCGGTCCGCGCGGACTCTCCCTCATGAGGCAGCAGCATGGCAACGACGTTAGGACCCCCCACTGACAATCGCGCTGACCTGCGGTGACGGTGAGTGAGGGATCGATTGTCAGTGGCGTGGTGCACGGTGGTGACACATCGGAGCGAGCGATGAGCGATCTGGAGGGGGACCATGACCGTGTACGAACGACCCGGGCAGTCCGCGGCCACCGGGCACGCGCAGGACCACAGCACGCCGGACGGCGGAACGCCGGGGACCACAGCACACGCGGGGGCGCTGTCGCACGGGGTGCTGCCGGACGGGGCCGCTCTGCCCGATGCGGGCACGGGGGTGCTCCGGCCGCACGCCGAGGATGCGTTCGCCGACGAACTCAAGGCGCTGGCCGCCGCCGACGACCGCCCGCGACCTGCCCGTTGGTGCCTCTCGCCGTGGGCCGTATCCACCTATCTGCTCGGCGGGACACTTCCGGACGGCACGGTGATCACCCCCAAGTACGTGGGCCCGCGCCGGCTCGTCGAGGTCGCCGTGACCACCCTCGCCACCGACCGTGCCCTGCTGCTCCTCGGCGTCCCGGGCACTGCCAAGACGTGGGTCTCCGAGCACCTGGCGGCAGCCGTCAGCGGTGACTCGACCCTCCTCGTCCAAGGCACGGCAGGCACGCCCGAGGAAGCGATCCGGTACGGCTGGAACTACGCACAGTTGCTCACCCACGGCCCCAGCCGCGCCGCCCTGGTGCCGGGCCCGCTGATGCGCGCCATGGCGGAGGGACTGACCGCCCGGGTGGAGGAACTGACCCGCATCCCGGCCGATGTGCAGGACTCGCTGATCACGATCCTGTCGGAGAAGACCCTTCCCATCCCCGAACTGGGTCAGGAGGTGCAGGCGGTGCGGGGGTTCAACCTCATCGCCACCGCCAACGACCGCGACCGGGGCGTGAACGACCTCTCCAGCGCGCTCCGCCGCCGCTTCAACACCGTCGTGCTGCCACTCCCGGCCACGCCCGAGGACGAGGTGGACATCGTCTCCCGGCGGGTCGACCAGATGGGCCGCGCCCTGGACCTGCCGGCCGCTCCCGAGGGCTTGACCGAGATCCGGCGGGTCGTCACCGTCTTCCGCGAACTGCGCGACGGCGTGACCACCGACGGACGCACCCGGGTCAAGTCCCCTTCCGGCACGCTCTCCACCGCCGAGGCGATCTCCGTCGTCACCCACGGCCTCGCGCTCGCCACCCATTTCGGTGACGGAACACTGCGCCCGGATGACGTCGCCGCCGGCATTCTCGGTGCGGTCGTCCGCGACCCGGCGGCGGACCGGGCCGTCTGGCAGGAGTACCTGGAGACCGTCGTCCGCGAGCGGGATGGCTGGAAGGACTTCTACCGAGCCTGCCGCGAGGTCTCACCATGACGACCTCGCGGCCCTCGGTCCCCGCGCCCTCGGTCCCGTTGCCCCCGGCGCCGGCCCCACTGCCCGTGATCCCGCCACTCACTGCTTCCGCTCCTGCGGCGCGCTCGGGCGCGGGCGCGGCACCAGGGGCTCCGGGACCGCTGCTGCTGGGCGTGCGGCACCACGGGCCGGGGTCCGCGCGGGCAGTCCTGGCCGCGCTGGAAGCGGTTCGGCCACGCGCCGTGCTGGTGGAAGGTCCGCCGGAGGGAGACGGGTTGCTCCCGCTCGCGGCCGATCCGGACATGCGGCCCCCGGTGGCACTGCTCGCCCACGCCGAGGACGATCCGGGGCTGGCCTCGTTCTGGCCGATGGCCGAGTTCTCACCGGAGTGGGTCGCGATCCGCTGGGCGCTCGCGCACGGGGCGGCCGTCCGCTTCATCGACCTCCCCGCCGCCCATTCGCTGGCACTCGCGGCGGCGGCCCCGGGCGAAGGGACCGGGGAGACCGCGCCGGCTCCGCCCGACCCGATCGAGGTGCTGGCCGAAGCCGCCGGGCACGACGACCCCGAGCGGTGGTGGGAGGACGTGGTCGAACACCGGTCCGCGCCGACCGGCGCCGACCCCCTCGCTCCGTTCACCGCGCTGGCCGAGGCGATGACGGCGCTGCGCGAGACGTACGGGGACGGCGGGCATCCCCGCGACGCGGTGCGCGAGGCCTTCATGCGCATGCAGCTGCGAGCGGCACGGAAGGAGTTCGGCGACGAGGTCGCAGTCGTCTGTGGAGCCTGGCACGTGCCCGCCCTCGCGGCGCGGACCACCCTCACCGCCGACCGTGCCCTGGTGAAGGGGCTTCCCAAGGTCAGGACCGGTATGACCTGGGTGCCCTGGACGCACCGGCGGCTGGCCCGGCACAGCGGATACGGCGCCGGCATCGAGGCCCCCGGCTGGTACGCCCACCTCTTCCGCGCGCGGGACCGGCCCGTCGAGCGATGGATGACGAAGGTCGCGGGCCTGCTCCGCGACGAGGACAGGTTAGTCTCCCCGGCCCACGTCATCGAGGCGGTACGGCTCGCCGAGACGCTCGCGGCCCTGCGAGGCCGCCCGCTCGCCGGGCTCGACGAGGCCACCGACGCGGTCCGGGCCGTCATGTGCGACGGGTCCGACGTGCCCCTCGCCCTCGTCCACGAAGGACTCGTCGTCGGCGAGGAGTTCGGTCAAGTCCCTGACGGTGCACCGGCCGTGCCCCTCCAGCGGGACCTGACCCGGCAGCAGCGCGCCCTGCGCCTGAAGCCGGAACCACCGGACCGCGACGTGGAGTTCGACCTCCGGCAGGACACCGACGCGGCGAGGAGCCGGCTGCTGCACCGGCTGCGCCTCCTCGCCGTGGACTGGGGCGAGCCCGTGGCCGGCCGGGGGAGCACCGGCACTTTCCGGGAGACCTGGCGGCTGCGGTGGGAGCCGGAGCTCATGGTCCGGATCGCCGAGGCCGGCACCTGGGGCACCACCGTCCTGACCGCCGCGACCGCCAAGGCCGAGTCGGACGCACGGGCCGCGACCACCCTCGCCGAGGTCACCGCCCTCGCCGAACTCTGCCTTCTCGCGGGGCTGCCCGGCGCCCTGCCCGTGGTGATGCGGGCCCTCGGGGACCTCGCCGCGCTCGACACGGACGTGGCCCATCTCGCCGAGGCCCTGCCGGCGTTGGCCCGCTCGCTGCGGTACGGGGACGTACGGGCCACGGACACCGGTGCGCTCGGCGAGGTCGCCGCCGGACTGGCCGAACGGGTCTGCGTCGGGCTTCCCGCCGCGTGCACGGCCCTGAACGCCGACAGTGCGGAGGCCATGCGCCACGCGGTGGACGAGGTGCACGGCGCGATCACCCTCCTGACACCACCGGACGGGCCGACCGCCGCGGACGGGCCGGTGCCCCCGGACGGGCCGACCGCGGACGGGCCGGCGTCTCCGGACGGGCTGCGGGGGCGCTGGGTGGCGGTGCTGCACAAGCTGTCGGCCCGGGACACGGTCGCCGGGGTCGTGCGGGGCCGGGCCACCCGGCTGCTGCTGGACGAGGGAAGGCTCGGGGACGACGAGGCCGCGCGGCTCATGAGCCTCGCCCTCTCGCCCGGCACCCCGCCCCCGCACGCCGCCGCATGGATCGACGGCTTCATCGGAGGGGCTTCCGGCGGCGGGATGCTCCTCGTGCACGACGAGCGCCTGCTCGCCCTCGTGGACGGCTGGCTGACCGGCGTACCCGACCACGCCTTCACGGACGTACTGCCGCTGCTCCGTCGCACCTTCTCCGCGTACGAACCCGGTGTGCGGCGCACCCTGGGGGAGCTGGCCCGCAGGGGACCGGCCGCGGGTGGGCGGGCCCGGGGGTCCACCACCGGGACGGCGTTGCCCGGCTTCGGGCCAGAGCTGGACGAACCGCGGGCCGACGCCGTACTCCCGGTGCTGCGCCTGGTCCTCGGACCCGAACGGATCCCGGAGTCCACGGGACCTGATGGGTGCGCGGAGTCCGCGGGGTGCGACCCCGGCCGAATTCCTGCCGAACCCCGGCCTGACCGATCGGGCGGATGCGACCGGCCCGACCGATCCGACCGGCCCGACCGGCCTGATGGACCCGATGGGCCTGAACCACCCGACCGTCCTGCCCCTACCGGCTCTCCCGGCCGTCCCGACCCATCTGGCCACCGACGGGACCTGCCTGCCCTTCCGCATGAAGGAGTCGATCGACCGTGACGGATCACGACCCCGGGACGGGGCGAGCCCCGGAGCCCTCCTGCCCGTCGGCCGCACGTCTGTCCGGCGACGAGCGGCTGAGGCGGTGGCGGCTGGTGCTGGGTTCCGACAGCGCGGAGTCCACCGGCCACACCCCCGAGGGCCGGGACGCCGCGATGGACCGTACCCTCACCGCGCTCTACGGCGGTGGGAAGAGGCCGGCCACCCGCACTCCCGGTGAGCGTGGGGCCGGACTCGGTGCGTCCGCTCCCGCCGCCGCCCGCTGGCTCGGCGATATTCGCACGTACTTCCCCACCCCGGTCGTCCAGGTCATGCAGCGGGACGCGATCGAGCGACTCGGCCTCGCCGCCCTGCTGCTGGAACCCGAGATGCTGGACGCGGTCGAAGCCGACGTCCACCTCGTCGGCACTCTCCTCTCGCTCGGCGGGGCGATGCCGGAGACCACGCGGGAGACGGCCCGCGCGGTGGTGCGCAAGGTCGTCGACGACCTGGAGAAGAGGCTGGCCGGCCGCACCCGGGCGACCCTCACCGGAGCTCTGGACCGCTCCGTGCGGACCGGCAGAGCGCGCCACCGCGACATCGACTGGAACCGCACCGTCCGCGCCAACCTCAAGAACTACGTCCCGCTCCCCGCGGCAGAGGGCGCGGACCCCACGAAGAGCGCGCCCGGAGCCGGCACCGTTGTCCCGGAGCGGCTCATCGGTTACGGGCGGGCCGGGCGGGCCGTGCGCAAGGAGGTCGTCCTCTGCGTCGACCAGTCGGGCTCGATGGCCGCCTCCGTCGTCCACGCGGCCGTCTTCGGCGCGGTCCTCGCCTCGATGCGTTCGCTGGATACCCGGCTGATCGTGTTCGACACCGCCGTCGTGGACCTCACCGACCAACTGGACGACCCCGTCGACGTCCTCTTCGGTACCCGGCTCGGTGGCGGTACGGACATCAACCGGGCCCTCGCCTACTGCCAGGCACGCATCACCCGCCCCGCCGACACCGTCGTCGTACTGATCAGCGACCTCTACGAGGGCGGGATACGTGACCGGATGCTCGAGCGGGTCGCGGCGATGAGGGATGCCGGAGTGGAGTTCGTGGCGCTGCTCGCGCTCTCGGACGAGGGGGCGCCCGCGTACGACCGGGAGCACGCGGCGGCCCTGGCCGCCCTCGGCGTCCCCGCGTTCGCCTGCACCCCGGACCTCTTCCCCGAGGTGATGGCGGCGGCCCTGGAGAAGCGACCCCTGCCGATTCCGGAGCGGTAGGAGACCGGCAGGGCGGCGAGGCAGGACCGGCGAGGCAGGACCGGTAGCAGATACGCGGGCCCCGCCCCGCGGACGCCCGGGGGGACGCTCGGGGGACGCCCGCGGGACCCACTTCCGGTCCGCCGCCCGACCCGGTCGGGGTGGCCCATCTCTCATCGGTCCGACGGTTGAGCCGACGCTCGTGCGGTCGTTGCCCCGCGCGTTCTGCCCGCACCCCCGTTGACCAGCGGGGCCACCGGTGCGGCACCGCGCCGTTTTGTCCCCTCCGGCCCGGTCACCAGCGGCGCCTGTGACCGTAATCACCGTTCGTGCGCGATCTCCGATTTATGGTCGGGCGGAGCGCGGGGATAACCTGCCGGATGGACATGCCGCGTACCGGACACCGTGTACGCATTCCTTGGTGACAGCGCAGTCACGTTTGCCCCTCGCGGCACGCCCACGCATCAAACCAACCGCGAGACCACTAAAAGGGACGGACGCGCGTGGACCTGTTCGAGTACCAGGCGAGGGACCTCTTCGCCAAGCACGGTGTACCGGTGCTGGCCGGTGAAGTCATCGACACGCCTGAGGCAGCCCGCGAGGCGACCGAGCGGCTGGGCGGCAAGTCTGTCGTCAAGGCCCAGGTGAAGGTCGGCGGTCGTGGCAAGGCCGGCGGCGTCAAGCTGGCCGCCGACGCCGACGAGGCGGTCGCCCGCGCGACCGACATCCTCGGCATGGACATCAAGGGCCACACGGTCCACAAGGTGATGATCGCCGAGCTGTCCCCGGAGATCGAGGCGGAGTACTACGTCTCGTACCTCCTCGACCGCACCAACCGCACCTTCCTGGCCATGGCCTCGGTGCAGGGCGGCATGGACATCGAGGAGGTCGCGGAGAAGACCCCCGAGGCCCTCGCGAAGGTCCCGGTCAATGCCGTGGACGGTGTCGACATCGTCAAGGCGCGCGAGATCGTGGCTCTGGCGAAGTTCCCGGCCGATGTGGCCGAGGGTGTCGCCGAGGCGATGGTGACCCTGTGGGACACCTTCGTCGCCGAGGACGCGCTCCTCGTCGAGGTCAACCCGCTGGTGAAGACCAAGGACGGCCGCATCCTGGCACTGGACGGCAAGGTCTCGCTCGACGAGAACGCCGGCTTCCGCCAGCCCGAGCACGAGGCGCTCGAGGACAAGGCCGCGGCCGACCCCCTCGAAGCCGCCGCGAAGGCCAAGAACCTCAACTACGTCAAGCTCGAGGGCGAGGTCGGCATCATCGGTAACGGTGCCGGTCTGGTCATGTCGACCCTGGACGTCGTCGCGTACGCCGGTGAGAACCACGGCAACGTGAAGCCCGCCAACTTCCTCGACATCGGTGGCGGCGCCTCCGCCGAGGTCATGGCGAACGGCCTGGAGATCATCCTCGGCGACCCGGACGTCAAGTCCGTGTTCGTCAACGTCTTCGGTGGCATCACCGCATGTGACGAGGTCGCCAACGGCATCGTCCAGGCGCTCGCGCTGCTGGAGAGCAAGGGCGAGAAGGTCGAGAAGCCCCTCGTCGTGCGTCTCGACGGCAATAACGCGGAGCTGGGTCGCAAGATCCTCTCCGACGCCAACCACCCGCTGGTGCAGCGCGTGGACACCATGGACGGCGCGGCCGACAAGGCCGCCGAGCTCGCCGCGGCTGCGAAGTAAAGGAAGAGGGACTCCAACACCATGGCAATCTTCCTCACCAAGGACAGCAAGGTCATCGTCCAGGGGATGACCGGCGCCACGGGCATGAAGCACACCAAGCTCATGCTGGCCGACGGCACCAACATCGTCGGTGGCGTGAACCCGCGCAAGGCCGGCACGTCCGTCGACTTCGACGGCACCGAGATCCCGGTCTTCGGCTCCGTTGCCGAGGCGATGGAGAAGACGGGCGCCGACGTGTCCGTCCTCTTCGTGCCGCCGGCCTTCGCGAAGGCCGCCGTCGTCGAGGCGATCGACGCCGAGATCCCCCTCGCCGTCGTCATCACCGAGGGCATCGCCGTCCACGACTCCGCCGCCTTCTGGGCGTACGCGGGCTCGAAGGGCAACAAGACCCGGATCATCGGCCCGAACTGCCCGGGTCTGATCACCCCCGGCCAGTCCAACGCCGGCATCATCCCGGGCGACATCACCAAGCCCGGCCGCATCGGTCTCGTGTCCAAGTCCGGCACGCTGACCTACCAGATGATGTACGAGCTCCGTGACATCGGCTTCTCCTCCGCCGTCGGCATCGGTGGCGACCCGGTCATCGGTACGACGCACATCGACGCCCTCGCGGCGTTCGAGGCGGACCCCGACACCGACCTCATCGTCATGATCGGTGAGATCGGTGGCGACGCCGAGGAGCGTGCCGCCGACTTCATCGCGAAGAACGTCACGAAGCCGGTCGTCGGCTACGTCGCTGGCTTCACCGCGCCCGAGGGCAAGACCATGGGTCACGCAGGCGCCATCGTCTCCGGCTCCTCCGGCACCGCCGCCGCGAAGAAGGAGGCCCTCGAGGCCGCCGGCGTGAAGGTCGGCAAGACGCCGACCGAGACCGCCAAGCTGGCGCGCGAGATCCTCGGCGCCTGATCAGGCTGATCAGGCTGATCAGCCGGATCACGGGCACCGCGGCGGCACCGCGGTCGCGCCCCGTGTGAACGCGCCACGACGGCGCGGGCCCGTACCCCTTCCCGGGGTGCGGGCCCGCGCCGTTTCGTCGTTCCGGAAGGCCCGTTCCGGAAGGCCCGTTCCGGAAGGCCCGTTCCGGAAGGAGGAGTGGCCGTCCGGGGAGGGGGCGGTCGTCAGCGGGCCAGTGGCACGACGCGTTCCGGTCCGTGGACGAACTCCTCGCGCAGGGATGCCTTCAGTTCCAGGTCCTGCTCGGTCAGTTGCTGCGGGCCACCGCGCGGGGGGACTCCTCCGACGCGTTCGGCGGGGGAGAGGGGTTCCTCGTACCGGGTCGGCGCGGTGTGCAGGGTGAAGGCGGTCGCACCGATGAGCAGGGCGGCGAAGGCGATGGCCGCCCTGGTCCACAGCTGGGCCTTGCGCTCGCTCCCGGCGCGTACGGCCTTCGGAGCGGGCAGGGCCGGGGGTGGTCCGACGGCCGCGAGGGAGTGGAGCCGCTCGCGCAGCAGGGTGGAGAGCTCCGCGGACGACGGGGCCTCCGCCAGTTCCGGCAGTCGCTCGGCGAGCGCGGCGCGCGCGTTCACCAGCCGCCCGGCGGCGGCCGGTGTGCTCGCCTCCGTCTCTGCCGCGGTCTCCGGCAGATCGAGCCCGACCCCGTCGTAGAGCAGCACTGTGCGGCGGGAGGCCGGCGGCAGCGCGAGAAACGCTTCCAGCGTCGCCCGCCGCTCCGGGTCGGCGGGCGGCGCGTCCGGGTGGCGGTGGGCGCGGCGCACCCGGTGCCACGGCGACAGTGCGTACTCGTGAGCGGTGGCCCGTACCCAGCTCGCCGGGTCCCGGTCCACCGCGACTTCGGGCCACCGCTCCCACGCCGTGTGGAAGGCACGCTCCACGGACTCCCGGGAGAGGCCCCGGCGCCCGGTCAGCAGAAACGCCTGGCCGACCAGCCCGGGGGCGGTCCGGTGGTAGAGCGCGTCGAAGGCCGCCTCCGGGGTCGGCCCCGGAGGTACGTCCGGCTCGGGCGGCACCGGCACAGGCACCGGCACCGGCAGCGGCACAGGGGCCGGCACCGGAACGGCTCCGTCCGACACGGGCGCCGCAACGTCTCCTTCCGGGGCCGGGGCCGGGGCAGGGGCCGGGGTGGCTCGCCCCGGATCGTCCTGATCCGGGGAGGGGGTGGCCTGATCCGAGGAGGGGGCGACGTCGTCCTGATCAGGGGGCTGCGTGAGGTCGGGCGCGGTCGGGGACATGGGGGTGCTCCCGGGAGCTACGACGGTGGGGGGCGGTGCGGCGGCATCCGCCGGACCGGGCGCGGCGGGACGCGAGGGCGGGGCTGAACCCGTGGACGGAGACGAACCCGTGGCCGGGGCTGACCCCTTGGAGGACGGAGGCGCACCCGTGGCCGGCGTGGGGCCCGTCCGGCGGTCCGTCCGGCGCCCCGGCCGGTGATCGGCGCATCCGATGAGCTGGGCGTACGCCACCCGTTTACGCCCTCGCGGGGCCGTACGCCCCGACTCCCAGGACCGGACGGTGGCCGGCGTGACTCCGACCGCGGAGGCCACCTGCTCCTCACTCAGTGATTTCGCCTCGCGCAGCCTCCGCCGTTCCTTGGGGGACGGCAGCGGAACGTCGGCGGTGCCGGTCGTACTCTCCGTCACGGGTGGCTCCCCGTAACACTGCACTGGGTGAAAAAGTACATAAACGTATATTGGGCGACACGACGCCTGTTCGCCCGTTACACGGATTCAGCGCGTGTCGTTGGCAGCATGGCGGGCGTGACCCAAGTGACCGATCGCAGCCCGATGTTGTCCTCCGGACGTGGCAGGGCCGCCGCCCTGGCCTCCGCACTCCTGCGGGGTGCGATCGCGGCCGGACTCGGTCTCGGCATCCTCACCGTCCTCCTGATGGCGCTCTGGATCAGCTCGCCGTACTCCAACGCCGGACCAGGCCGGGCGGTCCGTACGGCGGCGGCCCTGTGGCTGCTCTCGCACGGTGCCGAACTCGTCCGGACGGACACCCTCAGCGGAATCCCCGCCCCGGTGGCGACCGTCCCCCTGCTCTTGACGGCGGTCCCCGTGTGGCTGCTGCACCGGGCCGCCCGCGACGCGCTCGACGCCGCGGACCCCGGGGGCCCGGGGGACCTGATGGAGGACCGGCCGCCCTCGGCCGCCGCCATCTGCTTCGCGGTGGTGACCGGCTATCTGCTGGTGGTCGGGGGAGCGGTGGCCTTCGTAGGGTCGGCTCCGTTGCGCGTGGACACCGGTGATTCGGCGACGCTGGCGTTCCCCCTGGTGGCGGTGGTGGCGGGCGCCGCCGCGGCCGGGGTGTGGACGGCGTCCGGCCGGCCGCTGGGCGCCACCCCTTCCTGGGCGCCGCTCCGGGTCCAGGAGGCGGTGGCCCGTACCCTCTTCCGCGACCGTGCCGAGGCGGCGACCCGGTCGGCGGTGGCGGGGGTGGCGGTGCTGCTCGGCGGAGGCGCGCTGCTCGTCGCCGTGGGACTCGTACGGAACAGGGCCGCTGCCGGGGAATCGTTTCTGGCGCTCTCGGACGAGACGTCCGGGCAGGTCGCCGTGGTGCTCCTCGCGCTGGCGCTGGTGCCCAACGCGGCTGTGTGGGCGGCGTCGTACGGCCTCGGCCCCGGCTTCTCGCTCGGTACGGCGGCGACGGTCGCCCCCCTCGGTTTTCACGGCGACCCCGCGCTGCCCAGGTTCCCGCTGCTGGCCGCCCTGCCGGAACCGGGTCCCGGAACGGCCGTGAACGGAGTGTCGGGCGTCGTCCCTCTGATGGCGGCCGTCGCCGTCGCCTGGTTCACCGTACGGAGGGCCGCCCCGCTGTACGGCGCGCGCGAGGATGCCTGGAGCCCGGGGGAGACCGCGCTGGTCACCGGGCTCGCGGCGATCGGCTGCGGGGTGGGCACGGCAGCTCTCGCCGCCCTCGCGGGCGGGCCGATGGGCACCCGGGCGCTCGCCGAGTTCGGACCGGTCTGGTGGCTGACCGGTGCCGCCGCGGTCCTCTGGACCGCCGTGCTCGGAGTACCCCTGGCTCTGCTGATGCGGTCCTGGCGACTGCGCGAACAGACCTGGGGATGGCGGTGGGAGACGGCCTGCGCGGTGCCCGGTGCGGGAGTGGAGAGCGTGGTGCCCGACCCCGCCGTGGTACCGGAATGGACGGCGCGGCCGGGGCGCGCGTTCAGTTCGTGGCGGTCCGGTCCGGGGACGTCGCCCGGGACCGCTCCCGGGAGCGCATCCTCGGGCGGGGCCTCCGGGGTGTCCATCGAGGTCGGCTTCGCTGACGCGCGCGCCTGGTGGAAGCCGCGTCTCCCCTGGCGGAAGCCCGAGGCACCGGACGCCGTACCGGCCAGGACGCCGGATTCCGCCGACCCGCACCGCCCCGCCGACCGGGAGCATCCGGTGGGCCCGCAGAGCCCGGCCGGTTCGGAGCGCGGGGCCGACGCGGAGCAGTCGGCCGGTTCGGAGCGCCCGGCGGACGCGCCTCCCGCCCCCGTGGTCGCTCCACCCGTTCTCCCGCCCGTCGCTCCCGCCGCACCGGGGTCCGAACAGTACGACTTCCTGCCGAGGTCGGAGCCGACGAGCCGCCCCGAGCCGCAGGGCCCCCGGCCGACGACGGACGGCGCGGCACCCTGAGGATGCCGCGCCGCCGCGCCGGTCGGGGGCCCTGCTGATGTGCGGTGGTGCGGTCGAGACGGGTACTGCGTTCGGTGCTGGTGCTGGTGCTGGTGCTGGTGCTGGTGCTGGTGCTGTGGTCGGTACGGGTCAGCCGGCGGTGCAGGTGACCGTCGGCCAGGTCCAGGTGCCGTTGGTCTGGAGCGTCACGCCGAAGTTGTTGCCACTGCCGTTGGGCTTGGCCACGAGTTGCTGAGCGCTCGGGTAGCTCGCGCCGACGTTCCAGGTCGAGAGGACCTTTTCGGGCGAGGGCACGTTCATGGTCACGGTCCAGTTGCTGGAGCCGGTGACCGCGACGTTGAGGTTGTAGCGGTCGCTCCACTTGTCTCCTGCGGAGAGCGTCGCGGTGCAGCCACCGCTCGTACCGCCGCCGGTGCCGCCACCACCCGTGCCGCCACCGCCAGTGCCGCCACCGCCGGTGCTTCCGCCGGAGGAGTCGATCGTGATGTTGGAGTTACCGCTGCTCTGGTACCCCTCGGTGGCGAGGGCCATGTAGTTGAAGGAACCCAGGTTCATGCCCTTGCTCGCCCAGGCGTCGAAGTGGTTGCCCGTCGTGATGGTCCCGCCGGTCTTCTTGGACTGCCGGACGCTCCAGTACTGGTTGAACGTCTTGCCGTCACCCTCGATGGACGGAGCGTTGGTCCGCGTCGTCTCGTAGATGTCGTACGTGCCGCCGTCGGTGGTGACGGTGCCCTTGAACGTGCCGGTGGGCCGGAAGGTGCCCCAGTTGTCGACGATGTAGTACTCGACGAGCGGGTTGGTGGTCCAGCCGTAGAGGGACAGGTACGCATTGCCGGACGGGTTGAAGGTGCCGGTGTAGTTCACGGTTCGGCGTCCTCCGGTGCTCCATCCCTTACCGGCGACGAAGTTCCCGACATTGCTCCACGAGGTGCTGTAATTCCCGCCCGCGCCGAGGTTCATGGAGACCGATCCGCCACCGTCGGACCAGTACGAGTAGTAATAGCCGTTGTTGGTGCCGGTCTGGTTCGTGGTGATCGTCGTGTCGGCGTTGGCGGTGCCCGGCAGGATCAGTGCGGTCACCGCCGCAGCCAGGGCGAAGGCCCGGCCGAGGAGCCGGAAGCGACCGAGGCCGCGACTCCTCGAACGAGTGGTGCCTTCCTTCGTGTACATGGTTCCTCCTTGTGCGGACTGGCCGGAGGCCAGGTGGCGGGACGCCACCCCTCCCTGTGAATGTCATGAACGCGTCAGGAAGTGAGCCGTGTCGGCGCAACGGGCGACGTGGCGGGGTGGGGCGTTCCTGATGCAGCCGGGAACCGGAGGGATGGGTCGTGCGGGTGCCTCAAATCGACGGCCTTTGAGGTCTGTCAGCGACGTCAGTGTTGATTCGGCGCTCTTGGGTGTCAATGGTTTCGGCAGGCATTGCGAAAAACTTTTTTGGCTCGGCAGGGAGCCTGATGAGTGTTTCCCCAGGTCAGTGCGAGTGTCGTCCGATGAAGGCGCAACAGGGTTGGGACAATGCCCGGATACGAGAAGGTATAAAGGATTGTCGAGAGGCGGGGAATTCGAAACATTTCGAAAGTTTTTCGAGTGCGCAGAGGTATATCGGAATGCGCTCGTGAGGGGGTATCGGAACTGTGGCGAGCAACCGTTGAGGACCGGCCGGAAGGCCGGGAGCCATGCACTGCGGTCCGCGGTGAGTGCCGGGGTGGCGGGGGTGCCGGGGCGTTCGGAGGTGCGGCTGGTGCCGCGTCTGTGCGCGCGGCTCGAGGCTCGGCTGCGCATCCGCAGTGGCCGGATTTCGCCCTCGCGGGGACAGTCCTCCGCCTCGGGCGAACGACGTCCCCCCATGCGAGCGGCCCGGCTCCTGGGTCAGGAGCCGGGCCGGGTTCGGTGCGCTGGGGGAGGGTCAGTTCTTGACGCCGAAGATCGGTTCGAGGGGGTCCGGCAGGAGATCGTTGCAGGCCAGCGCGCTGGAGCGGGTCAGCGCGTCGTTCACGCAGGTGTAGTAGTCGCGGTAGACCAGTTCGACGGTGAACGTCCCGGCCACCATCACCAGCGCCAGCAGCGCGGTCACCAGACCGCTGACCGCGGCCGTGGTCTGCGGTTTGCCGGCCGCTCCCGGCACGGGCCGTCCAGGCTGACCGCCCGGCGGTACGGAGCCGGGCGCGGGCTGCCCGCCGGGAACACCGCCGCCCCCCGGAGCGCGGACCCCCGGGGCGTCGATTCCCGGAGCGTCGACTGTGGAGGTGGGAGCCGCTCCGGCCTGGCCGGAACCCGTCGTACCGTCGGCCGGGGCGGGCGGCTTCGGGGCGGCCCGCAGCGAGCTGATCGCCCAGTACGTACCGAGCGCGCCGAGCAACAGGGCGATCTCCGGGAAGCCGAACAGGACGAAGAAGAAGGCCCACATTCCGCTGAGCACCGCGTAGCGGGCGCGGCGCTGGGCGGGATCGGTGGGGTCCCAGCGCATTCCGCCCCGGCCGCCCTCGGGGCGCTCCGGGCCACCGCCGCCACCGGCGCCGGGGCGGCGGCCGAAGTCGCCGCCCTCCCGGCCCGGCTGACGGTCGCTCCACTGGCTGCCCCAGGCCGGGCGTCCGCCGGACGGGCCGTTCCCGTTGCCGTGACCGTTCCCGTGGTCGCCGCCCTGACCACCGTCCTGGCCGCCGCCCGGCCCGTTGCCCTGGCCGCTGTGGGCCGAGGGGTGGCGGGGCCGCCAGGGCTGGTCGGGCCGCCCCTGCGGGGGGGCCGCGAACGGGTTGTCCTCGGCGGGCGGTGCGGGAGTGGGCGCGCCCCGGCCCTCGGCCTCGTCGGGGGCGCCCTGCGCGCCGGACGGGCCCGAGGTGTCCGGCGCGCCCGGGCCGGTGGCCCCCGTGGAGTTACCCGTCGAGCCGGAGTTACCCGTCGAGCCGGTGGGACCGGTGGGACCGGTGGAGCCGGGCGCCTCGGAACCGCCGTGCGGAGAGGGCTGCCGCTCCCGCAACAGGGGCGACGGCAGTGCGGTCGCCGACATGGTCGGGGCGCTCCCGGTCACCGGCGAGAGGTGCGGATGGCGCGAAAGGCGCGAAAGGCGCGAAGGGTGGAAAGGGCGGGAGTCGGTGCGGCGGCGTCGGTCCGGCATGTGGTGAACGTCTTCCCCATCTCGTCGTTTCCGCCCGTCGGACGGTTCGCGTCCCCTGACGCTACCTCCCGGCCACGCCCCCGTCCCGTGGGGGCCGCAGGGTGTGCCGGTATCGTTGCCGACGGTCGGTCCGTTCGTAGGGTCCCCCGTACCCGAGGGCGATCCTCGTTCGTAGGACCGTACAAAGAGGTCGTACGAGAGGCCGTACAGAGGGCCGCACGAGTGGCCGCACCGAGAGATCCGTACGAAAAGTCCGTCAGCAACAAGAGCTCCGCCGGCACATCGCAGGCGCGTCACCACGCGAGAAAGGGCCCAGCCGTGGCCTCGCCCACCTCAGCCGATCCGGCTCGTCCCGCCGCTCCGGCCCGTCTGGTCGTGCTGGTCTCCGGTTCCGGTACCAACCTCCAGGCCCTCCTCGACGCCATCGACGCCGACCCCCAGGGGTACGGCGCCCGGGTCGTCGCGGTCGGCGCCGACCGCGAGGGCATCGTCGGTCTGGAGCGGGCCGAGCGTGCCGGTATCCCTACCTTCGTCCGCAAGGTGAAGGATCACGCCACCCGCGAGGAGTGGGACGCCGCGCTGGCCGCCGCCACCGCCGAGCACCGGCCGGATCTCGTCGTCTCGGCCGGCTTCATGAAGATCGTGGGCAAGGAGTTCCTGGCCGCGTTCGGCGGCCGGATCGTCAACACCCACCCCGCCCTGCTCCCCAGCTTCCCCGGCGCCCACGGAGTGCGTGACGCGCTCGCGTACGGCGTGAAGGTCACGGGGTGCACCGTCCACTTCGTCGACGACGGTGTCGACACCGGTCCGATCATCGCGCAGGGCGTGGTCGAGGTGACCGAAGAGGACACCCCGGAGGGCGAAGCCGCTCTCCACGAACGCATCAAGGAAGTCGAGCGCAAGCTGCTCGTCGAGGCCGTGGGGCGGATCGCCCGTGACGGTCATCGCATTGAGGGACGAAAGGTTCATCTCGGTCATGTCGGTGAATAAGCCCATCCGCCGCGCCCTGGTCAGTGTCTACGACAAGACGGGGCTGGAAGACCTCGCCCGCGGTCTCCACGAGGCCGGCGTCGAGCTGGTCTCGACCGGCTCCACCGCCGGAAAGATCGCCGCCGCCGGCGTCCCGGTCACCAAGGTCGAGGAGCTCACCGGCTTCCCCGAGTGCCTCGACGGCCGCGTGAAGACGCTCCACCCGCGCGTCCACGCGGGCATCCTCGCCGACCTGCGCCTGGACGCCCACCGCGAGCAGCTCGCCGAGCTGGGCGTGGAGCCCTTCGACCTCGTGGTCGTCAACCTGTACCCGTTCAAGGAAACCGTCGCCTCCGGTGCCTCCGCCGACGAGTGCGTCGAGCAGATCGACATCGGCGGTCCGTCCATGGTCCGCGCCGCGGCCAAGAACCACCCGTCCGTGGCCGTCGTCACCAGCCCCGAGCGGTACACCGACGTCCTCGCCGCGGTGCGGGCGGGCGGCTTCGACCTGACCACCCGCAAGCGGCTCGCCGCCGAGGCCTTCCAGCACACCGCCGCGTACGACGTGGCGGTGGCCTCCTGGTTCGCCGCCGACTACGCCGCCGCGGACGACTCCGGCTTCCCGGACTTCTTCGGTGCGACGTACGAGCGCACCAACGTCCTGCGCTACGGCGAGAACCCGCACCAGCCCGCGGCCCTCTACACCTCCGGCACCGGCGGTCTCGCCGAGGCGGAGCAGTTGCACGGCAAGGAGATGTCCTACAACAACTACACGGACACCGACGCCGCGCGCCGGGCCGCGTACGACCACGCCGAGCCGTGCGTCGCGATCATCAAGCACGCCAACCCGTGCGGCATCGCCATCGCCGACGACGTGGCCGAGGCGCACCGCAAGGCGCACGCCTGCGACCCGCTCTCCGCGTTCGGCGGCGTCATCGCCGTCAACCGCCCGGTGACCGTCGCGATGGCCGAGCAGGTCGCCGAGATCTTCACCGAGGTCATCGTCGCCCCGGCGTACGAGGACGGCGCGGTCGAGGTCCTCGCCCGCAAGAAGAACATCCGCGTGCTGCGCTGCGAGGGCGCCCCGACCGCCCCGGTCGAGGTCAAGCCGATCGACGGCGGCGCGCTCCTCCAGGTCACCGACCGGCTCCAGGCCGACGGCGACGACCCGGCCAACTGGACCCTCGCCACGGGCGAGGCCCTCTCCGCCGACGAGCTGAAGGACCTCGCCTTCGCGTGGAAGGCGAGCCGCGCGGTCAAGTCCAACGCGATCCTGCTCGCCAAGGACGGTGCCTCGGTCGGCGTCGGCATGGGCCAGGTCAACCGCGTCGACTCCGCGAAGCTCGCCGTCGAGCGCGCGGGCGCCGAGCGGGCCCGGGGCGCGTATGCCGCCTCCGACGCCTTCTTCCCGTTCCCCGACGGTCTGGAGATCCTGACCGCCGCCGGGATCAAGGCCGTGGCCCAGCCGGGCGGTTCGGTCCGCGACGAGCTGGTGATCGAGGCGGCGAAGAAGGCCGGCGTGACCATGTACTTCACGGGAACGCGCCACTTCTTCCACTGAGTCACGCGGTCACGCGGTGAAGGTGTGACGCGGTGACGCTGTCGGGCCTCACCGTCGAGGTGTGACGGTCGTGCGGCCCGCCGGGACATCCCGGCGGGCCGTCCGCGTACCTGCCCCGGCCGAGGTGGGCGGGAGCGGACCCGAGGTTTCCCGTCTCCCCGGGGCTCCGGCTCTCTGTTCTAATGGATCGCTCGTCCGAAGAGGTGTACGAGGCCGCGCGATCCGCGGGGCCGCCCGATCCGCGAGACCCTCCGATCGGCGTGCACGACTCGATGGGAACCGGTGGGTGGATTCATTGCGGATGGGGAAAGCGGTGCCCGGCCCGGGCGGCGACGAGCGGAGCCGTACCGGAACCGGCTGGTCCGTCCCGGCGCAGCAGACGCGCGGCGCGGGCCCCGGGCAGCACCCGGACGACGATCAGCGGCCGGAGAAACCCACCCCCGGCGCGCCGGCCTCCCCAGCACCGGCCCCCGACGCACCGGCCCCCGCAGGACCTGCGGCCCCCGAGGGGCGGCCCGACCGCGTCCCGCTGCGCCCGTACCTGCTCATCGGCGCGGTCCTCTGCGCCCTGTACTTCCTCTACGCCTACTTCCAGTACGCCCGCTTCGACTCGCCCTCCTGGGACCTCGGCATCTTCGAGCAGGAGGTACGGGCGTACGCCGGGTTCCACGCGCCGGTCGTCGACATCAAGGGCCCCGGCTACCTGATCCTCGGTGACCATTTCTCCCCGGCGGTGGCGCTGCTCGTCCCGCTCTACTGGATCTGGCCGTCCGCCCTCGCCCTGCTCTTCGCGCAGGCCGCCCTGTTCGCGCTCTCCGCCGTCATCGTGGGACGTACCGTCCAGCAGGTCCTCGGCGGACGGTACGGGCCCTGGATCACGGTCGCGTACGGGCTCTCCTGGGGGCTCCAGGAGGCGATGAAGGCCGACTTCCACGAGATCGCCCTCGCCGTCCCGCTGATCGCCCTCGTCTGCCGGGCACTGCTCACCGAACGCTGGTCGGCCGCCGTCCTCTGGGCCCTGCCCCTGGTCCTGGTCAAGGAGGACCTCGGCATCACCGTGGCCGCCGTCGGGCTGGTCCTCTTCGTCCTCGGACAGCGGTTCCAGGGCACGCTGCTCGCCGTCACCGGCTGCTGCGCCTTCGTGCTCACCGTCTTCGTCCTCATACCGGCGGCCAGCAGCGCGGGCGGCTACGACTACTGGAAGAAGATGGACACCGACGGCCAACAGCACGTCTCCACCCTCGACGTGGTGCTCGGGGCGTTCGACTCGTCCGTCAAGATCGAGATGCTGGTCTTCCTCTTCGGCATCACCGCCTTCATGGCGCTGCGGTCACCCCTGGTGCTGCTCGTCCTGCCCACGCTCGGCTGGCGGTTGCTCTCCCAGGACCAGAACCACTGGGGCATGGTCTGGCACTACAGCGCGATCCTCATGCCGGTCGTCTTCCTCGCCATGGCGGACGGCATCCGCCGCAGCCGGACGTCCCCCAGGCCCTGGCTCGCCTCCTTCGCGCACGTCGTCGTCCCGGTGACCGTGGGCATCGCCTTCGCGATGACCCAGCACCTGCCGCTGCGCGAACTGCTGCGCCCGGAGACCTACCGCGCCGACGCGGGGACGTACGCGGCGCGCGAGGCGATGGCGGCGATCCCGGTGGGCGCCCGCGTCGAGACCGACATCGCGCTGATGGCGCACCTCACCGCCGACCGGACCGTCTACTGGATCGGCGGCGCACCGGGCATGGCCCCCGACATCGTCGCCTTCGACATGGGCGCCGGCTGGGCCCGCTCGATCCAGGACCCGGCGGCGTACGCGACGCAGCTGCACCCGGAGGCGACGTACCGGCTCAAGCTCCGCACCGGGAGCATCGTCGTGGTGGAACGGACCCCGGCGGCGACGGGCTAGGCACTGTTTCTCGGATCATGTTCGGAGCCAGATAGTGAGGGCTGCGAGTGTGACGGTGCCGAGGTAGATGTAGGCGCGTTTCTCGTAGCGTGTGGCGACGGCACGGAAGCCCTTGAGGCGGTTGATGGCACGTTCAACGGTGTTGCGCTTCTTGTAGCGCTCGCGGTCGAAGCCGGTGGGTCGGCCGCCCAGGGAGCCCCGGCTCTGGCGATGTCTTTGCTGGTCAAGGCGTTCGGGGATGGTGTGCCGGATTCCGCGTCGTCGCAGGTAGCGGCGGTTCGCGCGGGACGTGTAGGCCTTGTCCGCCAGGACGTAGTCGGGCCGGGTGCGAGGTCGTCCGACGCCGGTGCGAGGCACGGAGATCAGCTCCAGCACGCGCTCGAACTGAGGGCCGTCCCCGTACTGCCCGGGCGTCAGGGCGAGGGCGAGGGGGCGGCATCGCCCTTCGGCCGCGAGGTGGATCTTGGTGGTGAAGCCGCCTCGGGAGCGTCCCAGGCATTCGCCGAGCTGACCACCTCCTCCAGCCGGGCGAGTAGTTTCCGCAGGACCGGATCGACCTGATTCGTCCCTCGCCCGGCCCCCTTTTGAGGAACCGCAGCCGGGGGCGCGTTCCTCGCGCCGGCGGCGTGCTGGTGGGCCCGCACCACGGTGGAGTCCACCGACACGTCCCAGTCGATCCGGCCGGCGGCGTCCTCGGCGGCCTGGACCTTCGAGAGCAACATTTGCCACGTTCCATCCGCCGACCAGCGGCGATGACGCTTGTAGACCGTCTCCCACGGCCCGAACCGCTCCGGCAGATCCCGCCACTGCACACCCGTCCGCACCCGGTACAGAACCCCGTTGATCACCCTGCGGTGATCACTCCAGCGACCGCCACGCGTGCCACCTCGCGGCAGGAACGACTCCAGCCGGTCCCACTCCGCATTCGTCAGATCCCCACGGCCCATACAGCCACCCTGGACCCAACACTCAACCCACGTCAGGAGATCCGAGAAACAGTCCCTAGTGCCGGGCGCGGCACTGGCGTCCGGCCCGGACACGCCGAAGGCCGTGCCCCGCGGAGAGCGGTGGCACGGCCTCAGGTGCCCTGCCCGACGTTGATCCGGTGGACACCACCCAGTGCGTCAGGGGTACCGCCGCGGCGTCAGTACTGCTGCGGCTGCTTGTTGCGGTTGAACCAGGCGCTGCCGTCGCTGTTGGCCGCGAAGACGACGACGAGAATGGCGAGCACCGTGTAGACGAGGCCGACCACGACGAACGGGTAGATGCCGAGGATCGCCGTCAGCACGCCGAAGACGATGGCCGTGACGCGCAGGCCGCTGCCCCCGCTGCCGAACTTCGCCCCGAGGACGATGGCGAACACGGCCCACACCACCGCGAAGACGGTGATGCCCCACAGCACGCCGCCCGAGTAGTCGGCGAGCTGCTGGAACTGCACGTCCTCCTCGAAGGAGGCGTCGTTCTTGGCGGCGCCGAAGGCCACCGCGGTGAGCGCGAAGATGATCGCACCGATGAGGCTGAGGCCGCCCATCACGAAGAGCATCACGCGGGCCGCCTTGACCCCACCCGGCATCTCGGTCGGCCCGGCCGGGAAACCGCCCTGCCCGTACGGCGCCTGGGGGTAGTCGTAGCCCTGCGGCGGTCCGCCCTGCGGGGACTGCGGGTAGCCGTATCCGGGCTGCTGGCCGCCGGGCTGCTGGGCGCCCGGCTGCGGCTGGCCGTAAGGGTTGTTGGGGTCGCCGAAGCTCATGGCGAGGTTCCTCCGATGTGGTGGTGCGGGGACGGTACGGCCCGCTCGGAGGATTCGCTGCGCACATGAACGGTTCGCCCCCCGGCACGGTCCGCATTGCTGCGCGCCTCATCGTCGTCCCGGTGGCCGGTTCCTGTCCACCTGATTGGCGTAGTAGTTGTGCAAGTGCAACGTCACCCGTCCGCCCACCGGACCTGAATTGGTACGCAGGTGGGTTCATCCGCGAGGATGGGTGCATGACTGCCCAGATTCTCGATGGCAAGGCCACCGCAGCCGCGATCAAGTCCGAACTGACCGTCCGCGTGGCGGCCCTCAAGGAGCGGGGCATCACGCCCGGCCTCGGAACCCTGCTCGTCGGCGACGACCCGGGCAGCCGGTGGTACGTCAACGGCAAGCACCGCGACTGCGCACAGGTCGGCATCGCCTCGATCCAGCGCGAACTCCCCGACACCGCCACCCAGGAGGAGATCGAGGACGTCGTACGCGAGCTCAACGCCAACCCCGACTGCACCGGTTACATCGTGCAGCTCCCGCTCCCCAAAGGCATCGACACCAACCGCGTGCTGGAGCTGATGGACCCGGCCAAGGACGCCGACGGACTGCACCCCATGAGCCTCGGCCGCCTCGTCCTCAACGAGACCGGCCCGCTGCCCTGCACCCCGCAGGGCGTCGTCCAGCTGCTCCGCCACCACGGCGTGGAGATCAACGGGGCGCACGTCGTGGTCGTCGGCCGCGGTGTCACGATCGGCCGCTCGATCCCGCTGCTGCTGACCCGCAAGTCCGAGAACGCCACGGTCACCCAGTGCCACACCGGTACCCGCGACCTCTCCGCCCACCTCAAGGAGGCCGACATCATCGTCGCCGCCGCCGGGGTGCCGCACATCATCAAGCCCGAGGACGTGAAGCCGGGCGCCGCCGTGCTCGACGTCGGCGTGAGCCGCGACGAGAACGGCAAGATCGTCGGGGATGTGCACCCGGGTGTGGCCGAGGTCGCCGCCTGGATCTCGCCGAACCCGGGCGGAGTCGGCCCGATGACCCGCGCGCAGCTGCTGGTGAACGTCGTCGAGGCCGCCGAGCGCACCGCCGCCGAGGCCGACGCCCCGGCAGCCGGCTGACCCGGAAGGAACCCGATGGCTGCTGCTACGAGTCCGGCCGGCCCCGCGCGCCGCGACGCGCGGGACCCCGGCGAGGCGGACCACGCGGACCACGCGGACCAGGCCGGGGGATCGGCGGAACCCGGGACGGACCCCGCGCCGCAGGACGCGTCCCCGGCGACGCCCCAGCGGTCCTGGCGGTTCTCGCTGACCCGCGACACCGCTCGCCCCGAGGGCGGCGGCCGGGCGGCGTCGGGCGATGCCCCCGCGCCGGCCCGCCAGTGGCCGCTGCTCGCGGTGCTCGCGACGGCGGCGGTGGGGCTGCTGATCGTGGCCACCGACCCGTTCGCCGAGGCGTTCCGGATCGGCGCCCTGCTGATCGGGGTGGCCCTGCTGATCGGGGCCGTGCTGCGCTGGGTGGTCCCGTCGGTCGGCATGCTGGCCGTACGGTCCCGGTTCACCGACCTCGTCACGTACGGGGTGATGGGCGCGCTGATCGTGCTGCTCGCGCTGATGGCGCAGCCGGGCCCGTGGGTGGACATCCCGGTCCTGGAGGACGCGGTCCACTTCACCATCCGCTGAGGCCGGACCCCGGGGCTCCGCGAGTGGCCCGTTCGGCCGGAGTCCTCTGAGCAGCCCGCGTGAGGTGACCCGGGCGGTGTCCGTCCCTTCCCCCGACAGGGACGGACACCGCAGGGCGGGCGGGGCGGTGCGGCCCCGGCGGGCGGCGAATCGAGCGCCGTCCGCGGCCCGCTCCAAGAGTCATGGACACGACCAGACGGGGCAAGGAACGGCCGCCCCCTGTGGCACGGAAGTGACCATTCCGGCACCGTGTGACCGCCGTGCCACAGCGCGACCGGCCGACTCGCCCGCGGATCCCCGGCGCCGCGTGGCGGGCCGCGACACCCTCGCCGGTACGGGGAGTCTGTGGGCCGTGACACAGGGGGGCAGGCGGTCGGCGGGGCCGGGGTCGGATAGCCTGGCCGACGGATATCTCTTCACATCAAGATTCAGGGATGTCCAGCTCCAGGGGCCATGAGCCCCCACCGCCAGCTGTCTAACGGAGATCGCCATGACCCGCACTCCCGTGAATGTCACCGTGACCGGCGCGGCCGGCCAGATCGGCTACGCGCTGCTCTTCCGCATCGCCTCCGGCCACCTGCTCGGCCCGGACGTGCCGGTCAACCTGCGTCTCCTGGAGATCCCGCAGGGTCTCAAGGCCGCCGAGGGCACGGCGATGGAGCTCGACGACTGCGCCTTCCCGCTGCTGCGCGGCATCGAGATCACCGACGACGCCAACGCCGCGTTCAACGGCGCCAACGTCGCGCTGCTCGTCGGCGCCCGCCCGCGCACCAAGGGCATGGAGCGCGGCGACCTGCTCTCCGCCAACGGTGGCATCTTCAAGCCCCAGGGCAAGGCCATCAACGACAACGCCGCGGACGACATCAAGGTCCTCGTCGTCGGCAACCCGGCCAACACCAACGCGCTCATCGCGCAGGCCGCCGCCCCGGACGTACCGGCCGAGCGCTTCACCGCGATGACCCGCCTCGACCACAACCGCGCGATCTCGCAGCTGGCCGCCAAGACCGGTGCCGCCGTCTCCGACATCAAGAAGCTGACGATCTGGGGCAACCACTCGGCCACCCAGTACCCGGACATCTTCCACGCGGAGATCGCCGGCAAGAACGCCGCCGAGGTCGTCAACGACCAGGCATGGCTGGCCGACACCTTCATCCCGACCGTCGCCAAGCGTGGCGCAGCGATCATCGAGGCCCGTGGCGCGTCCTCCGCCGCCTCGGCCGCCAACGCCGCCATCGACCACGTGTACACCTGGGTCAACGGCACCGCCGAGGGCAACTGGACCTCGATGGGCATCCCGTCGGACGGCTCCTACGGCGTCCCCGAGGGCATCATCTCCTCCTTCCCGGTCACCACGAAGGACGGCTCGTACGAGATCGTCCAGGGCCTGGACATCAACGAGTTCTCCCGCGCGCGCATCGACGCGTCGGTCGCGGAGCTCGTCGAGGAGCGCGACGCGGTTCGCGGGCTCGGCCTGATCTGAGCTTGAGCGGGGCACTGCCCCATCGGCTTTCGGAGCGCCCGTACGGCAACAGCCGTGCGGGCGCTCCCGCGTGTCGTGGCGGGAGCGTTCCGGCGCGTCTCCCGTGCGTTCCCGCGCGGGGTGCACGCGTGGACGTGAAGGTTGCGTGCACGGCCCGCCCCATGACGCACAATCGCCTCGCACCACCACTCCAGCGCCCGCTACATTGGCGTCCTATCCCATGCAACACCCGTGCGGACGCCATGGGTTGATCATCGAAGGGGTGCCGGTGACCGTGACCTCCGTGCCGTCGCAGGAATCGCACGACGGGGACGAACCGGGTGGACGACCGCCGGTTCACCCCGCGGGAAGCGAAGCCTGCCGACTGCTCTGCGCCGGGGTCCACCACCACGAGGGCTTCCGGGACGCCGTGATCGACCACCTGTACCTCCGGGAGAACAGGATCGTCGCCCCCTCCGCGGGCTTCGACGCGGCGCGTGTCCTGGCCCATGCGCTGTGGGCGCGAAAGACCCAACTCCAGTGGGCCGGCGGCATTCTGGCGTTCTGGGTGCTGGCGGTCGTCGTCACCCACGGCTTCTTCGCCATACTGGCGCTGGCGGCATTCTGGATCGGCGTGGCGCAGTCGATGCGGGGAACCGCCGCCGAGCCGCCCTTCTACCGGGTCATCCCGGCCCTGGTGATCCGCTGGTACGCCCGTCTCATACTGACCGCGTTCCTGATCGTCGTCGTGGTGTGGGTGCTGGGTGGGTCGCTCGGCTGGCTCGACACCAACGACTCGTCCGACCCCTACGGCTACGGCGGCTCCTACGGCGACGGCTACGGCTCGGACGACAGTCTCGTCGACAGTCTTCCCGGCTTCCTCACCCTGGTGCCGAGCCTCCTGGCCGGGCTCTCCCGAGGGATGCCCGCCTCCGTGCCCTGGCTCTGCCTGCTGGCCGTCGCCGGACTCGCCGGCCTGGTGGGCCTCCAACGAGGCCAGTTCTCCCGGGTGATGGGCGCGGAACTCTCCCGGCAGGGCTTCGCCGACCTCGCCGCCGACCCTGCCGAGCGGTACGCCGACGGGCGGTTCCGCCGGCTCCGCGACCGCATCCGGGTGGAGCAGCACTCCCCACTGATCATGTACAACGAGGACGATCCGTTCTGCGGCAGCGGGGACACCCGCCGCGCGTGGAACCTCTCCGTCGAACTCCGCCCGCGCACCGACACGGTGGCCGAGCCCATCGACAACGCGGCCATCCTCCGCAGGATCGTTCCCCTGCTCGAAGGGCTGCGGGTACCGTCCCCGCACGGCTCGCGGGAGGAAGCAGCGGCGGTGCGCGACCGGTTGCGCGAACTCCAGGTGGACGAGTGCGTGTTCCTCCCGGTACGCGGGCTGCTGAAGCGCCGGGACGCGCCGTACGGGCCGGAGGGGTTCGAGACGCACCGGAGGGCCGCCGTGGAGGAGGGCGGCGAGAGCCGCAGGCACTTCCTGCGGGTCAGGGTCGGCGGCTGGGGCGAGGAAGTCGTGGTCACCGTCTTCGTCAGGGTCCACACCCAGGGCGGGATGCTGATGCTGGAGGTCGCCCCGCACGTCCTGAAGCCGCTGCTGCCGTTCTTCCGCGAGCTGGACCAGCTCGCGCACCAGCATCGCAACAACAACTGGCTGGGCAAGGCGTATTGGGCCGTGACCCGGGCCCCGGGCTCCCTGATGCGCTCGCTGACCACGCTCGGCAGAGGCACGGTCGGCGGCCGGAAGCAGCTCACCGAGGGCCACGGCGGCGCGCTCCCGGAGGGACCGGAGCTCTCGGTCCGGCAGCTGGCCTCGGACACCCGGGCCACGCTCTTCCAGGAGATGGACATCGACCGGTACCTCAAGAGCATCGAGGACCGGGTGACCGGCGGGGTGCGGCTGGCGCTGCGCGAAGCCGGCTGGCAGACCGACGAGTTCGAGCAGAAGGTCGTCCACATCGGTGCGGGCGGCGTCTTCATCGAGTCCGCGACCGACAGTGCCATCGGCATCGGCGACCACAACACCATCACCAGCAACCGGCGGCGCGCGGAGCGGCGCGGCGGCGCCCCCGGTGCGTCGGGCACCCCGCCGACGTCGGGTCCGGACCAGGGGCCGGGCACGAGGCCGGGGCAGTCCTGGCCGCCCCCGCCGTTCGGCACGGGCGGGGCCCCGAGCACGTAAGAGCACTGACCTGACTCCGTACCACCGGAAGGACATGACCATGGGAAGCACGGACGGGCAACAGAAGCCCCGGGCCGGCGTGCACATCGGCTCGGTGACGGGCAGTGCGTTCGCCATCGGTGACCACAACGCCGTGACGCAGAACCAGCTCGCGGCACCGGCCGACGAGGCGCAGGCGAAACTCCTGGAGGCGGTGGGGGAGTTGCGTGCCGACCTCGCCCGTTTCGTCGAGACCGCCGCAACCGGGGCGCTCGACTCCGAGCTCGCCTCCGTGGCGGAGGAGATCGAGTCGGAGGGCGCCGCCGCACCCGGCCGACTCGTCCGTCTCCGGGAAGCCATGGAGGCGGCCGGATCCCTGGTCGCCACCCTGGCGTCGGGCGCCGCGGTCGGCCATGAGCTCTCGGCACTGCTGGGAGGCTGACCGATGAAGGGCGGCGGCGCACCGCGCTGGAACGACGAGACACAGCGGTGGGAGACGGGTGACCAGGTCCCGCCCGTGGTACTGCCCCCACTGCCCGTCTCCCCGCCGGTGGCACCGGCCCCACCGGCGGAACCGCCCGGCGCGTACGTGACGCCCCCGCCGGACGGCTCACCCGGCGGATACGTCTACGGCCCCGACGGGCGGGGCGGTTTCGCGACCGGGACCGGGACCGGCGACGGAACCGGCGACGGATCCGGAGGCGGAGCGAGGGGTGGATTCGTCGGCGGGTTCGTCGGCGAGATCGAGCCCGGGGACGGTGTGCGGGAGGAAGGCGTCGGTACGGTGTGGCAGCGGTTCACCCCGCTGACCGCCGGGCTCGCGGTCGGCCTGCTCGCCGCGTGCACGGCGGCTCTCTGGTTCACGCTCGCCGAGGGCGACGACCGTCACCCGACGGCACGGGGCTCGGCAACCTCCGCGTCCGCCTCGGCGACGGACGCCTCCGGCGGCCAGGGCACGGGCGACGAGTCCCCCGCCGAACCGACCGGCGAAGGTCCGGCCCCCACGGACGAGGGGACCGCCCCGGCGACGGCAGGCCCCGGATACACCGCCGTGGACGACCCGGACGGCTTCACCGTCGTCGTGCCCGAGGAGTGGACGAACCGCACCGAGGACGACCACGGCGTCTACTACACCTCGGCGGACGGCACCTCGCTGCTCCAGATCTGGCAGGTCACCGGGGTCACCAGCGCCCTGGACGCGGTGCACGCCGCCTCCGAGTCCCGCAGCGCCAGCCCAGGGTTCCAGGAGATCAGCGTCGAAGCGGTGGACTCCCCGGACGGCGGTGACGCCGCCCAACTGGTCTACGCCTACGACCACGAGGCGACCGGCACCCGCCGTCAGGTGCTCGACCGGGTCTTCACCGCGTCGAACGGCAGGCTCTACGCCCTGCTGGTCGCCGCTCCCGACACGGAGTGGCCGCTCCACGAGGAGATCATGGACGAGGCGGTCGCCGGCTTCGACCCGCAGGGGTCGGCTCCCTGACCGCCGTGTACGGGACGCCCCGGGCCGGGGTACGGCCGGGAGCGTCCCGGCAGGACGGAAGGGCATGCTCCAGCCCTGGAGGTGCCCCCCGTCGAGGTCGAAGCTGCACGGGGCCGACCCGCAGCGTCCAGGTGCCGGCCGCAGGACGGCCGAGGCGTCGACGGGGTGCGGCGCGTGCGGATCGGACGTGATCTCCCCAGGCGCATGGATAGACATGGGCACGGCAGAACACTCTTCGTGAATGACGGGGGTGCGGGCCGTCGTGCGCGCTCCCGGGTTACGCGCCGAAAGGGGATAAGGGCCCTTTCGGCCATGCCCGGACGCATCTTCGATCCCGTGGCCACAAAGTGTGCCGGGGCGAGTACACGGCGGGCGGGACCGCGTCGCACTTTTCCCTTGGGAATCACTTGAATTCCTCTTGGGGAATTCTTGCCGATTCCTGGCTGCGGTCCGGTTGCCCGAGGGGTTCCTCGCCGCGGCCCGTCCGGCGGGGGCGTACCGGCGGCAACCGCTCGGCACGCGCGGTTCCCCGCACCCGGGAACGGTCGGACACGGCCCGAGGGCCCGGGGGTGCGGGGAACCGCGCGGTGGATCACGACGGGGCGGTCAGGCCGTCACCGTCGGCAGGAGGAACGAACGGCAGGGGCCGCCTCAGCCGTTGGCCGTGGTGACGTTCACCGCGGCCCACGCCTTGTTCACCGCGGCGTACTCGGTGCCGCTCTGCCCGTAGAGGTCCGCCGCGGCCTGCAGCGTCGCCGTGCGGGCGTCGTGGAAGTCGGTGCTGGAGACCATGTACCGGGTCAGTGCCTGGTAGAAGATCGCCACGGCCTTGTCGCGGCCGATACCGGTCACCGTCGAGCCGTCGTACGTCGCCGAGCTGTACGCGACACCGCCGATCGTCTTGCTCCCGCTGCCCTCCGCCAGCAGGTAGAAGGCGTGGGAGGAGACCCCGGAGCCCGCGTGCACCTCGGTGCTGGGAGCCCTCGTGCTCCAGTAGTCGACGGTGCCCTCCAGCTTGTCCAGCGACGGGTGGTCGAGCCGCCTCAGGAACCCCTGCGCGAGGCCGAGCTGCTCACCCATCAGGTAGTTGGGCGCGTGCGTGGAGTTGTTGGTGGTGAACTCGACGGCGGTCCCGAAGATGTCGGCCAGCGACTCGTTCAGCGAACCGGCCTCGCCGATCTGGTTGCCGACCGAGTCGTAGTCGGTCTCCAGAGCCGCCGTGGACGACACCACACCGTGCGTCAACTCGTGTCCGGTGACGTCCAGCTGGGTCAGCGGCTTGGTGAAGGTCGAACCGTCACCGTCCCCGTAGACCATGCACCAGCAGCCGTCGCTCCAGCCGGCGTTGCCGTAATTGCGCGCGTAGTGGACGACGCCGTGCGGACCGACGCCGTCGTTCTTGATGCCGTTGCGGCCGAACGTCTTCTTGTAGAAGTCGAAGGTCGACGTCAGCCCGTACTGGGCGTCCACACCGGCGGTGTTGGTGTCGGACGTGGCGCCGTTGCCCCACTTGTTGTCGGTGTCGGTCATGACGCTGGAGCTGGTGAAGACGCTCGACTCCGCCAACGACTTGTTCTTGGCGTTCTTGACCTGGGCGCTGCCGCGGGTGGTGTCGGTGAGGGTGTACGAGGACGCGGCGGTCTGCGTGGTGTTCAGCGTCACCGCTCCGTCGTACATCGACGCCCCGGTGCCCACCGCCGGGGCGGGGTACGCGACGGCGACCGGCTTGACCGGGGGTTTGGCGGAGTACGCGGTCGTCGACGGCTTCGCCGCCTGGCCCAAGGCCTTGAGCTTGCTCTCCAGCATCGGCGAGATGAACTCGTCCAGGGCGGGGGCGTCGCTCACCACGCTGCCCGTCGTGGCGTCGAGGAGTACCGAGTGGGCGGCCGCCGCGTCGCCCCCGACGGACACTCCCACCTGGTAGGCGAGGATGCTCTTGCCCCGCTGGACGTGCACGATCAGCCGGGGAGTCGCCGCCGAGCCCTTGGACACGACCGAGGCGGCCTTGGTGCGGGCCTGCTGCGTCGTGACCTTCGCCGCCACGGTCGGCACCGAGACCGCCTTGTCGGCGGCGCGCGTCACGCCGAGGTAGCCGGAGGTCCTGGTGAGGTGGACAACGATGTCAGCACCTATGACGGGTATGCCCCGGTAAGTCTGCGAGAAGCGCACGTGCTGCGTGCCGTTCGGGTCGACCATGACGTCGGTGGCGACCAGTCCGCTCTGCCCGGTCAGTCCGGCCCCGGCGGCGTGGGCAATAGCTGCGGCTCCTGCGGCGTCGGCGATCGCCTTCCGGGTGGCCGGTATCTGCGCGTTGTGGCCCTTCGGCGGGGGGCCGGCCGAGGCCGTCCCCGTGACGGAGACCGTGGCCGCGGTGGTCAAGGCGAGTGCGATCGCGAGCTTGGGTATCAAGGGTGCGCGCATCTGCGGGGGAGTCCTTCCGGAATTCAACTCGACACACCCCGCCGGATGCGACGGGGTGTGTGACGAGAGCATGCCACGAAGGACGTTTCACGTGGAGACGCGGTGCGTTAAGACGATCTTACGGTGTCTGTTCGAGGGTCGAATCCCTTGCTCCATTTCGGGAATTGACGGGTGCTGTCCGGTGATTCCAGGCGGGCACGTCGCATTTCCCGGCGGGTGGCCCGGCTGTGGATCGACGGCGTTGCCCAACCGCCGGGTTGCTCAACTGCCGGACCGAGGGGGGATACCCGCGGGTGCGTCAGTGAGCGCCCGGTACGTAGTGGCCCGGCACCATGCGGGTGCTCACGGCGAAGCGGTTCCAGCCGTTGATCACGTTGATCGCCGCGACCAGGTGGGCCAGCTCGGTCTCGTCGAAGTGCTTGGCGGCCTTCTCCCAGACCTCGTCCGGCACGAATCCATCGGTCACGACGGTGATGGCCTCGGTCAGCTCGATCGCCGCGATCTCCTTCTCCGTGTAGAAGTGCTTCGACTCCTCCCACGCGCCGAGCTGCACGATCCGCTGGACGGTCTCGCCCTGGGCGAGGGCGTCCTTGGTGTGCATGTCCAGGCAGAACGCGCAGTGGTTGAGCTGCGAGGAGCGGATCTTCACCAGCTCGCCGATGACCGGGTCGAGTCCCTTACGGGCCGCCGCGTCCAGCCGGATCATGGCCTTGTAGACGTCGGGGGCGAGCTCCGCCCAGTTGAGGCGCGGGGTGTGCTCGGGGGCGAACTCGGAGGTGGTGTGGGTGTGGCTCGGTGTCGTCATGCCCACCACGCTACGACCCGGGTGGCGCCGGACTATGGTCCATTTCCATGACGGATTCCTGGGCCACTTTCGGGGCCGACCTGCACATCGAACCGCACGCCGGAGGCCTGCGCGACGGGCTGATGGAGGCGCTGCGGCACGCCGTACGCACGGGGAGACTCGCGCCCGAGGCCCGGCTGCCGTCCTCCCGGGCGCTCGCCGCGGACCTGGGGATCGCGCGGAACACGGTGGCCGACGCGTACGCGGAACTGGTCGCCGAGGGGTGGCTCACGGCCCGCCAGGGCTCCGGAACCCGTGTCGCGCGGCGGTCGGAGCCGCGTGGCGGAACCCCGGTCGCCCGCAGGACCCTGCCGGCCCGCCGGCTGCCCACGTACAGCCTGATGCCCGGCCAGCCGGACCTGGCCTCCTTCCCGCGCGCCGCCTGGCTCCGCGCGTCCCGTCGCGCACTCGTAGAAGCACCCAACGAGGCTTTCGGGTACGGAGATCCGCGCGGGCGCATCGAGCTGCGCACTGCGATCGCGGAGTACCTCGGCCGGGCGCGCGGGGTGTACGCCGACCCGGAGCGGGTGGTGATCTGCTCGGGCTTCATCCACGGACTGCGCCTGTTGAGCGGGGTGTTGAGGAAACGGAGGGTACGCGAGGTGGCCGTCGAGTCGTACGGACTCGAATTCCACCGGAGCGTCCTCACCGACGCCGGGCTGCGGGCCCCCTGCGTCCCGCTCGACCAACAGGGCACGGAGACCCGTGCGTTGGCAGGGATGCGGGGCGTCGGCGCGGTACTGATGACGCCGGCCCACCAGTACCCGACCGGCGTCCAGCTGGACCCGGACCGGCGGGCGGCGGCCGTCGACTGGGCGCGCACGACCGGTGGGTTGATCGTCGAGGACGACTACGACGGCGAGTTCCGCTACGACCGCCAGCCGGTCGGCAGCCTCCAGGGACTCGACCCCGACCGGGTCGTCTACATAGGTACGGCGAGCAAGTCCCTCGCGCCGGGATTGCGGCTGGGCTGGATGGTGGCGCCGGGCGGCATGGTGGAGGAACTCGCAGCCGCGAAGGGGTTCGCCGACTGGACGACCGGCGCGCTGGAACAGCTCGCCCTCGCGGAGTTCATCACCTCGGGCGCGTACGACCGCCATGTGCGCGCGATGCGGCTCCGCTACCGGCGCCGCCGCGACCAGCTCGTCGCCGCCCTCGCCGAGAGCGCCCCGGACATCCGCGTCAGCGGCATCGCGGCCGGTCTGCACGCCGTCCTCGAACTCCCCGAAGGCACCGAACGCTCCGTGATCTCCGCCGCAGCCTTCCAGGGACTGGCGCTGGAGGGCCTCTCCTTCTTCCGTCACCCGGACGCCCGACGGGAGAGGGACGCGCTGGTCATCAGCTACGGCTCCCCGCCCGACAGCGCCTGGAAGGGAGCCCTGGACGCACTGTGCCGGGTGCTCCCGTGACGCGAGGGGCGGGAGCCGAGGGAGTGGGAGCCGAGACGCGGGAGCCCGCGGTCCGATGTGGCGGCCCCGCTCGGGTCGCCCGGGGGCGCCCCGAGTCGGCGGGGACCGCTGTAGGTCGCCACGAGTCGCCGGGGCACCTCCCACCGTCCCTCCCACCCGGCCCGACACGGACCCGGTGTGGTCGGCGTGGAGCTCAGGTCGCGCCCGCCGGTTCCGCCGATCCGGCTGCACGACGCTGTTCGGCATTGATGCGCTGGGCTTCTTCGAGCTGGTCTTCGAGGATGACGATGCGGCAGGCGGCTTCGATGGGCGTTCCCTGGTCCACGAGCTCACGGGCGCGGGCGGCGATGCGCAGTTGGTAGCGGGAGTACCGGCGGTGGCCGCCCGCGGAGCGCAACGGCGTGATGAGGCGGGCTTCGCCGATGGCCCGGAGGAAGCCCTGGGTGGTGCCGAGCATCTCGGCGGCCCGGCCCATGGTGTAGGCGGGGTAGTCGTCGTCGTCGAGACGGCCGAACGAATCGTCTGCGGTCATCGCACCTCTCTGTGGAACACGTGGAGGGGCCTTGGTGCCGTACGGCACCAAGGCCCCGAAGGAACTGCTACACCATCGTCCGGCCCTGGTTACTGCGCCGGACTTTCGTATCCGCCACTCCGACCGAGACGCTGTCGGGTGTGCGGGGATCGCGGTTGCTTGACCGGAGACCACCTCACTATCGATGTCCTGCGGTACCCGGGTTCAGACTTCCGCCCGGGCGATCCTGATGGCGCTCGGCCCCTCCGTTCTTCCCTCTGGGATCGATTGCTCACTACTGCTGGTGTTGCGTCCTGCTGATACTTCGTACTGCTGGTACTGCGTCCTGCTGGTAATGCGATCCGCTCGGTGGCCTGTGTCAGCGCCACCACTCTTCGGCAGCCAGCCCCGTCGCCCGTCCTGCGTCTGCTCTGGCTTAGAACCCCACTGCCGAACTTCCCGGTGCGCGCGTCCGCAGCCGACGCCTTCACCGAGGTGCTGCCTCATGACTTCACTGCTGAGCACTGCTCGCGGCAGCCCCTGATCACTGCGGGCCACCCGGTCCGGTCGTCAGTCCCGTCGCCATCCTGCAACTGCTCCGGCTTCGGAACTCCACCACCGCACCGTCCTGCAACTGCCTGTACTGCACTTACTGCTTCCCGGCAGTTCATCTCTGCCGGGCCTTGCGGTCTCTCTGGCTACGAGAGAAACACTACCCACGGCCCACGCGGATGTCTACTACGGCCACCATAGATTTTTAGATGTTCGAATGCGAAGTATTCGACTTCGAACAAGATCGTCACGGCGCGGGGAGCCGTGGGACGCCGGTGTGGAACTGGGCCGACCAGGCCGGACAGGGGCGGACGGCAGTCGTGGACCAGCGGTTTTCCGGGGTCCGCCCCCCGACGCAGGGGCGGAGGGCGGACCTGCTCCTTGCCGAGCCGCGGCCCTCCCGCCCGGCGGGAACCCGCGGTGCGATGCGCCGCACCTTCACCGAACGACCCACGAAACGCGCTCACTTGTTCACCGCGGATGTCCGAAGCTGCGACCTACGATGTTCCGATGCTGACATTCACCGACGTCATCCTCGACTGCCCCGACCCGTGGAAGCTGGCCGAGTTCTACGCCGAGGTGCTGAGCTGGGAGATCAACACCGACATCAGCAAGAAGGACTGGGTCACCCTGCGCAACGACGGCATCGAGCTGTCGTTCCAGCGGGTGGCGGACTACCAGCCTCCGAACTGGCCGGGCCAGGACCACCCGCAGCAGTTCCACCTCGACTTCGAAGTGGACGAGTTCGAGCCCGAACACCGCCGGGTGACCGGTCTGGGCGCCACCTTCCTCAAGGGCTTCGTCGATGAGTCCGGCTACGGCTGGCAGGTGTACACCGACCCTGCCGGACACCCGTTCTGCCTCTGCCGCAACCGCCCGTAGAGCGCCTCCCGGCAGGCGGCGTTCCTTCCCGGTGGTCGGCAGGACCGCCCGTGGCACGCGATCGGCGGCCCTACGGAAGTGGCGCTCGGGCGGCCCGGCTCAGCCGCCCCAGGCTTCGATGCGGCGGGCGACGCTCGCCGTGATGGCCGGGATCACCGCCGTCATCTGCGGGCGCCAGCCGGGGACGGCGTTGACCTCGCAGACGGTGAAGGTGTCCTCGGAGGCGAAGAGGAGATCCACCCCGGCGATCGCGAGGCCCAGCGCCTCGGCGGCCCGTACGGCCAGCGACTCCGCCGCCGGGGACTCGCCCGGGCAGACGGTGGCGGAACCGCCCTGGCCGAGGTTCGAGGTGAGGCCGCCGTTGCGCGAGGTGCGTACGGCGGCGCCCACGGTCTCCCCGTCGACCACGACCATGCGCAGGTCCCGGCCGTGCGAGTGGGATACGTACTCCTGGAACAGGTGGGGTGTCTCCTGGGCCAGGGCGCCCGCGATACCGCGCAGCAGGTGGGTGTCGGGGGCGAGGAAGACCTGTTTGCCCTTGTGGCCGGTGACCGACTTGACCACGCACGGGGCTTGTAGTCCGTTGGTGCGGACCACCCCTTCCAGCGGCGCCGTCCCGTAGGAGAGGGTGTCCGGCACCGGCAGCCCGGCCTGGGCCAGGTCCTGCATCTGCCAGACCTTGTTGCGGCACACGAGGTGCGCCGCCAGCGGGTTGAGGAGCGTGGCGCCCATGCGCTCCAGGTGCCGCAGCAGGGTCACTTCGCGGTCGTGGTGCATGGAGCCCGGGGGCTGGCGGACGAGGACGACCTTCGGCGCGGGCACCTCCGCGCCGCCCAGGGTCCGCAGGAACAGCTGCCCTGCACGGACGCCGAAGACGAACTCGTTGGTGTGCCAGACGGCGAACCTCGGGCCGTGGAGCGCCATGAGGGCGTCCGCGAGCTTCTGGGTCGCGCCCTGCAGGGGGACCGGGAGCGCTCGAACGAGCAGCCAGACATCCGTGGGTGGCAGTAACTCCGCGCTTTTCATGGTCTGTTCGTCTCCCCCGGCTCGCTGTCAGGACCGGGCAAGAACGTAGCGTGGGGAGCGCGAAATCCTGGTGGGAACAGGGATGTTGCACCTCAAAGAGCACCTGCCCGGCGTGCGGAGCGTCCTACGTCGTTCCGGAGGGTGCGGGCCCGAGCGGTGCGGGCCCGCGCCCTGGCCGCTCTCCGCCCTGTGCCGCGAGGGGCGGAGCCTGCCGGGAGGGGCGCCGGCCGGCAGGTCACAGCCGTTCGCCCCGGCTCCGTGCGTTGCACCGTGCGTTCTCGGCGCGCAGCCGCTCGGCGGGATCGGCGAAGCGGGTCTGCTCCGGATCGGCTTGCCAATCGGCACCTCCGGTCACCGGCCGCAGTTGCCAGAAGGCGCCCGAGACGCCCCGGAACTCGCCGATCACACCAGGGCGTGACGCGTCCACCACCAGTGATCCGACGGCGGGTTCGCTTCTCTTGGCGTTCACTCTTCTCGTCCTCTCCGTACCCGAAGGGTGATCTTCGGATACCCAGAGTGAGGCAGAAACGGCCCGGTTGGTATGGAATCGGCGTCCGGCCTGCGCGAGGAGCGGCCGGGTGTGCCCGTCCGGGCCTTGCCTAGGGCCACGCGTCGGCCGCGCCGGGCTGATCGACCGCAGGTCGGTCGCCAGGATGAAAAACGGGAGCGGGGTTGACGGAAGAGCTGTCACCCGCGCTTCGGCGCCCTGCGCGGCCCGCGGGACCGGGCCACAGGTGCCTCGAACCGGTCGGCTGCCGCTCCCTGGCGGGGCGCCGGGGTTCCCGGCCGGTGGTCCTGGCATCTAATCTGGCCATCGACTGAACGCATCGCTGTACCGCCCATCGCTGTACAGCGCATCGCGGTACAGCGCATCGCGGTACAGCGCATCGCTGTACGCGGAACGAGGTGCACCACCAGGCGCACCCGCACGACGGGGGAGAGTACGGAAGATGGCCAAGCGCATACTGCGGTCCAGCACGGTGGTGCTCGGAGGCGTGGGGCTGCTCGCAGTGACCCTCACCGCCTGCGGCTCCGATCCCGACAAGCGCTGTGTGGACCGGGTGACCCAGAAGACGCTGCCGAAGTACGAGTGCAAGAGCGGCGGCCACGGCAGTTACTACTACGGCGGCTCCGTCAAGAACGGCAAGGTCTCCGGCGGCAGCTTCGACAAGTCCTCCGTCAAGCGCGGCGGCTTCGGCAACTCGCACTCCAGCGGCGGCTGAGCCGACCGTGGAACGCCGCACCATCGAACCCCGCCCCGACTGGCAGCGCACCGTCGAGGAGCAGGGGCTGATCTACCCACTCACCCGCCACCCGGACGGCTCGCTGCGCCCCTACTGGGACGAGAGCGCGTACTACGCCTTCTCGCTGCCCGAGGTCGAGGCGCTGGAGGAGGTCGTCGAGGAGCTGCACACCATGTGCCTGGCCGCAGCCGCGCACATCGTGGAGGAGAACCGCTTCGCCGACCTCGGCATCACCGACCCCGGACTCGCCCGGCTCGTCGCCGAGTCCTGGCACCGGCGCGCCGAACTCCCCTCCGTGTACGGCAGGTTCGACCTGCGGTACGACGGTACGGGCCCCGCGAAGATGCTGGAGTACAACGCCGACACCCCCACCTCGCTGGTGGAGGCCGCCAGCGCGCAGTGGTTCTGGATGGAGGAGCGTTTTCCGGGCGCCGACCAGTGGAACTCCCTGCACGAACGGCTCGTCGAGACCTGGCGGCGGCAGGCCCCGCTCCTGCCGCCCGGACCGGTGCACTTCGCGCACTCGGACGGGGACGAGCTGGGCGAGGACCTGATGACGGTCGCGTACCTGCGCGAGACCGCCCAGCAGGCCGGTATCGACACCGAGGCGCTCTCCGTCGAACGCATCGGCTGGGACCCGCTGAGCGGCCGGTTCGTCGATGAGCAACTGCGCTTCATCCGGAGCTGTTTCAAGCTCTACCCGTGGGAATGGCTGACCACCGACGAGTTCGGCCGGCATGTCCTCGAGACGCTCGACAACGGCGGCGGGACCGGCTCCACCTGCTGGATCGAGCCCGCCTGGAAGATGCTCCTCTCCAACAAGGCGCTGCTGGCCGTCCTCTGGGAGCTCTACCCGGGACACCCGAACCTGCTGGCCGCCCATCTGGACGGCCCGCGCGAACTCGCCGGGTACGGGGGCGCGGGTTACGTCTCCAAGCCTCTGCTCGGCCGCGAGGGGGCGGGTGTCGAGCTGCACGGTCCCGGCAGTGCGCCGGTGTTGCGCCAGGAGGCTTGCTGCTACCAGGAGTTGGCGCCGCTCCCCGACTTCGACGGCAACCGCGTGGTGCTCGGCGCCTGGGTGGTCGGCGACGAGGCGGCGGGTCTCGGCATCCGTGAGTCGGCCGGACCGGTCACGGACGAGTACGCCCGCTTCCTGCCGCACGTGATCCTCTGACCCCTGGCCCCCTGGCGGACTGCCCGCTCAGCGGTCGCGCCCACCGGACCCGCCCGGCGCCCACGCTGTCACCCCCGTCACCGTCACCGTCACCGCCCCCGGCCTCCGGCCGGCGGCGGTGACATTTTCAGTTCTGTCATGACCCTGGCGGAACGATGGTCTCCGGCGCCAGAATGGGCCCGCTCGTGGGAGCGCTCCCACTTGCCTCCGCTCATGCCCCCACTCAGCGTTCCTTCTCCGCACCCGCAGCCCGCCGACGAAAGGTGTCCCGGTGAACGCCCCACCCCCACGCCTCCCCTCCTCGCGCACCCGTCCGCCGCACCACCGTGCCCGGTCCGCCGGGCGCCTCTCCGCCGCGGCGGTCGTCGCGGCGCTGCTCGCGGTGGGCCTCGCCGCGCCCGGCGCCGCAGCCGACGAACCCGCACCGGCCGAGGGCGCCGAGCAGATCACCAACGGTGACTTCTCCGCCGGGACCGCGCCCTGGTGGTGGACGGCGAACACCTCGGGGAAAGTCGTCGACGGCCGCCTCTGCGTCGACGTCCCGGCCGGTACGGCGAACGCCTGGGACGTGATCGTCGGGCAGAACGACGTCCCCCTCGTGGCGGGGGAGACGTACCTCCTCAGCTACACCGCGAGCTCCACCGTGCCGCTGACCGCGCAGACCCGCGTCCAGGAGGCCGTCGAGCCCTGGGCCACCGAACTCGCCACCGCCGACCCGGTCGGCACCGAACCGGTGACGGTCACCCACGCGTTCACCGCCACCGCCGACCGGCCGGCCGCGCAGGTCGCCCTCCAGATCGGCGGGGGCGACCGGGCCACCACCTTCTGCTTCGACGACATCTCCCTGCGCGGCGGTGCCGAACCGCCCGTGTACGTACCGGACACCGGTTCCCCGGTCCGGATCAACCAGGTCGGCTACCTCCCGCACGGCAGCAAGAGCGGCACCGTGGTGACGGACGCCGACGCGCCGCTGACCTGGAGGGTGAAGAGCGCCGACGGGTCCACCGCCGCCACCGGCTCGACCGTCCCCGGCGGCGAGGACCCGACCTCCCGGCAGCGCGTCCACACCTTCGACTTCAGCGCCCTCACCACCGTCGGCGACGGCTACACCGTGGACGTCGACGGGCAGGTCAGCGAGCCCTTCTCGGTGCGCGCCGACCTCTACGACGGCCTCCGCTCCGACGCGCTCGCGTACTTCTACCACAACCGCAGCGGCATCCCGATCGAGGCGGACCTCGTCGGTGAGGAGTACGCGCGCCCCGCCGGACACGCCGGCACCTCCCCCAACCAGGGCGACACCGACGTGCCGTGCGTCCCCGGCGTCTGCGACTACCGCCTCGACGTCTCGGGCGGCTGGTACGACGCCGGTGACCACGGCAAGTACGTGGTCAACGGCGGCATCGCGGTGGCCCAGTTGATGTCCACGTACGAGCGGACTCTGACCGCGGCCGACGCCGAGGGCGCCGAGCTGGGCGACGGCACCCTGCGCGTGCCGGAACGCGGCAACGACGTGCCCGACATCCTCGACGAGGCACGCTGGGAGCTGGACTTCCTGCTGCGCATGCAGGTACCGGCCGGCGAACCGCTGGCGGGGATGGTCCACCACAAGGTGCACGACGCCGCCTGGACCGGCATTCCCACCCGCCCGGACCAGGACCCCCAACCGCGCGAACTGCACGCCCCCTCGACCGCCGCGACGCTCAACCTCGCCGCGACCGGCGCCCAGTGCGCCCGGCTGTACGCCCCGTACGACCAGGCGTTCGCCGACCGCTGCCTGCGGGCCGCCACCACCGCCTGGAAGGCCGCCACCGCGCACCCGGCCGTCTACGCCGACCCGGCGGACGGCACCGGCGGCGGGACCTACAGCGACAACGACGTCTCCGACGAGTTCTACTGGGCCGCCGCCGAACTCTTCACCACCACCGGTGATTCGGCCTACCGCACCGCGCTGCTCGCCTCCCCGCTGCACGGCGACGCCGGCCGGATCTTCTCCGCCGGCGGCGGCATCTCCTGGGGCTCCACCGCCGGACTCGGCGTACTCACCCTCGCCACCGTCCCCAACGACCTGAGCGCCACGCAACTCGCCGGTGTCCGCGCGGTCGTGACCGCCGGAGCCGACCGGTACGCCGCGCAGTCCCGCGCCGAGCTCTACGGACTGCCCTACTCCCCGCCCGGCGAGGACTACGCCTGGGGCTCCAACAGCCAGGTGCTCAACAACATGGTCGTCCTGGCCGTCGCCCACGACCTCACCGGCGAACCGGCCTACCAGGACGCCGTCCTGCGCGGGGCCGACTACCTCTTCGGCCGCAACCCGCTCAACCAGAGTTACGTCACCGGGTACGGCGAACGCGACTCGGAGAACCAGCACCACCGCTTCTGGGCCCACCAGAGCAACCCCGACCTGCCCCACCCGCCCCCCGGCTCGGTGGCCGGCGGACCCAACGCGACGGCCGTCGCCGCGGGTGACCCGGCAGCGGCGGAGAAGCTCGGCGGCTGCGCCCCCGCGATGTGCTACCTCGACGACAACGGCTCCTGGGCCACCAACGAGGTCGCCATCAACTGGAACGCGCCCCTCGCCTTCATCGCCTCCTACCTGGACGACGCGGGCGACGGACACACGGCGGCCGACCGCACCGACCGGGTCTGCCAGGTGTCCTACGCCTCGCATGCCTGGACGGGCGGCTCCACCGTCACCGTCCGGGTCCGCAACACCGGCACCGCCCCGCTCCCCGCCTGGCAGCTGAGCTGGCTCTTCCCGGGCGGCCAGCGGATCGGCCAGAGCTGGAGCGCGGACCTCTCCCAGAGCGGCCGTACGGTCACGGCGAAGCCGCTGGACTGGAACCGGGCGCTCGCCCCCGGTGCGGTCGCCGACTTCGGGTTCAACACCACCACCCCGAAGGCCGGGCCCGATCCGTCCGTCTTCAAGCTCGGCGGGCACGCCTGCACCACCGCGTAGGCCGGCGGGGCGGGGGTGCCGGGCCGACGATCCGTCGGTCCTGCACCCCCGCCCTCCCTCCTGCGTCCTACTCGCTCTCGCCCAGCACCGCACGGAGCTGGGCGAGCCCCCAGTCCAGGTCCTCCCGCTCGATCACCAACGGGGGCGCGATCCGGATCGTCGAGCCGTGGGTGTCCTTCACCAGCACGCGCCGGCCCATCAGCCGCTCCGAGATCTCCCGGCCCGTGCCCAGCGCCGGGGTGACGTCCACCCCCGCCCACAGCCCCCGGCCACGCACCGCGTCCACGGTGCCCCCGCCCACCAGCCGGCCCAGCTCGCGGTGGAGATGGGCCCCCAGCTCCGCCGCCCGAGCCTGGTACTCGCCGGTCCGCAGCATCGCGATCACCTCCAGCGCCACCGCGCACGCCAGCGGGTTGCCGCCGAACGTCGAGCCGTGCTCGCCCGGCCGGAACACCCCCAGCACCGCCGCCGAGGAGACCACCGCCGACACCGGCACCACCCCGCCGCCGAGCGCCTTGCCCAGGACGTACATGTCCGGCACCACGCCCTCGTGCTCGCAGGCGAAGGTCCGTCCGGTGCGGCCCAGGCCCGACTGGATCTCGTCCGCGACGAAGAGCACGTTCCGCTCGCGGGTCAGCTCACGGACCCCGGCGAGATAACCCTCCGGCGGCACCAGCACCCCGGCCTCGCCCTGGATCGGCTCCAGCAGCACCGCCACGGTGTTCTCCGTCATCGCCTCACGCATCGCGGTGAGGTCGCCGTACGGCACGATCTCGAAGCCCGGGGTGTACGGACCGTAGTCCGCGCGAGCCTCCGGGTCGGTGGAGAAGCTGACGATCGTGGTGGTGCGGCCGTGGAAGTTGTCCGCCGCCACGATGATCTTGGCCATGCCGTCCGGGACGCCCTTGACGGTGTACCCCCACTTCCGCACGGTCTTCACGGCGGTCTCCACCGCCTCCGCGCCGGTGTTCATCGGCAGCACCATCTCCATGCCGCACAACTCGGCGAGCTCCGTGCAGAACGCGGCGAACCGGTCGTGGTGGAACGCCCGCGAGGTGAGCGTCACCCGGTCCAGCTGCGCCTTCGCCGCGTCGGTCAGCCGGCGGTTGCGGTGGCCGAAGTTGAGCGCCGAGTACCCGGCCAGCAGGTCGAGGTAGCGGTGCCCCTCCACGTCGGTCATCCAGGCCCCGTCCGCCGTCGCGACGACGACGGGCAGCGGGTGGTAGTTGTGCGCGCTGTGGGCCTCGGTGGAGGCGAGGGCGTTCTCCGTGGTCGACACGGGATCTCCGTTCGTCGTGCGGCACGTGCGGATGGAGGTGCGGGTGCGGACCGGGCGGATGGCGCCCGGGTCGGGGGCGGCGGGCGGGGTCGTGCCCACTTTGTATCGTTCCGTCGCCGCACCACCCGGGAAACCCGCGCCGCACCGGCGTGCCCGCCCCGCCCCCGCACGCCGGGCCCGTCACCGGAAACGTGATCCACCTCTCACCGCCCGCCCCGCCCGCCCCGGCGGCCCCGCGCACCGCTGAACAGGGCCGCTCCGGAGCCCGCGACGGATTCCCGAGTACCGGCTGCCCGGGATCGGTTGCGCACCTGAGACAATGGGCACATGGCCTCTGACCGACCTCGCGTGCTCTCCGGAATCCAGCCCACCGCAGGCTCGTTCCACCTCGGCAACTACCTCGGCGCGGTGCGCCAGTGGGTGGCTCTGCAGGAGTCCCACGACGCCTTCTACATGGTGGTGGACCTGCACGCGATCACCGTGCCGCAGGACCCGAAGGAGCTGCGGGCCAACACCCGCCTCGCCGCGGCCCAGCTGCTGGCGGCCGGTCTCGACCCCGAGCGGTGCACGCTCTTCGTGCAGAGCCACGTCCCCGAGCACGCGCAGCTCGGCTGGCTGATGAACTGCCTGACCGGGTTCGGCGAGGCCTCCCGGATGACCCAGTTCAAGGACAAGGCGGCGAAGCAGGGTGCCGACCGGGCGACCGTCGGCCTCTTCACGTACCCGGTCCTCCAGGTCGCGGACATCCTGCTCTACCAGGCCAACCAGGTCCCGGTCGGCGAGGACCAGCGCCAGCACATCGAGCTGACCCGCGACCTCGCGGAGCGCTTCAACGGCCGCTTCGGCGACACCTTCACCATCCCGGAGCCGTACATCCTCAAGGAGACGGCGAAGATCTACGACCTCCAGGACCCGTCGATCAAGATGAGCAAGTCGGCGTCCACGCCGAAGGGCCTCATCAACCTCCTGGACGACCCGAAGACCACCGCGAAGAAGGTCAAGAGCGCCGTCACCGACACCGACACGGTGATCCGGTACGACGTCACGGAGAAGCCGGGCATCAGCAACCTCCTGACCATCTACTCCACCCTCACCGGCACCTCGGTGGAGGCACTGGAGCAGAAGTACGAGGGCCAGATGTACGGCGCGCTGAAGACGGATCTCGCCGAAGTCATGGTGGAGTTCGTCACGCCGTTCCGCACGCGCACCCAGGAGTACCTGGACGACCCGGAGACGCTGGACTCGCTGCTGGCCAAGGGTGCGGAGAAGGCCCGGACGGTAGCCGCGGAGACGCTGGCGCAGGCGTACGACCGGATGGGCCTCCTGCCCGCCAAGCACTGAGTCGAAGGACCCTGGCGGGAGCACGGCACCGCGCGGCACACTTGCGGCGACGGCCCCGTGCGACCGCCGGTGCCGCGGCGCCCGGCGCGCGCGGTCATCGAGAACCAGCGATCGACGACAGAGGAGAACGACGTGGGGACCGTAACGCTCGGCGTTTCGATCGCGGTCCCGGAGCCCTTCGGCACCCTGCTCCAGCAGCGCCGTGCCGGCTTCGGGGACCCGGCCGCGCACGGCATCCCCACGCACATCACCCTGCTGCCGCCGACCGAGGTGAAGGCGGACGAGGTGCCGGCCGCCGAGGCGTACCTCGCCCGGATCGCCGTCGACTGCCGGCCGTTCCCGATGCGGCTGAGCGGGACCGGGACCTTCCGCCCGCTCTCGCCCGTCGTCTACGTCCGGGTCGTGGAGGGCGCCTCCTCCTGCGCCTGGCTCCAGAAGCGGGTCCGGGACGCCTCCGGCCCGCTCGCCCGCGAGCTGCAGTTCCCGTACCACCCGCACGTCACCGTGGCGCACTTCATCGACGAGGCGGCGATGGACCGGGCGTACGAGGAGCTCGCGGAGTACGAGGCCGCCTGGACCTGCACCTCCTTCGCGCTCTACGAACAGGGCGGCGACCGCGTCTGGCGCCAGATCAACGAGTTCCCGTTCGGGGCCGGCGGTGGCACCCCCGCCGTGCCCGTCCAGAGCGGGTTCTCCGCGGACGAGCCCTCGCTGCACCGCCTGTCCTGACCCGGCCGTCCACCTGGCCGTCCACCGGCCCTTCACGGGGCGGGGCCGCCGCGGTGTGGGCGCCGGAGGGACAGTGGGCCGTTGGAGTGGGAAAATTTCCACAGGCAGGAACAACGGCAGCCGTCACTCGTCGTCCCGTCATGGGGCGTCCCGGTCATTCGTCCCCGTCGCGGAGGTGGTCCGCGTGGTCCCGCTCTCCAGCCGTGAACGCCGGATACTGGCGCAACTGGAAGCCTCGCTGGCACGGGACTTCCCGGACGATCCCGCCGTCCAGTTCGGGCGCGACGTCGAGGGCGAGCGCGACGTCCGGGAGGAGCGCGATGTCCGGGAGGAGCGCGACCTCCTGCGCAAGCCGCTGGGGGACACCCCCGGACCCCCCGGAACCCCGGGAGCCTCCGAAACCCCCGCGACCCCTGCGCGCCCCGGGCACCCCGGCGACTCCACCCCGCGCCGACGTGGCCCCGGCAGCGGGGAGCCCCCGGCCGGAGAGCCTCCGGGGTCACCGGGCGGCGGGCTCCCGGGGGCCCCGCACTGCCCCGGCCGCACCGGGCGGCTGATCCGGTCCCGCCGGACGTTCGCTCTGCTGGCCGTCGTCTCGTTCGTCCTGCTGGGCGCGGGCATGGTCACCGGGAACCTCTGGGTGGTGGTCGCCTTCGTGGTGACCTGGGCGGCGACCTTCCTCATCGGGGCGGCGCGGATGTTCGCCTGGTCCCGGAGACAGGGGTACTGACCCGGGGGTACTGACCCCTGCCGACCCCGCCCGGCCCGCATCGGGGCGCGGTGTCAGACCGCCCGGTCCCCGGCGGGGAGCCGGCGGAAGAGCGGGCGCGGCACATGGCGCAGGGCCGACATCACCACGCGCAGGCCGCCCGGCACCCACACCGTCTCCGAACCCCGCCGCATCCCCGTGACGATCGCGTCGGCGACCTCCTCCGGAGTGGTGTCCAGCGGCGATGTGCGCGCCTGCGCCGTACGGGCCGTCCGCACGAAGCCGGGGCGCACCACCAGCACCTGCACACCGGTGCCGTACAGCGCGTCCCCGAGTCCCTGCGCGAACACGTCCAGGCCCGCCTTGCTGGAGCCGTAGATGAAGTCCTCGCGCCGGGCGCGCTCGGCGGCGACCGAGGAGAGCACCACCAGCGAACCGTGGCCCTGCGCCTGGAGCGCGCCCGCGCACACCAGACCGGCGGAGACCGCCCCCACGTAGTTGGTACGCGCGACCAGCGCGGCGGCGGCCGGGTCCTCCTCGTCGCGCGCCTGGTCGCCCGCGATGCCGAAGGCCAGCACCACCGCGTCCACGTCCCCCTCCGCGAACACCTTGCCGAGCCCCGGTCCGTGCGACTCGGGGTCCAGTGCGTCGAACTCCACCGTGGAGACCTCGGCGCCCAGCTCCCGCAGCCCGTCGGCCGCGGCCTCCAGGGCGGCCGACGGCCGCCCTGCGAGCCGGACCGTCCGGGTGCGCCGGGCGATCAGCCGGCGCGCGGTGGCCAGCCCGATCTCCGAGGTGCCACCGAGGAGGAGCAGGGACTGCGGGGCACCGAAGGCGTCCTTCACGGGAACTCTCCTGGCTGACGGGCTGGTCGGCTGACGGGGTGGCTGACTGGTCTGCGGCCGGGCGGGACGGGGCTGGGGCCGGATCCAGGCACTTCAGAGGGCGAGCCGGCGCGCGAGGTCGGAGCGGAACGCGCCGGTCGGGTCGGTCTCCGCCCGCAGCGCGCGGAACTCCGCCACCCGCGGGTACATCGACGTCAGTAACTCCGGCCGCAGCCGGGAGTCCCGGGCGAGGCTGACCCGCCCCCCGGCGGCGGCCACCTCGTCGTCCAGCCCGTCCAGGAGACGGCCGATGCCCGGCAGCCCGGCCGGTACGTCCAGGGCGAGGGACCAGCCGGGCGCCGGGAACGACAGCCAGCCGGGCCCGCCCGCGCCCAGCCGTTCGAGCACCGCGACCGAGGAGGGGCAGGCCCGGCCGGCGAGCCGGCGTACCACCCGGCGCAGGGTTTCCTCCCGGCCGGCCCCGACCGTGAACTGGTAGCGCACGTAGCCGCCCCGACCGGCCGGAGCGGGCATCCGGGGCAGGGCGTCGGGGGAGCGGAAGAAGGAGTGGAAACTCCGCAGCACCCCGGTACGGGCGCGCGGCGCCGCCCGGTGGCGCACCTCGTTGACCAGCCCCATCGCGGTGCGGCCGAGCAGGCCGGCCGGCGCGAAGGCGGGCACGGTCGGCCGTCGCGGCAGCAGGACGGGCGCGTCGAGCGGGGCCCGCCGGTCGCGGGCCGGCAGCGCGTCGAGCGGCGCGTGCGCACCCCGCACCAGCACCGAGCGCCCGGTGGCCCGCCCGCCTGCCATCAGGTCGATCCAGGCGCTCTCGTACGGCAGGCGGGTGCCGTACCCCGTCATCCGGGCGAGCAGGTCGTCGAGGTCCGCCGCCCGCTCGGTGTCCACGGAGATCAACGAGGTGGCGATCGGGCGGCAGCGGAGGGTGGCGGCGAGGACGATCCCGGTGAGCCCCAGTCCGCCGGCCGTGGCGTCGAAGAGCGGGGTGCCGGGCAGCACCGTGACGACCGAGCCGTCCGCCGTCAGCAGCTCCAGCGCCGTCACGTGCCGGGTGAAGGACCCCGCCGTGCGGTGGTCGTGGCCGTGCACGTCGGAGCCGATGGCCCCGCCCACGGTGATCCTGCGGTCGCCCGGCACCACCGGGAGGTACCAGCCGGCCGGCCGCAGCGTCCCGGCCAGCCGGTCCAGCCGGGTCCCGGCGTCGCAGACCACGGTGCCGGTGGCCGCGTCGAAGGAGCGGACCCGGTCCAGTGCGCCCATGTCGAGCACGGAGCCGCCGGCGTTCTGCGCGGCGTCGCCCGGCGCGCGGCCGAGTCCCCGGGCGATCGCCCCCCGGGGCCCGCGCCCGCGCACGATGTCGGCCGCCTCCTCGGGCGTACGCGGACGAAACCGTACGGCGGTGGTCGGGGCGGTGCGGCCGGAGCCGCTCAAGGACACCGTGTCGACGGACATATGGGTGACCGTATCGCCCGAGAAAACCCCTTTGGGGCATTTGTACAGGGGCTCACCGGAACGGGTGATGCGGAGAGTGTCAGCCCGCGCGGGCGGCGATCTTTCCCCGGCGCACGGAAGTGTGCGTCCGGTCCGCAGGTTTTCCGGGGCCCGGAGGGTACGCATACGTCATGGACTGGCTGAAGAGACTCCCCGTGGTCGGCCCGCTTCTCGGCCGGCTGATGGAGACGCACGCCTGGCGCTCCTACGAGACGCTGGAACGCGTCCACTGGGCGAGGCTCGCGGCGGCCATCACCTTCATCAGCTTCCTCGCGCTCTTCCCGCTGATCGCGGTCGGCGCCGCAGTCGGCGCCGCGCTCCTCTCCGACCACCAGCTCGACACGATCGAGCAGAAGACCGCCGAGCAGGTCCCCGGCATCTCCGACCAGCTCGGCATCGACAACCTCGTCACGCACGCCGGGACGGTCGGGGTCGTCGCCGGTGCGCTGCTGCTCTTCACCGGCGTCGGCTGGGTCGGCTCGCTCCGCGACTGCCTGCGCGCGGTCTGGGGCATCGACGACCAGGACGACGGCAACCCGTTCGTCCGCAAGCTCAAGGACGCCGGACTCCTGATGGGCCTCGGCGGCGCCGCGCTGCTGACCCTCGTCCTCTCCACCGTCGGCTCCACCGCGGTCGGCTGGAGCGCCGACCGGATCGGCATCCCCGAGGACGGCGCGGGCGGCCTGTTGCTCCAGGCCGCCGCCATCGCGGTCGCGGTGGTGGCCAACTTCCTGCTCCTGCTCTACCTGCTGACCCTGCTGCCCGGGGTGGAACCGCCGCGCCGCCGGCTGGTCGTGGCGTGCCTGGTCGGCGCGGTCGGCTTTGAACTCCTCAAGCTGCTGCTCGGCAGCTACATGAGCGGTGTCGCGTCCAAGAGCATGTACGGCGCCTTCGGCGTGCCCATCGCCCTGCTCCTCTGGATCAACCTCACCGCCAAGCTGCTGCTGGTCTGCGCCGCCTGGACCGCCACCGGGAGCAAGCTGGAGGCCGCCGAGGCCCGAGCGGCGGAGACGGCAGAGGCGGAGGCGGCGGACGGCGCCGGGCCGGACGGACGGACCGCCGGCCGGACACCGCCTACGGGCGGGGGCGACGCAGCGGCCAGCGCCGGTTGACCAGGAACACCCCGGCCGCGAGCACCACCAGCAGGCCGCCGGCCAGGGCCAGGGCGATGCCCGCGCCACCGGACGGCGCCGCGCCGCGGACGGCCGCCTTGACCACCGTCTTCTGCGGGTTCGCCCCGGCGGCGGCCTGCGGCCCCTTGCCCGTACCGGTGCCGCCGTCGGTTCCGTCGTCCGTGGCACTACCGGTGTCCGCCGACTTCGGCGGCACCAGCTCACCGACCGGTGTCACCTTGCCGCTCGCTGCGAAGCCCCAGTCCAGCAGCGAGGCCGCCTCCTTGTAGACCGCGTGGCTCGCGTCGGAGGACGGGTTCATCACGGTGACCAGCAGCACCCGGCCGTCGCGCTCGGCGATTCCGGTGAAGGTGTTGCCCGCGTGACTGGTGTAGCCGTTCTTGACCCCCGCGATGCCCTTGTACGGGGTGATGCCGACGTCACCGGTGAGCAGCCGGTTGGTGTTCTGGATCTCGAAGCTCTCCCGCTTGCCGTTGCCCTTCTCCTCGCCGGGGAAGTCGGCCGTGGCGGTCGCCGCGTACTCCCGGAAGTCCTTCTTCTGCATCCCGCTGCGGGCGAAGAGAGTGAGGTCGTACGCGCTGGACACCTGGTCCGGAGCGTCGTAGCCGTCCGGTGTGACCACGTGGGTGTCGAGGGCCTGGAGCTCGTCGGCGTGCTCCTGCATCGCCGTCACGGTCTTCGCGACCGCCTCCTTCTCGCCGCCCGCCTCCCCGCCGCCGTACATCGACGCGAGGACGTGCACCGCGTCGTTGCCGGAGCGGAGGAAGACGCCGAGCCAGAGGTCGTGGACCGTGTAGGTCTGGTCCTCCTTGACGCCCACCAGACTGCTGCCGTCGCCGAGGTCCGCCAGCTCGGCGTCGGTGACCTTGTGGGTCGTCGTGGACGGCTGGAGCGCCGGAAGCACGGTGTCCGCGAAGAGCATCTTCAGCGTGGAGGCCGGTGGGAGCCGCCAGTGCGCGTTGTGCGCCGCGAGGACGTCCCCGCTCTCGGCGTCCGCCACGATCCAGGAGCGGCCGGTCAGCGCCTCGGGCAGGACGGGGGCTCCCGGCCCCAGGTTGACCTGGGTGCCCTCCTTCGCGAGCTGCGGTCCGCCGATGCCCGACATCGGCAGGGTCGGCCTCGGCTGCTTGTCATCGCTCTTGTCCTTGTCCGCAGCGAATGCCGTCGCGGGACCAAAGACGAAAGTGGACATCAAGGTGGCGCAGATAGCCGTGAGTACGGTCTTTTTCAGAGCAGGCACGGTCGGAAACGTACAGGGCGTTCGTGTGGATGGGGACCCGGAACCCCGGACCCGCCGTGCGCGACGCCGGGACAGCCCACCTTCGCCTCCGGTGCCACCGGGACCACCCTTCCTGACGGGCCGCCAGGATCGGGACACGCCGCGTTCCGCCGTCCGGCCCACTGTGGGCGTGGCCCCCGCCGGGGCACCCCCGGCGGGGGAACGGCCGCCGGGCGGCGATAATGGGTCCATGAAGCTCAGTCGTCCCGTCTCCTGGTTCCTGCTCGCGTTCGGCGCGTGGTCATGGGTGATCTGGGTGACCTTCGCCAAGAATCTGTGGAAGGACGGCAGCGGACTCGCATTCGACGACGCGGGCGACCCGACCGCCTACTTCTGGGTCCACCTGCTCCTCGCCATCACCTCCTTCCTTCTGGGGACGGCTGTGGGCGTCATCGGGTTCCGGGGGCTCAGGGCCCTCCGCACCGAGAACGCCCCCCGAGCCACCGGCTGACGCCGCACTGCCCGAACACCCACCGCCCGGGAGCCTTCCGGCCCCGCGCGCGTTTCCGCGCGGCGTACTGCCTCCGCGCGGCGTACCGCCCATTCGCGGCAGGCGTCCAGCGGGCCCGCGTGATGCCCGCGAGCAGTACCACTCGGGCGCGTGGCAGCCGGGCCCCATGACCGTCGCGGCGTCCGGGGCGGCTGCCCGCCCGGGGCGCGAGGATCGGCGACCCGAACGGTCTCCGGCTGCGCCCCGCGGGCCGCTGCCGGCCGGGACAGTGGGTCAGACCAGGGTGAGCCGGTCCACCAGCAGCTGAACCCTGCGCCCGGTGTCCTCCGGCGGCAGTCGACCCGATCGGGTCAGGGTCGCCACTCCGTGCAGGGACGCCCAGAACACCTCGGTGAAGAGACCCGGGGCGACGCCGTCCCCGGCCACCTCGCCGAGGCACTCCAGCAGCGCGGCGAAAGCGTCCATGAGGGGTCCTGGGGTGTCCTCCTGCGCGTAGGCGAGGCCGCCGTCGAGCTGGAAGATGGCGTCGTAGACCGCCGGGTTCTGTGCGGCGAAGTCGAGGTAGGCGCGGGCTAGGGCGTACACGCGGGCGCGCGGGTCGTCCGCGGCGGTGGTCGCGGCCCGCACGGCGGTGGCCATCTCGGTGGCCCCCTGGAGGGCGACGGCGCCGATGATCTCGCGTTTGCCGCGGAAATGGCTGTAGAGGACGGGTTGGCTGTATTCGATGCGCTCGGCCAGCCGCCGGGTGGTGACCGCGTCCCAGCCCTGCTGCTCGGCGAGTTCGCGGGCCGTCGCCACGATGAGGCGTTCGCGGTGGGCCCGTTCGCGTTCCTTGCGTTCCTGTACCGACATGATCCGATGCTAGCACCGCTAGACATGAGAGCGGCAGTAGCTCTAGCGTCGCCTCGTCAGCTAGCGGCACTAGATTCCAAGAGGGTCATCATGCTCAACGCACTTGAGGTCTTCACCACCGTGGTCGTCGGCGTGATGGTGGGGGTGGAGTTCTCCGTCGCCTTCGTCATGAACCCGATCTTCAGCGCCCTCCCGGAGGACAGCGGCCAGCTCGGCCGCGCCCACGGGGGCCGGATGCTCGGCGTCGTCATGCCGGTCTGGTACATCGGCTCGCTGGTCCTCGTCGGCGTCTGGGCCGTCGCCGGGTGGCACCACCACGGCACCGGCCTCGCCGTCACCGCCGGCGCACTGCTGCTCCTCAGCGTGGTTATGTCGCTCGCGCTGCTCGTCCCGATCAACAACCGGACCAAGGCGTGGACCCCCGACAACCGGCCCGCCGACTGGAAAGAGCAGATGAACCGCTGGGACCGCTACCACTACGTCCGCGTCGCCGTCATCATCGCCGCCTTCGCCCTCCTCGTCACCGCCCTCGGCTGACCCGGGCCTGGATGGGGTGCCCCGCGACGCCGTCGGACCACCCGATACAGACCCCAGGGCCTGTACGGAGTTGCCCCGCGGCGTCGCGGGGCGGGGCAAACTCCCGGCCGCCTCGCGGTCACACGCCCCGGCCCCCACTCCGCACGGGGACGGACGCGGCCGATCGCGGCACTACCATGCGCGGGTACGGACCGTGCGGAGGGCGAGCGCGGCGACATGGGGCGGGGGAGTACCGGTGGTCGTGGTCTTTGCGGTGGTTCTGATCGTGGTGCTGGCGTTGCTCGCCGGCGTGCACCGCTACCTCTGGCGCCGCTTCGTCGGCGACACCACCGCCCCGGGCACCACGCTCAGGCGCCTGGGCACGGTGGCCGCCTTCGTGCTGCCGGTGCTCAGCGTCGGCGCCCTGGTCGCCGGCCAGGCCGGTGCGCCCTTCTGGCTGCAGCAGGTGCTCGCCTGGCCCGGGTACCTCTGGCTCGCCTGCCTGCTCTACCTGACGCTCGCGCTGCTCGTGGGCGAGGCGGTTCGCCCGCTCCTCCACCGGGTGCTCCACCGCCGTCGCCCGGAGCCCGCGGCGGGGGGAGCGGCCGGGAACGCGGCCGGCGGCACCGACCCGGCCGGCGAGGACCGCAGTCACGGAAGCACCGACGCCCTCGTGCCGTCCGGCGCCCCGGCCCGTACGGCACCGGAAACTGCCGCTCCAGCAGTGGCTGCTCCCACGTCCTCGCCCCCCACCTCCGCGTCCCCCACCTCCGCGTCCCCTGCCCCCGCGGGTCCCGGCCCCTCGCGGCGCCTCTTCGTCGCGCGGGCGGTCGGCGGCGCGGCGGCCGTCGCCGGGTTCGGCACGGTCGGGTACGGCACCTACGGCGTGCTGCGCGGCCCCCGCACCAAGCGGATCACCGTGCCGCTGGCCAAACTGCCGCGCTCGGCGCACGGGTTCAGGATCGCGGTCGTCAGCGACATCCACCTCGGCCCGATCCTCGGCCACGCCCACACCCGGCGGGTGGTCGACTCGATCAACGCGACCCGGCCCGACCTGATCGCGGTCGTCGGTGATCTGGTGGACGGTTCGGTCGCGGATCTCGGTCACGCCGCCGAGCCCCTGGCGGACCTGGAAGCCCGGTACGGCAGCTTCTTCGTCACCGGAAACCACGAGTACTTCTCCGGGGCCGCCGAGTGGGTCGACCACGTACGCGAACTGGGGTTGCACCCGCTGGAGAACGCCCGGGTGGAGATCGACGGCTTCGACCTGGCCGGAGTCAACGACGTGGCCGGGGAGAGCGAGGGGCAGGGGCCCGACTTCGACCGCGCGCTCGGCGACCGGGACCCGGCGCGGGCCGCCGTCCTCATGGCCCATCAGCCCATCGTCATCGACGACGCCGTCGCGCACGGGGTGGACCTCCAGCTCTCCGGCCACACCCACGGCGGTCAGCTCTGGCCCGGCAACCTGGTGGCGGAACTCGCCAACCCGACCGTCGCCGGGCTCGAACGGTACGGGGACACCCAGCTCTATGTCTCGCGCGGCGCGGGCGCCTGGGGGCCGCCGGTCCGCGTGGGAGCGCCCTCCGACATCACCGTCGTGGAACTGGCCTCCCGGCAGGCCTGATCCGCCCCTTTTCGGTTCATCTCTCCGGTGTGCGCACCCGGTGGGGCTTTTCCTGTTCTTCCGACAGGATTTCGCAGGCTTTTCGCACGCTCTCCTCCTGCGACCGGACCCTTCGACAGAAAGTCGATATGACGATTTGTCAGCACCCTCACCGCGCCCGGTCCGCACCCCGTTTTCGTCACCCTGCGTGACCGGTGTCCCACTCAATGGACAGGTGTGCCGGGCCTCTTGACGACTTGAGGTTCAAGGGTCAATCAAAAGCCCGTCACTCACCCATTTGGGGTTCCAGATGCGAAAATCGTGTGATTGAGTGAGCACGAACATGCGGTGATGTGTGCGTATGCGTACATGGACCGCGGCGGGGCTGGTAAGGGAGAGCACGGCAATGCGTTCGATCCGGGTACGGATTCTTGCGATATGTGCGGTACTGATCATCGCAGGGGTCGGGGCCTGGCAGCTTCTCCCCTCCGGTGAGGCGGGTGGCAAGCCGATTACTGTGGGTACTGTCGACGAGGTCACCTCGCTCGACCCGGCAGGTGCGTACGACGCGGGATCCTGGTCCCTCTTCAGCAACCTGTACCAGACTCTGATGACTTTCAAGTCCGGAGCAATCGTGCCCGAGCCGGATGCCGCGGAGAGCTGTCAGTTCATCGGTCAGAAGCTCACGACGTACCGCTGCAAGCTGCGGGACGACCTGACCTTCTCCAACGGTCACAAGATCACGGCGAAGGACGTCAAGTACTCCTTCGACCGGTTGATGAAGATCAACTCGGACGTCGGTCCGGCGATCCTCTTCCCCAGTCTGCGGAACGTGGTGACCGAGGGCCGCGACATCACCTTCAACCTGTCCGCCCGTGACGCCACCTTCCCGGCGAAGCTCGCCACCGGCGCGGGCGCGATCGTCGACCCGGCTGCGTACCCGAAGGACAAGCTCCGCACGGACAACAAGGTGGACGGCTCCGGGCCGTACGTCCTCAAGTCCTACGAGGCCGGCGCCAAGGCGTCGATGACGCCCAACACCAGCTACCGCGGCGCGATCAAGGCCGTCAACGCGGCGATCGACGTCCAGTACTACGATTCCTCCGACAAGCTGCTCGCCGCCTGGAAGGCGGGCGACCTCGACGTGACGCACCGCCAGCTGCCGCCGGCCGAGATCGCCAAGATCAACCCGGCCGACCCGAACGTCCAGATCACCGAGATGGACAGCGCCGAGATCCGCAACCTCGTCTTCAACGTCCGTGAGGGCTCGACGTTCTCGGACAAGCGCATCCGGCAGGCCGTCGCCTGGATCATCGACCGCGGGCCGCTGGTGAGCGACGTCTACGACTCCACGGTCGAGCCGCTCTACTCGCTGATCCCGCAGGGCTTCATCGGCCACTCGACGCCGTTCTTCGACACCTACCCGCAGCCCGACGCGGACCAGGCCAGGAAGCTGCTGCAGGAGGCCGGGGTCCAGATTCCCGTGCCGATCACGTTCGCGTTCCGTCCGGACGGCTCGACCACGGCGGAGTCCGCCGAGATCAAGCGCCAGCTGGAGGCGGACGGGCTCTTCAAGGTCACGGTGAAGGAAGTGGAGTGGCAGGCGTTCCAGAAGGGCTACGCGGCCGGTAAGTACGACGCGTACACCGTCGGCTGGCTCCCCGACTTCCCGGACCCCGACACCTTCGGCCAGCCGCTCGTCGGCTCCGACAACAGCCTCCACAACGGCTACTCCAACGCCAAGCTGGACGGGCTCGTCACCGACACCCAGCAGTTCGAGGACCGCAGCCGCACCTCGAACGACTTCAAGACGATCCAGGAGATCGTCGGTGACGACGTCCCCCTGGTCCCGCTGTGGCAGAAGAAGGACTACGTCATCGCGAAGACCGGGATCTCCGGTTCGCAGTACCTCTCCGACGGCACCGGTCTCTGGCGCCTCTGGGAGCTGAAGCGGATCTGATCCGCCGGTACTTCGCACAGCGCCTGCGACGACGGCCCGCCCGCGGAAGGGATTCCGCGGGCGGGCCGTCGTCATGCGTACGCGTGCCCTGCGTACGCGTGCCCTGCGTACGCGTGCCCTGCGTACGCGTGCCCTGCGTACGGGTGTCCTGACCGTCTCGCGTCGCGGGCGACCCCGTCAGCTCTTCTTGTGCGCCACGGCCGCCGAGGCCATCCCCGGCAGGAAGTCCGTGAACAGCTCGTGCACCTCGCGGACGAGTGGGCGCAGCACCCGGAAGCGGGCGAGAGCGACGCCCCGGGTGGTGAGCCGGGCGCCCCGGAGGGCGAGGCGGCGGGTGCGTTCGCGGTCCGGGGTGCGGTCGAAGACCCAGTAGAGGACCAGGCCCATCTGGGAGAGCCACATCAGCTCGGGCAGGGCGTCCGCCAGTTCGTCGGGGACCTTCGCCTTCGAGCCCGCCAGCACCTCGCGGTGCAGGGCGATGGCCGCCTCGCGGGCGGGTTCCGACTCGGCGGAGAAGGGGCTGAGCGGGCTGTCCGGGTCGGCCGCGTTCTTGAAGAACTGCGCCGCGAACTCGTGGTACGGCTTAGCGACGTCGAGCCACGCGGTCAGGACGCCCGCGAGGCGGGCCTCCAGATCGGTCTCCCGGTCCAGCACGATCCGGGCGGCGGCCCGGTGCTCCGCGCCGATGCGGTCGTAGAAGCCCTGGACGAGGTGTTCCTTGCCGGCGAAGTAGTAGTACGCGTTGCCGACCGAGACGCCCGCCTCCTGGGCGATGGCCCGCATGGTGGTCTTGTCGTAACCGCGTTCCTGGAAGAGCCGCAGAGCGGTCTCCAGGATGACGGTGCGGGTCTGCTCGCTCTTCGCGGAGCCCCGGCCGGCGGCCTTCTCGTCGGCGGCACCCCCGGCCTCGGCCGCCGGTGCGGGGGAACGGGTGGCGGGCGTCCCGGTGTTCCGGGCCGCCGCCCCCCGTGCCGCCCGTCCGTCCGTCATGTCCGCGCCACGCGGGGTCCGGCCGTCCGCGCTGCGACTTTCCGCGCCACGCGGGGTCTGGCCGTCCGCCGCGCCGTTCTCGTCCCTGATGTCCTTCTCGTCCTTCGCCACGGCCCCAAGGCTATCCGCCCGTCTCCGGCGCGGGGACCGCGCAGGTGCCGTCCGGGCCGCAGGGCGCGGCCGTCGCCGAGCGGTACTTCGCGGCGGCCAGCACCGACGCGCGGGCGAACGGACGGCCCGCCGGGGTGGTGAGCCAGTGAGCCTTCGGCCGGTGGTCGGCGAGGGCCCAGAGACAGACGATCCACGCCGCCGCCCCCCGGTACACCTGCCCCTGGTCGCCGACGACGGTGATCTCCTCCAGGGTCGCCGCGTGGTCCAGCGCCGGGAAGCGGCGACGGGCCTCCTCGGAGGTGGCGGGCACCAGGTCCAGCGGGACGATCTGGCGCTGCCCCAGGAGCCAGTGGCGCACGTGGACGCAGAGCGAGCACTGGGCGTCGTACAGCACGGTGAGCCGGTGGACCGCGGTCCGCGGGGCCCGGGTGTCCGCCCCCGTGGCGGGCACCCGGGCGCCGGGCGCCCCCTGGTCGGGCACCCCGCTCACTTCCCCGCGACGGGTGCCGCCCACGGGCCCTGCGGCCCGGTCCAGCCCTGCGGCGGTACCGGCGGGGTCTGCTCACGCTCCATCAGGCCCCGGCGGCGCATCCTGTTGAGGACGAAGACGTTGCCCAGGTGCATCGCGCCGAGCACCAGGAGCACGACGCCGATCTTCGGCGAGAGCGCGTCGAAGAGTTCGCGGGCGTCGGCGATGTCGTCGGTGTTGCGCAGGTAGAGCGTCACGAAGCCCAGGTTCACCAGGTAGAAGCCGACCACCAGCAGGTGGTTCACGGCGTCGGCGAGCTTCTCGTTGCCCCGCAGGACGTCCGCGATGAAGATGCGGCCGTTGCGGCTCAGCGTGCGCGCCACCCAGACGGTGAGCGCCACGCTGACGATCAGATAGATGACGTACGCGACTACGGTGAGGTCCATGCCCCAGCCCCCTTGAACGTGTTCAAAACCCGATGTCATGGACTGTAGACCTCTTCTTGAACATGTTCAAGAAGAGGTCTGGGGGTGTGGGGCCCGCCCCTGGGCCGCCACCGGCTTGGGGGCGGTTCCGGGGTCCCGTACGCCCGCCCCGGGATCGCCGACATCGCCGAGGCGCCCCGGACCGGCCCGAGGTGCCGAGGCCGGGGGGGGAAGCCCGTACGGGGTGAGGGGCGCTCAGGCGGGCGCGGAGCGGCCGGTGGAGGGCGGTGAAGGGTGGCGGTGGACGGCGCGAAGGCGCGGTGGCGCGGGCGAGGAGGCGGCAGGTGCACAACCTGTTTCGAATGCGAATAATTCGCCGACGAAATAAGGTGGTTCGGTGTGATTCCTTGGAGGCATCCGCGGTGAAAGGGCTTGCCCGCACGGGCGTACCATTCCGCCATGCAGCCACGCGACCGGGTCGACAGCCACATAGAGCGGTGGAAGCCGGTGCTTCCCGGACTCGATCCCCACGTCGAGGGGGCGGTGACCCGGATGCAGAAGATCACCGCACATCTGCGCAGGGTGCGGCAGCAGTCTCTCGTCCATGCCGACCTGGACCGCCCGGAGTTCGAGACCCTCCACGAGCTGGCCGGCCGCGGCGGCGCCGCCGCCCCCTCCGAACTGGCCGCCGCCCTCGACCTGGCGCCCGCCTCCGTCACCGGGCGGCTCGACGTGCTGGAGGGTCGCGGCTATGTGCGCCGCACCCCCTCCACCACCGACCGGCGCCGGGTCGTCGTGGAGCTCACCGAGGCCGGCCGGGCCACCTGGACGGGCACCATGGACTACCTCGGCCACGAGGAGACCCGGTTGATCGACGTCCTGGACACCGAGGAGCGCGCCCAGCTCAACTCCCTGCTCCGGCGCGTCCTGTTGGCCGCCGAGCTCGGCCCGGAACCGGAGGCCCCCCGCGCCTGAGCGGTGGCACGGGGCCACCGGATGCAGGCCAGGCTCAGACGCTCATCGAGCGCGCGGTGTTGACCTGTGCCATGACCATGGGGAACGTGTTCGCGTCCCTCGCCGGGATCATCGTCGAATGGTGACGGCCGCCGCTGGTCACCGTCACCTGGACGAAGCCGGTCGTCCTCTTCTCCTTCATCAGGAGGAAGAGCAGACCCACCAGGCAGAGCAGCGCGAAGATGATCGCCAGCACGATCGCCACCGTGGGGATCTTCTCCTCGGTGCGGGACATGTCCGTCGCCGTCCACACCGCGCCCTTGAGGGGCATCGTCCCGGACGGGGTGACGACCGAGTCGTTCATGACGGCGATGTCGCCGATGCTCAGCATCGGCCCGCCACCGTAACCCTGGTGCGGGACAGGGAAGTTGCCGCCCAGCGTCGGCTGCTGTTCCGGCCCCGGGTAGCCGTAACCCGGCCCCTGCTGGGCCGCCGAGTCGGGCAGCTGCTGCGGATAGCCGTACGCCGGCGGCCCGCCCGCCGGGTAGCCGTACCCCTGACCGTCCGCCACCGTGGGCGGGTTGGCCGGTTGCTGGGGCGGGCCCCACTTGTAGGCGTCGTCCGCGTAAGGATTCGGCTCGCTCACCACGTTCCCCGTTCGTTCGTCCGGTACTGCGCACATGACCGTACCGTTCCGGACCGGCGGGCGCAGCAAGAGGCCCCGTCCACCGCCGCTTTCGCGTGCGGTGGACGGGGCCTCCCGTCGGACCGGCCGGGTCAGAAGCGACGCGTGATCAGCGCGCGCTTCACTTCCTGGATGGCCTTGGTGACCTCGATGCCACGGGGGCAGGCGTCCGTGCAGTTGAACGTCGTACGGCAACGCCACACGCCGTCACGGTCGTTGAGGATCTCCAGCCGCTGCTCGCCGGCCTCGTCGCGCGAGTCGAAGATGAAGCGGTGCGCGTTGACGATCGCCGCCGGGCCGAAGTACTGGCCGTCGTTCCAGAACACCGGGCACGAGGACGTGCACGCGGCGCAGAGGATGCACTTGGTGGTGTCGTCGAAGCGCTCGCGGTCCTCGGCGGACTGCAGACGCTCGCGGGTCGGCTCGTTCCCCTTGGTGATGAGGAAGGGCATGACGTCGCGGTACGCCTGGAAGAACGGGTCCATGTCGACCACGAGGTCCTTGAGGACCGTGAGGCCCTTGATGGCCTCGACCGTGATCGGCTTCTCCGGGTTGATGTCCTTGATCAGCGTCTTGCAGGCGAGCCTGTTCTTGCCGTTGATCCGCATCGCGTCGGAGCCGCAGATGCCGTGCGCGCAGGAACGGCGGAACGTCAGGGTGCCGTCCAGCTCCCACTTGATCTTGTGAAGGGCGTCGAGCACACGCTCCTTCGGGTCGATCTCGATCTGGAAGTCCTGCCAGACCGCGTCCTCGGAGACCTCCGGGTTGAAGCGGCGGATCCGGATCGTGGCAGTGATGTACGGGGTGTCGGCGAAGCCCGGCTCGGGGGCGCTCGTCTTCTCCAGGGTCGGGGTAGCCATCAGTACTTACGCTCCATCGGCTGGTAGCGGGTCTGGACGACCGGCTTGTAGTCGAGCCGGATCGACTCGGTGCCGTCGGCCGCGACCTCGCGGTACGCCATGGTGTGGCGCATGAAGTTGACGTCGTCGCGGTTCGGGAAGTCCTCGCGGTAGTGACCGCCGCGGGACTCCTTGCGGGCCAGCGCGGAGGTCGCCATGACCTCGGCCAGTTCGAGCAGGTTGCCCAGCTCGACGGCCTCCAGCAGGTCCGTGTTGAACCGCTTGCCCTTGTCCTGGATGGACACGTTCAGGTAGCGCTTGCGCAGCTCGGCGATCTTGTCGACGGCCGTCTTGATCGTCTGCTCGGTGCGGAACACCATCACGTTGGCGTCCATGCACTCCTGGAGCTCCAGCCGGATCTCCGAGACGCGCTCGGTACCCGTGGAGTTCCGCAGGCGCTCGACCTGGTCCACGACCATCTGCGCCGGGTTCTCGGGAAGCGCGACGAAGTCGTTCGCCGCCGAGTACTCGGCCGCGGCGATGCCCGACCGGCGCCCGAAGACGTTGATGTCGAGCAGCGAGTTGGTGCCCAGACGGTTGGCACCGTGCACGGACACGCACGCGACCTCGCCGGCCGCGTAGAGGCCCGGGACGACGGTCGTGTTGTCCGCGAGCACCTCGCCCATGACGTTGGTCGGGATGCCGCCCATGGCGTAGTGCGCGGTCGGCTGGATCGGGATCGGGTCCGTGTAGGGCTCGATGCCGAGGTACGTACGCGCGAACTCCGTGATGTCCGGGAGCTTCGCGTCCAGCTGCTCCGGCGGGAGGTGCGTGAGGTCGAGGTAGACGTGGTCGCCCTCGGGACCACAGCCGCGGCCCTCACGGATCTCCGTGTAGATGGAGCGGGACACGACGTCGCGGGAGGCGAGGTCCTTCATGACCGGCGCGTACTTCTCCATGAAGCGCTCGCCGTCCTTGTTGCGGAGGATGCCGCCCTCACCGCGGGCGCCCTCCGTCAGCAGGATGCCCATGCGCCAGATGCCCGTCGGGTGGAACTGGAAGAACTCCATGTCCTCCAGCGGCAGCCCGCGACGCCACGCCGCGGCCTGGCCGTCACCGGTCAGGGTGTGGGCGTTCGACGTCACCTTGAAGAACTTGCCGGTACCGCCGGAGGCGAAGATGATCGCCTTCGCCTGGAAGACGTGGATCTCGCCGGTGGCGAGCTCGTACGCGACGACGCCCGCGGACTTCTTCACGCCGGTCTGGGGGTCCTCCTGGAGCAGGAGGTCCAGGACGTAGAACTCGTTGAAGAACTCCACACCCTCCTTGACGCAGTTCTGGTACAGCGTCTGGAGGATCATGTGGCCCGTACGGTCCGAGGCGTAGCAGGACCGGCGGACGGGGGCCTCACCGTGGCTGCGGGTGTGCCCGCCGAAGCGGCGCTGGTCGATACGGCCCTCGGGCGTGCGGTTGAACGGCAGGCCCATCTTCTCCAGGTCGAGGACGGCGTCGATGGCCTCCTTCGCCAGGATCTCGGCGGCGTCCTGGTCGACCAGGTAGTCGCCGCCCTTGATCGTGTCGAAGGTGTGCCACTCCCAGTTGTCCTCCTCCACGTTCGCCAGCGCGGCGGCCATGCCGCCCTGCGCGGCACCCGTGTGGGAGCGGGTGGGGTAGAGCTTGGTCAGCACAGCGGTGCGGCTGCGCTTCGTGGACTCGATGGCCGCGCGCATACCGGCGCCGCCGGCACCGACGATGACGGTGTCGTACTTGTGGATCTGCATGATTTCCTCTGGTCCCTCTGGCCCGGTGCCTAGCGGATGTTCGGGTCGAAGGTGAAGATCACCAGCGTGCCCAGCAGCACGGTGAAGACCGTGGCGGTGTACAGGAGCATCTTGAGCCAGAAGCGGGTGTTCGCCCGTTCGGCGTAGTCGTTGATGACCGTACGGAGCCCGTTGGAGCCGTGGAGCATGGCGAGCCAGAGCATCGCCAGGTCCCAGACCTGCCAGAACGGCGAAGCCCAGCGGCCCGCCACGAAGGCGAAGCCGATCTTGGACACGCCGCCGTCGAGCACCAGCTGGATCAGCAGGTGACCGATGACGAGGACGACCAGCACGATGCCCGACAGGCGCATGAAGAGCCAGGCGTACATTTCGAAATTGCCGCGCGTCGACTTCGGCGTCTTGCCGGTCCGCTTGCGCGGGGGCTCGATCACCGGGGCCGGGTGGTCGACGTCGTACAGGCTCACGCCTTCGACGTCACCGATCGCGGGGGAGGTCTCGGTCGACATGGGCCTCAGCTCCCGAAGATTTCACGTACGGCGTGACCGAGGACGGGGTACAGGGCCCCGACCATCAGCACGATCCAGATACCCAGCACGGTCCAGAGCATCTGCTTCTGGAAGCGCGGTCCCTTGGACCAGAAGTCCACGGCGACGATCCGCAGACCGTTCAGCGCGTGGAACAGGATGGCGGCGACCAAGCCGTACTCGAGGAGCGCGACGAGCGGGGTCTTGTAGGTGTTGACGACGTCGTCGTACGCCTCGGGGGAGACACGCACGAGAGCGGTGTCCAGGACGTGTACGAACAGGAAGAAGAAAATGAGGACACCGGTGACTCGATGAGCCACCCAGGACCACATGCCTTCCCGGCCGCGGTACAGCGTTCCAGCCGGCACGGAAGAACCCTCCGGGAGCGGGGATTGGGGTCGGCCGGCTTGACTGTCGGTCTGACCCGGCCGGGTACGGTCCACCGGCCCCGGCCATGGTAGCGACGCTTTGTCGGTTCGTTCGCGCCGGGGGCCCAGCTGTGATCAAAGAGGCAATCGATCAGCCACGGACGGGCTAGACGTTTCCCGGCCCGGGACCGTGTCCGAGGAGGGCCCCGACACCAGCTCGATGATGCGTCCCCGGGCGAGCCTCCGCATCTCCTCCGCCGTGATCGAGCGCTCCTCGTCCGGGTCGTGGGCGAGCCGGGCCCTGATGCCGGCGAGCAACTCGTCCACCTGCCGGGAGGGCCGGTGGCCGTCCAGGCAGATCACGAAGGCGTGCCCGAACTTCGCCACGTACGCCGCGTGCGCCGCGTGCAGCGCCAGACGCGCCGCGTGGGGCGCGTCCTCGCGCAGCGAGGGAGCCGACTCGCCGGCGAGCGCCTCGGTGACGTCCGTGGGAGACAGGTCGTACCCCGCTTCGTCCGAGGCGGCGAGTAACGAGTCCAGATCGGGATACGGCCGGTGCGAGGCCATGCGGTGCGCCCAACGGGTGCTGCCGCAGCACTCCAGCAGGGCGGCCTCCGCCACCGCGGCCGGGGCCGCGTTGAACCGGGCGAGGCCGCGGGAGCCGGTGAGGCCCGCGGATCCGGTGGGGCTCGCGGGGCCGGTGGGGCTCGCGGGTTCGGTGAGGCCTGCGGGGCCGGTGGGCGGGAGGCATGCCGGGGCGGAGACGGTCGGGGGTGTGGGCGCGGGGACGCGGTCGCGGACGGGACGGGCCGTCCGGCCGGTCTGCCGCACCTGCTCCGGCAGACCGGTGGTGGGCTCGCTGGACCTGGACAGCGTGAACTCCTCGGACGAATGAACCTCCTGACCCTGGAGAGGGGGTCCGAAGGCAGCGAGGTCGTACGGGGGACGAAAGTGAAGGGAGTGGCGTATGTGCCGCAACGGTAGCGAGAACAGGCGACACCCGTCCGGCGGAACCCAAAAAACCACTCGAACGAAAGAGTTGCGGAACGTTTGACTGACGGCTCGTCCAGTTGCCCGATCGCTCGATCGGGCTAAATGCGGCTCATTGGACGGTTTGCCTGGTCCGGCGCGCGTATCTCTGCGGCGTGCGTCTCTCCTTCACTCCCCTCACGCCCTGCCCTCCACGCCCCCCACGCCCCGGAGGTTTCCATCCCATGTTCCCCCCACGCGGCGCCCTCCTCACCGGCGCGGCCCTCACCGCCGCAGCGCTCGCCCTCGTCTCCTGCGGTTCGGGTGACGACGGCGGCTCCCGGTCCACCGGGGACGCCGCCTCGTCGACGTCGGCCGACGCCCCCTCCCCGTCGCCCACCCGCACGTACCCCCTCTCCGCGGCGCCCCGCACCATCCCGGCCGTACGCGAACACACCGCCGCACGAGGCCCCGGCTGGAAACCCGCCTCCTCCGGCGGGGTGGCCCTCGCGGACGGCAGCGGGGCACTCGCCGACGAGGCCCGGCTGCTCGCCGAGGAGCTGCGGCTGCACTATCGGGGTGAGGCGGCCCCCCGTACGGGTGACGTGGAGCTCTCCCTGGACAAGGGAGCGAAGGGTGGCGCCGAGTCGTACACCCTCACCGCGCGGGACGGTCGGGTGACCATCAGCGGACCCGGCGAGGCCGGCGTCTTCTGGGGTACCCGCACCCTCAAGCAGGCGGTCGCCGCCGACGGCACCTTCCCCGAGGGCGTCGTCAACGACCGACCGGACCGCCCGCAGCGGGGCCTCAACCTGGACATCGCGCGCAAGCCGTACAGCGTCGCCTGGATCGAGAACCGGCTCCGCGAGATGGCCGACCTCAAGATGAACCAGCTCGGCCTGCACTTCTCCGACGACCAGGCGTTCCGCATCGAGTCCCGCTCCCACCCCGAAGTGGTCTCCCCGGACCACCTGAGCCAGGCGCAGGTGAAGCAGATCCTGGCGCTGGCCAGGAGCCTGCACATCGAGGTGATCCCCGAGATCGACTCGCCCGGTCACCTCGGAGCCGTACTCCGGGCCCACCCCGACCTCCAGCTCCGCAGCGTCTCCGGGACGGCGTCCAACGGGTCCCTCGACATCTCGAAGCCGGGGGCGGCGAAGCTGATCGACGAACTGCTGGAGGAGTTCACCGGCCTCTTCGGCGGGAAGTTCTGGCACCTGGGCGCCGACGAGTACCAGGCGCTCACCGTCCAGGACCCCCCGGCCTCGTACCCGCAGCTCCTCGCCGCCGCCCAGCGGAGGTACGGCGACGGCGCCACCATCGAGGACCTCGCCACCGGCTGGCTCAACGACCGCGCTGCCGTCGTCCGCCCGAAGGGGATGACCGCGAAGGCGTGGAACGACGGCCTCTTCAGTGGCGGCACCGTGCAGGCGGACAAGCGGATCGAGATCGAGTACTGGACGGGCAAGGAGATCGGCGCCCGTGAACCGGAGGCGTACCTGAGCGAGGGGCGCCCGGTGGTGAACCTCAACGACGAGTTCCTCTACTACGTACTCGGCGAACCGAACACCTTCGTCTACCCGACCGGGAAGCGGATCTACGAGCAGTGGACCCCGCTCGTGCTGCGCGGCACCCAGCCGGTCCCGGCCACGTACTCCGGCCAGATCCTGGGCGGCCGGTTCGCGGTCTGGGGCGACTTTCCGAACGCCCAGACGCAGGCGCAGGTGGCCGAGGGCATCCGCCTGCCGCTGCGGGCCACCGCGCAGAAGCTCTGGGTACCGGGGAAGCCGGCGCTGAGCTGGACGGCGTTCACCGCCCTGGCCTCGGAGATCGACGGGCGGGGGTGAGGGTACGGGCGGCGGTGAGGGTACGGGCGGGGCTCGGGGAGACGGGGCGGCGGGCCTGAGGTGAGGTGACGGGGCTCCCGGGGGCAAGCGGAATCAAGCCATCCGAGGGTCGGGGCAGGCCGGCCGCCCCGGGGTCCTCCCGTTTCGCCGCCAGGTTCCTCCATCAACTTTGCGCCGAACCAGCGTCATTTTTCCTACTTTCTGGGATTGTTGTGGCGGGTGAGGCGCTCCGGCGGCGCCCATGCGCGCGTGTCCTGCCGACGTGGGGTGACGTATTCGCGCCAGATGGCGCTGTACGCGACAAAGAAGACCTGGGGGTACGTCATGAACCTGTGGGATCTCATCGCCCGCGCCGATGCGCGTGCACTGGCGGCGAGCGGCCTCGCCTGCCTCGACCGCTGTCTGCCTCCGGCCCCGGAGGGCGAGGGCCCGGAGCCGCTGCGCCCGCTCTGGGCGAGCTGCGAGGACGGCACCGCCTGGGCCGCCCGCCTCACCGCCGCGCGCGAAACCGTCGCAGCCCTGGACCTGCCGACCGGCGGGTCGGGCGGGTCCGGTGCACCTGGTGGGGCCGGTGCATCCGGTGCATCCGGTGGGGCCGCAGGTGGGTCCGGTGAGCCCGGTTCGCGGGAGCCCGCCGAACCGCTCGCGCGCATCCGTGCGGTGCTGGACGCGGCCCCGGAGACCTTCGAGGCCGGGCCCCTGCGCGCCTGGGCCGACGCCTGCTCCCTGCTCTCCCTGGAGATCCACCGACGGGCCGATAAGCCGCCCGCTCCGGACGCGGCGGGTGCGCAGGAGGGGCCGGAGAGCGGAGAACGGGAAACCCTGGAGCTGCTGAGGATCGGTTCCGCCGGGGCCGAGGCCGAAGCGGGCCCGCTCGTCACGGGCGAACTGCGCCGCCAGCGCGAGCTGCTGGAGATCCTCGCCGAGAGCGCCGGCTCGCCCGGCAGCGGGGCGGGACTGCGGCGGGCGCTCGACCACTCGACGGAGGGCCGCCGGGTGCTGCGCGCGGTGATGTCCCGCCGGGCGCGCAACCAGGCGTGAGCTGCGGCCGGGGAGGGCGGGCGGGCGTCGGGCCCGCCACACCGGGCGCGTCGGGGTGACGGGGCTGGTCGGGGTGACGGGGCTGGTCGGGGTGACGGGCTGAGAGACCCGTGGCTCGGAGGACGCCCCGGAAGAGTCCGGCGGGCGCGCAGGTTCGTCGGTGCCTCGCGTTCGTACGCGTGGACGACTGAAGCGCCTTCCGGGCGCTCGATGCGCCAGTAGGGCGGGACGACATCGTCGGGTCACTCCTATGGTCTCGCGCGATCGCTGGGCGACGGCGATGGGCTCACAGTGTGACCGTGGGCAAACGCCTCCGCTTCCGTCCTCTTGTGCAAGGGGGCGGCCTCGCACCAGCCGAAAGGTGCCAGCCATGACAGACACGCCGGGTGGTGTGCGACAGAAGGCTGCAGCCCCCCGGGACGGCGGAAGGTCAACCGATCCGACGAGGTTCATCGGCGTCCCACTCGTCCTGAGCGGGGTGCTGAGCATCCTCCAGGGGATCACCGGCATCGCCCGCGACACCCTCTACGGCGTGCCTCGGGCCTACGAGTACCGGTTCGACCTCACCGCCTGGGGGTGGATCCACCTCGTCGTCGGCGTCGCGTTGGTGCTGGGGGGCCTCGGAGTTCTGGGGGCCAGGAGTTGGGGCCGTTCGACCGGCATCGGGCTGGCCGCTGTCAGCCTGGTCACCCAGTTCATGTTCATTCCCTATTACCCCCTGTGGTCCATCAGCGTGATGACACTGGACCTCGTCGTCATCTGGGCACTGATCCGGCTCGCCGTCTGACCTGTCTGCCCCGGGCTCCCGTGGCGCCGCGAAACCGGGGGCGCCGAGACCTCCATGACCGCCGAGGCGGCACCGCTGCGCACGGCCGAGTCCAGCACGGGGAGGACGGGACGCGGGTTTTCTCCTGGAGCATGTCCACACCCGCACCCCACGCCCGCTACCGTCTGGAATCGAAATCCGGGCTCCACCCGAAAATGCCCCGCACGTACGGGAGTTGGAGTGATCCCGGTGCGGCCCCATGGGCAGATGCGTGACCCCGGCGTCGCGCAGTACGGCGCCCCGTTCTCGCTGAGCCCGTCCGCGCCTTCGGCCTGCCCGGGGAGTGCGAGACGGCCGAGCAGGTCATCGAGCAAGCTGTTCTCCTCGATGGAGCGGATCGGGCCCCGGACGACCCGCGCGGTGAGCGACCACCCGATTCTCTCCCCCCGCCCGCGGTGGCGGCAGGCGCTGGCCAGTATATTGCCTGGTCAGAAGGGGTGTGAAGGAAGACGGCCAAAGCCGCCACCCCCCACAGGAGAGGCCCCGGCCGTCTTCCACGAAGCCGCAGTGCGGCCCCGTACTCCACACAGCGTCGTGACCACGTTTTCTGTCACACCGCCAGGTGGCGCCGCTTTGTTGCGACTTGTACAAGCCATGGACGCGGCACCTGCCGAGCACGTAGCGTGCTGATCGCGCAGGGTGGCGCAGCGGCGGTGACCAGCCGCGATTCGGGACAGCAGGGCGGTTGAGGGGTGCTGGGGGACGACGCGGAGCTGACCGCCGCGGTGCTCGCGGCGCAGGGCGGGAGTGAGGAAGCTTTCCGCATTGTGTACCGCGCGGTGCAGCCGCGGCTGTTGGGGTACATACGAACGCTGGTGGGGGAAGCGGACGCGGAGGACGTGGCGTCCGAGACGTGGTTCCAGGTGGCTCGCGATCTGGAGCGTTTCAGCGGTGATGCCGACCGGTTCCGGGGATGGGCCGCCCGGATCGCGCGCAACCGGTCCCTGGATCATCTGCGGATGCGCGGCCGGCGGCCCGCGATCGGCGGTGACGAGACAGAGCTGACGGGGCGTCCGGCTGATTCGGACACCGCCGGCGAGGCCATGGAGGCCATCGACACCGACCGCGCCATGGCGCTCATAGCCCGGCTGCCGCAGGACCAGGCCGAAGCGGTGGTGCTGCGGGTGGTCGTCGGCCTCGACGCGAAGAGTGCCGCGCGGACGCTGGGGAAACGGCCCGGCGCCGTACGCACCGCCGCGCACCGCGGATTGAAGCGGCTCGCGGAGATGCTGGGAGGGGACCAGCGGGAAGCGGAACGGGCCGGTACGGTCCCTCGGGGGTCGCGGAACGACGAAACGGAGCAGGGCGCGGGGGGCCGGGACGGACCCGGGCCGGAACTCGGTGCCGTACCCGCGCAACGCCTCGGACGGGGTGGCGTGGTGGCGCCCGCGGGAGTGGTTCCGGAGTGACGCATTCGCGTCCGTGGACGCAGAAGGACATGTGATGGCCGACGAGCAGGACGAGTGGCTCGACAGGGAAGCCGCGGAGAAACTGCTCCGCGGCGAACCGGTCGTGCCTCCCGGGGCTCAGGCGCGCTCCGCCGCACGGAGCCTCGCCGAGACGCTCGGCGCGGCCCGTTCGGCGCCCCGGGCAGATGGTGAACTGGCGGGCGAAGAGGCCGCGTTGGCAGCTTTCCGGCAGGTGGGACCGGCTCGTGGGACGTCCGCTCCGGGGCGCCACCGGCGGCCCGTCGGGCCCGTCGTGGAAGCCGGTACGGCCCCGGATGCGGGCATGCTCGACCCGGTGCGGCTCGGCGCGCCGCCCTCCCCGTCCCGCGGCCGGGAGCGCCCCCGCTTCGGCCGCCCCGTGCGCATCGGCCTGGTGGCCTCACTCGCCGGCTGCGCGCTCGGCGGTGTCGCCGTCGCGGCCGGTACGGGCGCGCTCACCGGGGCGTTCGGCGGTGCGGAACACGGCCCGGCGGCCACCGTCTCGGTGGCCGCCTCACCGGACGGCTCCGCACCGGAGGCGCCCGGTACGGACGGTCCTTCCGGCACCCCGGACGGTACCGGCGACGCCTCCGGCGGAAGCGCCGGCGAAACCCCTGGCGGAACGGGCGACGCGGGTACCACCCCGGGTACCGGCGGGCCGGACGGCCGGGACGGCACCGGCGACTCCGGCGGCCGCGCGGGCGGTCACAGGGACGGGGACGGCGGCGGGGCGTCGGGCCGGGGCGCGTTCGGCGGCCCGGACGGCTCCGGAGCCTCCGGTGGTCACGGGAGCTCCGACACCGACGGTTACGCAGCTGCCGTGGAGGAGTGCGACGACTACCGGGAGGGGCACGTGGACGACCGGGAGCGGCGCCGCCTCGCCCAACTGGCACGGGGCGAGCGGAACATCGAGGCCTACTGCGCGACCCTCACGCGTTCGCACCCGGAGGATTCAGACGCGGACAACGGATCGGACGGACCGGACGGGCCGGCCTCGAACGGCGCGGGCGAAGGCTCCGGCCACGCCGGCGGCCACCCGCACGAAGGGGACCAGGACACCTACCGGCAGGGCCGGTCCTCCTCCTTCTCGCCCCGGCGCGCCCCTGCGGTCGGTCCGGCCACCGCTCGCCGCTCGGCACCGGAGTCCGGTGAGGCGGCGACCCCCGGGGCGGGAAGCCCTGCCGCCGCTCCGACGCGGAGAGCGGGGAGCGGGGGGAGAGGGAAGCACGCGGCAAGCGGGGAGAGCTCGGAGACCGAGAAGGGCTCAACGGGCGTGCGGGGCGGACGCGGTGCCCGCTCCGGGGATCCTCGATCGGCCCTCTTCGGGTGGAGCTGACCGGTCGTCCGCCGGGCAGCCCGTGTGGGACCGGTCACATCCGGCCGACATCTGTGACGTTTTTCGGCTCGGTGACGCAGTAGGAAGTGAGCCGACTGGTCATCGGCGGCGCATCGAGCCGGGGTTCCCCCCGTACCTTCGGCTCCGCGCATCGGCGCGGGCGGGACACGTTCCCCCGGTCCCGTCCGCGCCACTTCCCCTTCCCCTTTTCGCCCGACGCCCCCGGAGCCTCCCGAGGCAGGACCCGATCTGGGCCCGGCCGGGGAACGCGCCGCTTCCCGGGCAGCGGTCGAGCGCGGCGTCTCAGTGGTAGATCACGACCTTGTCGCCGTCCTTCACCTGCGCGTAGAGCGCGGAGATCTTCTTCTCGTCGCGGACATTGACGCAGCCGTGGGACGCGCCGCCGTAGCCGCGCGCGGCGAAGTCGGCCGAGTAGTGCACCGCCTGGCCTCCGCTGAAGAACATCGCGTACGGCATCGGGGAGCCGTACAGCGTGGAGACGTGGTGGCGCGACTTCCAGTAGACGGAGAAGACGCCCTCGCGGGTCGGCGTGTACTCCGAGCCGAACCGCACGTCCATCACCGAGACCACCCGGCCGTCGATCATCCACGCCAGGGTCCGGCTCTCCTTGCTGACGCAGAGCACCCGCCCCCGTAGACAGCGCGGGTCCGGGGCCGCCACGGGGAGTTCGGTCGGCGGGTCGAGCTCGGACGCCGTGGGCGTACGGGTGGCGGCCAGCAGCCGTTGCCAGGTGACGGCGTCCGTGCGCCCCGTCACCGTGAGGCCGAGCTCGCGCTGGAACGCGTTGACTGCCTGGGAGGTGAGCGTCCCGTAGTAACCGGTGGGATGACGGGCGAAGTGCTCGGCCTGCCGCAGCCGGGCCTGGAGTTCGCGGACCCGTGCACCCTCGGAGCCGATGGACATCAGAGCCGGGGCGGACGGTGCCGGGGCCGGGACGGTGGTGGGGGTGGGCCGCGCGGTCGCCGTGGCCGGAGCGGACGGTTTGTCGTCGGTGGTCCGGGACGGCGGCGGCGACGACGAGGCGGCAGCCCCGGTAGGAGATGCGGTCGCGGACGCGGTGGGAGAGGCGGCGGGAGTCGTCACCCGGGGGACGGGCGACACTCCTGCCCCACCGGTCACCTCCGTCGGCTCGCACCCCGTCACGAGGGCCACCCCGGCGAGCAGCACGGCGGCGGTCGCGGCCGCCCGCCGCGCCCGCCGGCCGCGTGCCCGCGTACGGATGGATGTCGAGGGTGAGCATGTCGCTCGTGTACGTGTCACTCCGGCCTCCCCATGGCCTGCCGCGCCCCGCGTACCGGTGTGTGGGAGGAGACGCGTTCCCGCCGCGCCCGGTTGCCCGGTCCTCCTCCGGCGGCGGAGAAGGTGCGGAGCCGGACACGGGCACACCGCCCCGCACCGGGCGCCCTCGTACGGGCCGCCCCGGGAAGAGGCGCCGTGCACGTGTGCTCCAGCTGGGGAGCTTCCTCCATTTCTCCGCGCTGATCTTCGGCGGCACCCGCCTCGCCGCCGCCTTCCGCCGCCGCAAGCGGCTCTCGGTGACGGCTACTTCGGCGGTCGGCCTGCTCTTCCTCGGCTTCGCCGCGAAGCTCTCGCTCAGCGGCATCTGAGGTACGCGGGGTGCGCCGGCCACCACCCGTACCGGCATCCCATACCGGCATCCCGGACCGACCGGTGCGGCCGGACGAGAGGTCCGGGCCCCCGTCGCGGCGGATGCACAACAGGCATCCCCGGCCGGAGCCACCCAGGGGACGCCCAGAGTTCTCCGTCCGTTGGGTCGAGGGACACCTGATCCTCCGACCCGCTCACTAACGTGTGCGGATCATGATCGAAGGAGAGGGCCCGCGTGCCGAAGCTGTCCGTTGTCGTTCCGTTCCACAATGTCGGTGCCTTCGCCGACACGACGCTGGGCAGTCTCGCCCGCAACAGCGGCCCTGACGTCGAATTCCTGCTGGTGGACGACTGTTCCACGGATGAGACACCGGCCATCATCGACCGTTGGGCCGACAGACTCCCGAACGCCGAGGTCGTCCGGCACGAGAAGAACCTGGGCATCGCCGCCGCCCGCAACAGTGGCATCGACGCGGCCCGGGGCGACTTCGTCACCTTCCTCGACGGCGACGACTGGTACGCCCCCGGCCACCTGGGCCGGCTGCTGCACGCCGCCGCCGAGCTGGACTGCGACTTCGCCCGCACCGACCACGTCCAGGCCACCGGCACCAGCAGGATCGTGAAACGCGCACCCGCACCGCTCCGGGACACGGTGCTGGACCCTCGGGAGGGCATCGCCTCGCCCGAGTGGGAGACGATGGTCGACTACCCCTTCGTCTGGGCCGGCATCTACCACCGGCGCATCTTCGAAGACGGCGGCCACCGCTTCAACACCCGGCTGCGCACCGCCGAGGACAGGCTGTGGATCTGGCAGCTGCACCTTCGGGCCCGCACCTGTGCGGCGCTCAACCTGTACGGCATCTTCTACCGGCGCGGCGTCACGACCTCCCTGACCCAGATCAAGGACTCACGCCAGCTGGACTTCTTCCCCGCGTACGACACGCTGCTGGACGAGATCCGCGAGGACCGGGACGCGGAACTCCTCCTGCCGAAGGCGGTGCGCACCTACTGCGCGATGATCGCCTTCCACAACGACAAGGCGGACGAGTACGAACCAGCGACCTTCCGGCGCCTGCGCCAGGAGTCGACGGCCGCACTCCACCGCATGCCGCAGCAGGTGCTCGACCAGACCCTGAAGATGATGGACGCCAAGCGCAGCGCTCTGCTCAACCGCCTGCGTGACAAGCAGGACAAGCAGAAGGCCGCCTGACCCATGCCCACTCGACGCACCCAGATCTTCCAGGTATCGACCCTGTACGGCGCGGCCACCCTCGCCGCGGCTCTCGACGCCGGACAGTTCGGACCCGGGCAGGACAGCCACCGCATCCTTCTCGTCTCCAACAACGCCTCGGTCCCCGAGACCGCGCTCCGGCTCGACGAGATGCGCGGTTACGGGGACATCGCCGCACGCTTCGACTCCGTCGTCGACTGGAACGAGGCCATCAGCCCGCACCACCCGAGCGGCTGGGGCCCGCGCGGCGAGGAGACCGAGCTCTGGCAACGTGCCTTCCGCCTCGCCTGGGGCATCGACCCCACCGGCCCCGTCGATCTCGCCGTGGAATCCATCCAGGTCAACCCCGCCCGCGCACTCGCCGCGATCTTCGCCGAGAGCGCCGTGCACGTCTACGCGGACGGCCTGATGAGCTACGGCCCGACCCGCAACAGGCTGCCGCGCTCCATCGCCTGCCGCGTCCGGCGCGTGCTCCACCTGGACCTCGTACCGGGGCTGCGCCCCCTTCTCCTGTCGGAGTTCGGGGTCGAGCCGGAACTCGTGCCCAACGACGCCTTCCGCAAGGTGCTCGGCGAGATCGGCCGGGCGGCGGACGGCGACCGGCAACTCGCCGCCCTCGGCACGGAAACGCCCACCGCCATCCTGCTGGGGCAGTACCTCGCGGCCCTGAGCATCCTCACTCCCGAGGAGGAGGAGGAACTGCACATCCGCATGCTGCGCGGCGCGGTGCGGGCGGGCCACACCTCCATCGTCTTCAAGCCGCACCCCACCGCCCCGGCCGCCTACTCCCGGGCACTGGACGAGGCCGCCGCCGAACTCGGCGTGCAGCTGACCACGTTCGACAGCCCGCTGCTCGCCGAGACCCTCTACGAGCGGTGCTCGCCCACGCTCGTGGTCGGCTGCTTCTCGACCGCGCTCTTCACGGCCGCGGTGTACTACGGCATTCCCGTCGCCCGGGTCGGCACCGGACTCGTCCTGGACCGCATCGCCCCGTACGAGAACAGCAACCGCATTCCGCTGACGATCGTCGACCACCTCCTGCCCGACCTGGACCAGCAGGGCGACGGACCCGTTCCCGAACTGCCGTCCACGTCCCCGGAATCTCTCGGTCCGCTGGTGAGGACGGTCGGGTACTGCATGCAGGCGAACCTCCATCCCGAGCTGCGCGCGGAGGCCGAGTCCTGGCTGCGGGAGCACCTCGACGCCAGTACCCAGCACTATTTCAAGCGGCGGCGCCTGCAGAAGCTCACGCTTCCCGGCGGCGGTCCCCGAGGAGCGGCGATCCGGCTGCGCCGAACCGTACGGCGTACCCGTGTCAGCCTGGGTCTCTGAACCCTTCCGGACCTCTACCGCCATGATCCATGCGCACGGCGGCTCCCCAGGTTCCGGAGTTCACCGGCACCACGGTGAACTCCGGGCCCGCCGTGCCCCGGGAGCCGTCCGCGGGGCCGACTCCGCCGGGCGCGGGCATCGCCGGACCGACGGTGCCGCGCGTGGCCTTCACCCGGCCGCCACCCGGACGTAGCGACTGTTCACCCGATCGGAGTTCACCCCGCACCCACGCGTTCATAGTCTTCCTGAACCATGTCTTCCTCTGTCTCCTCACCCAGCGCGCCCGCCCCCGCGCAGCCCTCGCAGCCCGGTTCCGAAGCCCGCCCGCGCCGCGAACACCGCTACGACATCGATCTGATCCGGCTGGTCTGCTCCGTCGGTGTGATCGTCTGTCACACGGGTTCCGCGTTCGTGCAGGCCGCGGGCCGCGAGGCGTCGAACGCTCCCGGCACCTACTGGGCCGGTCTGGTGGGGGACTCGGCCGGCCGCTTCGCGGTACCGCTCTTCTTCGCGATCGCGGGGTGGGTCGTCCTCGTCGGCGCACCGGTCCGTGACGGCAGGCAGCTGTGGCAGCGGATCGTACGGATCGTCGTGCCGCTCGGCGTGTGGACGGTGCTCTACCTCGCCTGGGGCAAGGCACGCGGCACCAATGCCGACCCGCTCCGGGACCTGGCACTCCACGCGCTCTTCGCCTCGGTCCGCCCGGCCTACCACCTCTGGTACCTGTACGCCTACATCCCGGTGATCATGCTCCTCGCCTTCGTCTCCCTGGTGAAGGCGGGCAAGCGCCCCTGGGGCCTCGGTGCCGCCCTCCTGGCGCTCGGGGCCGCCCCGTCCCTGTTCGGTGACGTGTCGAAGGTCGCGGGCGTCGAACTGCCGCACTTCGGCTGGGGCTTCGGCCCGTACCAGCTGATCTACGCGGCCCTCGGCGCGCTGCTCCTCTCGACGCCCGCCGGGACGCTCGGCAGGTTCCGGCTCTGGTGGCTGCTCCCGGCCGCAGGGGCGCTGGCGGCGATCGTCTGGTACCAGCACGATGTGCACTACGCGATCCCGTACGCCAGCGTGCTGGTCGCCCTGCTCAGCGTGGCCGTGCTGCTCTCGCTGCTGAGGGTCGGCGTCCCCGAGCGCCTGCGCCCCGCGCTGGCCCGGCTGTCTGGCGCCTCGTTCGGCGCGTACATGGTCCACGTCCTGGTCCTGGGCGTCCTCACCGATGTCATGATCGACACCGATCTCGGCCTTCCGGCGGCGGCGGCGCTGGCTGTCGCCGTCACCGCCGCCACCGCGACCGTCTCCTTCGGCGCGGCGCTCCTGTGGACCCGCCTCGGCCTGACGCGGCTGCTGGGCTGACTGCACGCTCCGACGAGGCGGGCACCCGCCCGCCTCCCGCCCCCGGACCTCGCCGTGTCCCGCCCGTGTCGCCCGGTCAGCGGCGCGCGAGGGCCCGCGCGCGGCGGGCCACCCGCCGCAACGTCGGGCTGCGACGGACGAAGGCGAGACGGTTGGGCACGACACCGGGGAGGGCGAGCGACGCGAGGCGACGGCGTTTGAAGTAGCGCCAGGTCCGCGTGTCCAGCCGGGTGGAGAGGTAGCGCTCGGCGGCCGGACGGAGGTCCGGGCGTACGCGCGGACGCATGGCGAAGCCGACCGCCTCCAGCAGACCGTCGAGGGCCTCGGCCGCCGTCTCCTCCGTCGGCGGCGTCTGGTCGCGCACGGCGGCGGCGTCGTCCAGGGCGGGCAGCAGCGCGTCGACGATCGTCACGGGAATCCTGGCGGGATTCTCGTAGGGGGCGAGCCGCTCCAGCAGGGTGCCGGTGCCGGTCCGGGCCACCGGCAGGCCGTAGTGGACCGACGCGCTGAGCAGCGCGGCCGAGGAGAGGCCGACGACGAGCGCGGGACGGAGTCTCTCGAAGAGGACCTCGGCCGGGACGGGGGCGCCGGGCACCTCGAACGCCGGGACGGTCAGTACGGCACCGAGACGGGTGGCCTCCGCCTTCAGCGCCCCGGCGGAGAACGCCGGCGTACGGGGGTGCGGCTGGAGGACGAGACGGGTGTGGCCGAGAGCGACCGCGCCGCGCACCATCCGCAGGAGGAGCTCCGGTCCCCCGTCGGGGGGAAGCGTCTCCGGCTCGGGGAGGAGCAGCAGGGCGGCACCCGGGGAGCCGGCGAACCCCGGGTGCGCACCGGCCAGTTCGGCGTGGACCTTCAGCAGGGCGGCGGTGGGCAGCGGACGGGAGGGCACGCCGTGCTCGGCCAGCAGCATCGGCCTCAGACCGGGAACCAGGTCGGGGTGGATCACCTGCGGCACCCGGGTGCCGATCAGCGGGCCGACCTTCCCGGCGGTGGGCCCGTAACCGGTCAGGCCGTCCGTGTACACCGTGACCGGGCTGTCCGTGAAGATCTCGGCGATCGCGTGGGCGGGTGAGGCGTGCGGGGACTCCAGCACCAGCTCGACCTCCTCGTCCCCGAGGTCCCAGGCACGGCGCAGATGCCGTTCCCACAGCGGCACGTCGTCGGCCCGGGGCGTCCACGCGGCGGGGTGCAGGGGAAAGACGGTGTCGTTCCACGACAGGACCTCGTCGAAGCGGGAGCGCAGCGCCGCGAACCCCGGCAGTGTCGAGGGGAGCGGCGTGGCCTCCGGGACCGCCGCGGTGTCGCAGAGCAGCAGGATGCGGCGCTCCGCGTCCCGGAAGCAGCCCGAGTCGACCGCGGCGGCGACCACGGCCGTGCCGTGCGCGCCCGAAGAGGCGAAGATCTGGACGGTCATGCGGTGGTCGCCTCCTTGATTCCGGCGGGACGGCGGCGCAGCCTGCGCAGCACGGCCGCACGTTCGGTGTCCATGGTGTCCAGGACGTCGTCCAGGACGGGCTGGGGCATGTTCTTGAGCGCTGTCGCGCTGAGCGATCTCAGGGTGCGGGCCACGGGGGGTTCAAATCTGCCGATGGCTCCCACGTGGTGGGCGATGACGGCGCAGTACGTCCGTACCGCCTTCGGCAGCAGGGCGTCCGCGTCGCGGTCCGACGCGGTCTCGGACAACAACTGGTCGTACGCGCGGACGAAGTCCAGTTGGCGTTCGTCACCGATCTGGGTGAGGGAGGAGGCGACCCCCCGGCGGTAGAAGTGGCCCAGCGTCCCGACGACGGCGAAGGAGTCCGCCTCCCGGTGCAGCCGCCAGATCCACGGCCGGTCCTCGGCGGTGCGCAGACCGTCCGTGAAGTGCAGCAACCCCTTGTCCAGGAGATCCCGGCGGTAGAGCCCGGCCCAGGCGAACGCGTAGTCCACCGACGTCGTCCGGGTCGCGGGCAGGATCGCGCCGCGGGGGTCGCCCACCTCAGCGCGCGGCCCGTGCGGGACGCGGCGCACCGTGCGGGCCGTGCCGGTGGCCTGGACGTGGTCCGTGCGCACGAACTGGCAGCCGAGCGCCTCGGTCCGCGCGAGGAGGCCGGCGTAGTGGCCGGGAGCGACCCAGTCGTCGCCGTCGAGGAAAGCGATGTACTCACCGCGGGCCGCGTTCAGACCGGTGTTGCGAGCCGTGGCCAGACCGGCGTTCTGTTCATGCCGAATAACGACCACCCCCTCGATCTCCCGTTCGGCACGGCTCAGGAGATCCGCGGTTCCGTCCGTCGAGCAGTCGTCGACGAGGACGAACTCGAAATCCTCGCGGGCATTGGCCCGCAGACTTCTGAGTGTGTCGGAGGCGTAGGCCCGGACATTGAAGAACGGCACGATGACGGAGAGTTTGACCACGCGGACCACGCTAGACGGGCGCCTTTCGCATGCCCTGTCCGTCGGGGGTACTCCGGGTGAACTCCATGCAGCGGAATCATGAACGATCCCGCAGGGAAGTGGAGTTCGCACCTTTTCGGAGCCCACTCCCCAAGCGTCGACTTGTTGTTAACCATCTGTTGCCCGGCCGTTGGGCCTTCCAATGAAATGGCTTCCTACCTTCTAGGACGTGCCCCTTCGTACCAATGACCCGGCCGAACCCGCCGAAGCCCCCGCGCATTCCGCGGCGCTCCGGGTGGCCGTCCTCGCAGATTCCGACACCCGGTGGAAATGGGGTGCGCTCACCGCGCGCCGACTGACCGCCGCGGGTGAAGCCTCCGTCACGGAGCGCCCGGTCGAGATCAGCGGACTTCTGCTGCGCGGACGGGCCACGCCCACCGCACGCCAGCTCGCCGAGGTCGGCGACGTCGGCGTGGACACCGGACGGGTCCGTGAGGTCACCGCCGTCGAGTTCCTGCACACCGTGCGCGAGGAGGAGTACGACGTCGTCGTGCTCGCCCTCGTCGGCGGTGGCGTCCAGGCGATGGTGCACGGCCTCGCCGCCCTCGACCTGCCCCGCAGGCCGGTCGTCGTCACCGGCTACGTCGGGGTCGTCTACGAGAAGCTCGCCGACGGGCTGCTGCTCCGCCACGGCGCGGACGTCGTCCTCGCCAACTCGGCCCACGACGCGGAGCGTTTCCGCGCCGTGTACGAAGGGGTCGGCGCGGACGCGAGCGCCGTCACCGAGGCGGCCCTGCCGTTCCTCGGCGGGGAGCCGCACCGGCCGCGGGAGGGCCGCGACACCGTCGTGTTCGCCGCGCAGCCCTCCGTACCGGCGTCCCGCGCGGACCGTACGTACCTGCTGCGCCGGCTCGTCGAGCACGCCCGCAAGCACCCCGACCGTGAGGTGGTGCTCAAGCTCCGCTCCAAGCCGGGCGAGCACACCACGCACATCGAGGAGCTGCCCTACCAGCGGCTCGCGGAGCGGCTGCCCGGCGGACTGCCCGCCAACTTCCAGCTGGTGTACGGGCACATGGGCGAGGTGCTCGACCGCACCGACCTGCTCGTCACCGTCTCCTCCACCGCCGCGCTGGAATCACTGCACCGGTCGATCCCGACCGCGATCCTCAGCGACCTCGGCGTCCGCGAGACGCTCGGCAACCACCACTTCGTCGGCTCCGGTCTCATCACCTCCTGGGACCAGCTGGACGACGGCCTGTACCCCGTCCCCGACCCCGAGTGGCTGGCGGGCCAGGGCGTCGCCGCCGACGGCACGTACGCCACCGCCTACGACGGTGCGCGCGACCGGGTCGGCGCGCTGCTCGCGGCCGGCGAACTGCCGCCGCTCGCCCCCTACTACACCCCCGCCACCGCACCGGGATACCTCCCCGGCATCCTCGCCCGCCACCACCTCGGCCCCGACGGCCACCCGCTGCCCGGTGCGGCGGCCCCCGTCGCCAACGGCCGCATCAGGGGCGCGGTGCGCGAGACCGTCCGCAACGCGGCGCGCGGCGCCTACCGGCAGGGCGTCCAGCGCGTCGCCCCCGTGATCCGGCGGATGGGCGAACTGTGACCACCACTTCAGGAGCATCCATGCCGTCACCCACCGTCCTCGCGGTGATCCCCGCCCGGGGCGGATCCAAGGGCGTCCCCGCCAAGAACCTCGCGCAGGTCGGCGGCGTCCCCCTGGTGTCCCGCGCGGTCCGCGCCTGCCTCGGCTCCTCCGAGGTCACGGACGTCGTCGTCACCACCGACGACGCCGCCATCGCCGAAGCAGCCCGGGCCGCCGGCGAGTCGGCCGGGGCGACCGGCCGGGTGCACGTCGTGCAGCGCCCCGCAGAGATCGCGGGGGACACCGCGACGAGCGAGGCGGCCGTGCTCCACGCGCTCGACGCGTACGAGGCGATGCGCGGCGCCGCCGCCGACGTGGTGCTGCTCGTCCAGTGCACCAGCCCGTTCCTCTCCCGCGAGGACGTCGACGGGGTGGCCCGCGCGGTCGCCCGTGAAGGCGCCGACACGGCCGTCACCGTCGCCCCGTTCCACGGCTTCGTCTGGCGCGACGGGGAAGCGTTCGAAGAGACCGCCTACGGCGTCAACCACGACAAGGCCGTCCGCCCCCGCCGCCAGGACCGTCCGCAGGACCTGCTGGAGACCGGAGCCGCGTACGCCATGGACGTGGCCGGCTTCCGCACCCACCGCCACCGCTTCTTCGGCCACACCGCCCTGGTCCGCACGGACCCGGCCCGGGTGCTGGAGATCGACGACCCGCACGAACTGGCCCGCGCCCGCGCGCTCGCCCCGCTGCTGGACCCGTCACCGCTGCCGACCCTCGCGGACGTGGACGCCGTCGTGCTCGACTTCGACGGCACCCAGACCGACGACCGGGTCATGATCGACCAGGACGGCCACGAGACGGTCTCCGTCCACCGCGGCGACGGCCTCGGCATCGCGGCCATGCGCCGCGCCGGCCTGGACGTCCTCATCCTGTCGACCGAGCAGAACCCGGTGGTCGCGGCCCGCGCCCGCAAGCTCCAGGTCCCCGTGCTGCACGGCATCGACCGCAAGGACCTGGCGCTCAAGCAGTGGTGCGACGAGCGGGGCATCAGCCCCGACCGGGTCCTCTACGCGGGCAACGACGTCAACGACCTGGCCTGCTTCGCGCTGGCCGGCTGGCCCGTCGCGGTCGCGAGCGCCCACGACTCGGTGCGCACCGCGGCGCGCGCGGTCACCCGGACCCCCGGCGGCCAGGGAGCCGTCCGCGAGATCGCGGGCTGGCTCCTGGGCCCCGAACTGACCCACACCCGGGCCGGCGCACCTTTGGCCCGGACCTCCCCGAGCACCAGCTCCCCGAGCACCACCCCCGCTGTCAACACCCCCACGATCACCACCAAGTAAGGAACACCCTCATCATGAGCGACTCCCGTCTGCGCAGCTTCGGCACCCGCACCGCCGGTCCCGGCCGGCCCGTGTACATCACCGGCGAGATCGGCATCAACCACAACGGTGAGCTGGACAACGCCCTCGCCCTGATCGACGTCGCCGCCGACGCCGGCTGCGACGCCGTCAAGTTCCAGAAGCGCACCCCGGAGATCTGCACCCCGCGCGACCAGTGGGACATCGAGCGCGACACCCCCTGGGGCCGGATGACGTACATCGACTACCGCCACCGCGTCGAGTTCGGCGAGGACGAGTACCGCACCATCGCCGAGCACTGCGCCAAGCGCGGCATCGACTGGTTCGCCTCCCCGTGGGACACCGAGGCCGTCGCCTTCCTGGAGAAGTTCGACGTCCCGGCCCACAAGGTCGCCTCCGCCTCCCTCACCGACGACGAGCTGCTCCGCGCCCTGCGCGCCACCGGCCGCACCGTCATCCTCTCCACCGGCATGTCGACCCCGAAGCAGATCCGCCACGCGGTCGAGGTCCTCGGCAGCGACAACATCCTCATGTGCCACGCCACGTCGACGTACCCGGCGCAGGCCGAGGAGCTCAACCTCCGCGTCATCAACACCCTGCAGGCCGAGTACCCGAACGTCCCGATCGGCTACAGCGGCCACGAGACCGGTCTCCAGACCACGCTGGCCGCCGTCGCGCTGGGCGCCACGTTCGTCGAGCGCCACATCACCCTGGACCGCGCCATGTGGGGCTCCGACCAGGCCGCGTCCGTCGAGCCGCAGGGCCTGACCCGCCTCGTCCGCGACATCCGCACCATCGAGGCATCCCTCGGTGACGGCGTCAAGAAGGTCTACGAGTCGGAGCTCGGCCCGATGAAGAAGCTGCGCCGCGTCGCGGGCATCGTCGCCGAGACCGAGAGCGCGACGGCCGCCGTGCCGGCCGCGGTCTGAGACGACCTCCGGTGAACCTCGCCTTCGTCGAGAGTCCGGTCCAGCTCCTGAACGTCCTGGAGTGGACCCACGCAAAGGGGGAGGAGGCGCCGGCCGCCACCACGGTCGTCGTCCTCCCCCCGGTCGACCCGATGTCACGCGGTCAGCTGCGCAGGATGGCCGACCTGGCCCGCGACGAGGGCATCACCGTGCGCTGGCAGGAGGCGCGCGGCGAACAGGGCACTCCGGTCAAGACGCTGCGCGCCTTGGTGGCGCTGGTGCGCAAGGCCGACCACGTCGTGATCGGCGACCCGTTCTCGCGCTACGTCCAGCTCCTGCTGAGCATCGTGCGGACGGGGCACCTCACCGTGGTCGACGACGGCACCGCCACGATGGAGTTCGTGGCGCAGCTCGCCCGCGGCGAGCGGCTGGTGCGCTGGCACCGCAAGGGGAACAAGGGACCGCGCGAGCTGCTGCTCGCGCCGGTCACCGCCTCCGCGCGCCGCCGGTTCACCCCGTCGGCGCGGCACCGCGTCGAGGTGTTCACCGCGATGCCGGTGGACGCCCCCGAGGGGGTCGAGGTCACCGCCAACACCTTCTCCTGGACCCGCGCCCGCTTCGGCCCGCCCCGTCTCACCAAGGGCGCCGACATCGTCGGCACCTCCCTGGTGGAGACGGGCGTGGTCGACGCGGTGCCGTACCAGGAGGCGGTGGCGGCCCTCGCCCGTACGCACGGCGCCACCCGCTACTTCGCGCACCGCCGTGAGGCGACCGCCAAGCTCCACGCCCTGGAATCCGCCACCGGTCTGGAGATCGTCCGTCCGGACCTGCCGCTGGAGCTCATCGCCCGGCGCGGCCCCATCGGCCGTACGGTGCTGAGCTTCCCCTCCACCGTGGTGCACACGCTGCCCCTCGCGCTGGCGGGAACCGGCGTCAAGGTCGCGGTCTGCGACATCGACCCCGAGTGGCTGCGGGCCACGGCGTCCGCCCGTGCGCAGGGGTTCCTCGCGGGTGTCACCGAGACCGCCCGGGACGTGCACCGGCTGGCCTTCGCCCCCCTGGCGCCGCCCGCGGGGCCCTGAGCGGCAGCCTGAACTGCGCTGAACAGCCCTGGACAGCCCTGAACCGCGTGCCCCGGCCGGGGGTGCGGCCGGGGCTCCGGTCGGGGTTCGGGTCAGGGAGATCCACTTCCACGGCGTACGCGGCCCGGGCCGCGTACGCCGTTTCCCGTACGGGCGCGCGCCCGCTTCTCCGTACGCCGTCCGGGCCGGACCGTCCCACCCGTCCGGCGGAGGCGGGAAAAACGGCGCAGTCTACCCAACACGCCTGTGCCCCACACGTTTCCGCACCGTTTCATCTTCATCCGAGGTGCTGAAGTTTTGTTGATCCATGTCCGATCGGAGGGTCCGTAGGCATACCCTTCGATGGGTGAACCAGTTGAAGTCCCGCGCGTCCCTCGTCCACGCCGACGGTGAACCGGCCGGTGGCTCACCGGCCCGGGCGGCCTCACTGCCCGGCACCCTCTCCGAAGAGCTCCGGGCCGAGCTGATCGCCTTCCGCCGCGATCTCCACATGCACCCCGAACTCGGCAACCAGGAGTTCCGCACCACCGCCGCCATCAAGGCCCGGCTGGAGCAGGCCGGGCTCACCCCCCGGGTGCTCTCCACCGGTACGGGCCTCATGTGCGACGTGGGGCAGTGGGACGGCGAGACGCCGATGCTGGCGTTGCGCGCGGACATCGACGCGCTGCCCATCCCGGACGTCAAGGCGGGCGTTCCCTACCGCTCCACCGTCCCCGACCGCGCGCACGCCTGCGGCCACGACGTGCACACCACCACGGTGCTCGGCGCGGGGCTGGTCCTTGCCGAGCTCGACCGCAGGGGCGAGCTCCCGCACGCCGTCCGGCTGATCTTCCAGCCCGCCGAGGAGGTGCTGCCCGGCGGTGCCCCCGACGCCATCGAGTCCGGGGTCCTGGAGGGCGTCGGCCGGATCGTCGGCGTGCACTGCGACCCCAAGGTGGACGTGGGCAAGATCGGGCTGCGGGTCGGGGCCATCACCTCCGCCTGCGACCGGCTGGAAGTCACCCTTGACGGCCCGGGCGGTCACACCGCGCGCCCGCACCTCACCACGGATCTGGTCACCGCCGCCGCCCGCGTCGCCGTCGACGTGCCCGCACTGCTCGCCCGCCGGGTGGATGCGCGCTCCGGCCTCGCCGTGACCTGGGGCCGGCTGCACACCGGCCACACCTGCAACGTGATCCCGCAGCACGCGGAGATGTCCGGCACGGTCCGTTGCCTCGACCTGAACGCCTGGCGGGACGCCCCCGACCTGGTGCACGCGGCCGTCGACGAGGTCGCGACCACGCACGGCGCCAAGACGGTCATCAACTACGTCCGGGGCGTGCCGCCCGTCGTCAACGACGCGGCCTCCATCGGGCTCCTCGACGCCGCGATGACCGAGCGCCGCGGACCGTACGCGATCGAGGACACCGAGCAGAGCCTCGGCGGCGAGGACTTCTCCTGGTACCTGGAGCACGTGCCGGGCGCCATGGCCCGCCTCGGTGTCCGGGCGCACGGCGACACCCGGGGGCTCGACCTGCACCGCGGCGACTTCGACGTGGACGAGGAAGCCATCACCGTCGGTGTCGAGCTGTTCACCGCCGCCGCCCTGCTCAACGGCGCGAGGTAGTGCTCGTGGGGTGCCGCCCGAGGGCATGAGGGCCGCGGACACGAGGTCCGGGTCACACCTCTGTCGCCTCCCCTTTTCGAGCGTGTTGCCCCCTGATGTCCGCCCTGGCGGACGTCAGGGGGCGGCGGAACCCGGCGGAGGCCCGTCCGCGTACGGGGTGGAGGCCATCCGTCCGAAATATGCCGGAGTGTCAGGTGGCACGATGTGACCGATCCTCTTCACGACGATCCGATAACGACTGGTGAACGTGTCTTTAACTGACATCTACGCGCGTTACGATCGCGGCGAACCCAGCGCCGAAGTGGCGCTTTCGGTCAGGTTTTTAAGGAGCCTCCCAGTGCGCCGGATCACCAGGATCGCCACCGTGGGCATTACGTCCGCGGCTTTCGCGCTGTCTGTCACGGCTTGTGGCGGTAAGACGTCCTCCGAGGGCAGCAGCAGCAGCGACAGCAGCAGCAGCTCGTCCAAGAGCGGTAAGGCCGCCCTCGCCTACGACATCGGTGGCCGCGGCGACCAGTCGTTCAACGACGCCGCCTACGCGGGCCTGGAGAAGGCCACGAAGGAGCTCGGCTTCAAGGGCGTCGAGGCCGAGCCCTCCGAGGGCGAGAGCGACGCGGACAAGATCCAGCGCCTGACCGAGCTCGCGCGCGGCGGCAACAACCCGGTCATCGGTGTCGGCTTCGTCTACGCCAACGCCGTCGCCGAGGTCGCCGCGAAGTTCCCGAACACCACGTTCGGGATCATCGACGACAGCTCGAAGCCCACCAAGAACACCGCGAACCTGGTCTTCAGCGAGGAGCAGGGCTCCTACCTCGCCGGCGTCGCCGCCGCGAAGGTCACCAAGACCAACACGGTCGGCTTCATCGGTGGTGTCGAGACCCCGCTGATCAAGAAGTTCGAGGCCGGTTACGTCCAGGGCGTCAAGGACACCAAGGCGGGCGTCAACGTCAAGGTCCAGTACCTGACCCAGCCGCCGGACTTCACGGGCTTCTCCAAGCCCGACCTCGGCAAGGCCGCCGCGCAGGGCCAGCTCGACGCCGGCGCCGACGTGATCTACTCCGCCGCCGGTCTCGCGGGCTCCGGTGCGATCGAGGTCACCGCCAAGGCCAACAAGTGGGCCATCGGCGTCGACTCCGACCAGTACAACCAGGCGGGCCTCGCCGACTACAAGGACCACATCCTGACGTCGGTCACCAAGGACGTCGCCGGCTCGGTCTTCAACCTGATCAAGTCGGTCAAGGACGGCAAGCCGGAGACCGGTGAGATCCGCGCCGGCCTGGACGCGGACGGTGTGGGCCTCGCGACCTCCAACCCGGCCTTCACCGCGATGACGGACGTCGCCACCGCGATCGACAAGGCGAAGGCCGCCATCATCGCCGGCACGATCACGGTCAAGACCGCCCCGTAACGACCCCACCCGCGACGGGCGGCGGACGTCGCTGCCCGTCGCGGATGTGGTGAGACGTACCCGGACGCGGAACCTTATGATTCCGGGACCGGGGAGAACGGCCCACGCCCACCTCCCCGGCCCCCGGATCGCCCTCCGCCGTCCGGATCTTTCTATTCGGCAACGCTACGCGTGCAGGGCCTGTATCGAGTTCCGGGCCGGGCTCGCGCCGCCTTGCGGCTCCGTCTCCGGCGTTGTCGTCGGTCGCGAGGACTCCGCCCTCGCTCCCTCCTCCGCCTTGGACACGAAGCCGCATGACGCCGCTCGCTGATCCGGCCCAGAACTCGACACAGACCCTGGAGCACCCTCGGGCGCGGTAGCTTCGCCCAGGCCCCTGCTCCGTACGGCCCCCATCCCCGGCAGCCGTGCTCCGCTCCTTTCCCGCCAAGGAGAGTGCGTCATCAACGCGTCCAGCCCTCCTGCCGTAGAAATCCGCGGCATCACCAAGCGTTTCCCCGGCGTCGTCGCCAACCACGACATCGACATCACCGTCGCCAAGGGCACCGTGCACGCGCTCATCGGCGAGAACGGCGCCGGCAAGTCGACCCTGATGAAGATCCTCTACGGCATGCAGAAGCCGGACGAGGGCACCATCGCGATCGACGGTGAGACCGTCACCTTCGCCGGCCCCGCCGACGCCATCGCGCGCGGGGTGGGCATGGTCCACCAGCACTTCATGCTCGCCGACAACCTCTCCGTCCTGGAGAACGTCGTCCTCGGCGCGGAGAAGCTGCACGGCATCGGCGGCGGAGCCCGGAAGAAGATCCAGGAGATCTCGGACGCCTACGGTCTCAGCGTCCGCCCCGACGTCCTCGTCGAGGAACTCGGCGTCGCCGACCGCCAGCGGGTGGAGATCCTCAAGGTCCTCTACCGCGGCGCCCGCACCCTCATCCTCGACGAGCCCACCGCGGTGCTCGTCCCGCAGGAGGTCGACGCGCTCTTCGACAACCTCCGCGAGCTCAAGGCCGAGGGCCTGACCGTCATCTTCATCTCGCACAAGCTCGGTGAAGTGCTCTCCGTGGCCGACGAGATCACCGTCATCCGCCGGGGCACCACCGTCGGCACCGCCGACCCGCGCACCGCGACCACCAAGCAGCTCGCCGAGCTGATGGTGGGCAGCGAGCTGCCCTCGCCGGAGACCCGCGAGTCGACCGTCACCGACGTACCCATGCTCACCGTCGACGCGCTGCGGCTCACCGCGACCGACTCCGACGGCGTGATCCGTGAGGTCCTCGACGGCATCGGCTTCACCATCCACAAGGGCGAGGTCCTGGGCATCGCCGGGGTCGAGGGCAACGGCCAGAGCGAGCTGATCGAGGCGCTCACCGGTCTGCGCGACCCGGACGGCGGCACCATCACCCTGGACGGCGCCGACATCTCGCACGCCTCCACCCGCAAGCGCCGCGAGGGCGGCCTCGGTGTCATCCCCGAGGACCGGCACCGCCACGGCCTGCTGCTGGAGTCCCCGCTCTGGGAGAACCGCATTCTCGGTCACGTCACCGAGCGGCCCAACAGCCGGGGCGTGTTCCTCGACCTGAAGGCGGCCCGCGCCGACACCGAGCGGATCGTGCGCGAGTACGACGTCCGCACCCCCGGGATCGACGTCACCGCGGCCTCCCTCTCCGGCGGCAACCAGCAGAAGCTGATCGTCGGCCGCGAGATGAGCCACCGGCCGAAGCTGCTGATCGCCGCCCACCCCACCCGGGGTGTGGACGTCGGCGCGCAGGCGCAGATCTGGGACCAGATCCGCGAAGCGCGCCGCGAGGGCCTCGCGGTGCTGCTCATCTCGGCCGACCTGGACGAGCTGATCGGCCTGTCCGACACGTTGCGCGTCATGTACCGGGGCCGGCTGGTCGCGGACGCCGACCCGGCGAGCATCACACCGGAGGAGCTGGGCACCGCCATGACCGGCGCGGCCTCCGGCCACATCGCGCACGACGACACCATCGCGCACGACGAGAACGGTGAGAGCCGATGAAGAAGTTCGACAGGGACCGGCTGCTCCTGGGCGTCGCCGGTCCGGCGCTCGCCCTGGTGGTGGCGTTCCTGCTCACCGCGGTGGTGCTGCTGCTCTCCGGCAACAGCCCCTTCGAGCCGTTCCGGCTGATGTTCGAGAACGCCCAGTACGTCGACGTACAGGTGCTGATCGTCAACCAGACCGGCACCTACTACCTCGCCGCGCTCGCCGTCGCGGTCGGGTTCAGGATGAACCTGTTCAACATCGGCGTCGACGGTCAGTACCGGCTCGCCGCGATGATCGCCGCCGTGGTCGGCGCCTCCGTGAGCCTGCCGGGCCCGCTGCACATCCTGCTGATCCTGGTCACCGCGATGGCGGTCGGCGCGTTCTGGTCCGGCATCGCCGGCCTGCTCAAGACCCTCCGGGGCGTCAGCGAGGTCGTCTCGACGATCATGCTCAACGCCATCGCGACCAGCCTGATCGCCTGGCTGATCCTGACGGACAACTTCGGTGTCCAGCCGACGGGTTCCAACGACCTCAACACCGGCGAGATCGCCTCCTCCGGCTGGTTCCCCGGTCTGGACGCCGGAGACGGCGGCACGATCTACGGCTTCACCTTCGTCGCCTTCGCCCTCGGCGTCGTCTACTGGTTCACCCTGGGCCGCACCCGCTTCGGCTTCGACCTGCGCGCCACCGGCGCCAGCGAGAGCGCCGCCCGGGCCAGCGGTGTGGACGCCAAGCGGATGGTCCTGACGGCGATGCTGATCTCCGGCGCGGTCGCCGGTCTGGTCGGCATGCCGATCCTGCTCGGCCAGAGCCACACGTACAACCTCAGCTTCCCCGCCGGGGTCGGCTTCATGGGGATCACCGTCGCCCTGCTCGGCCGCAACAACCCGGTCGGCATGTTCTTCGCGGCCCTGCTGATGTCGTTCCTGGAGAAGACCTCGGCCTCCCTGGACCAGTACGGGTACCCGCAGGAAATCGCCATGATCATGCAGGGACTGATCGTGATCTCCGTCGTCGTCTCCTACGAACTTGTCCGCCAGTACGGGCTCCGCCGACAGCAGCAGAAGGTCGGCGAGGAACTCGCCGCCCAGGCCCGCGAGAACCGTGAGGGAGCAGCGGCATGAGCACCGTCCCGACGACGTCCACCGCCACCACCGCGCCCGGGAAGGGCGGCGGCCGGCGCAGGCTGAGCCTGCCGGTCGTCCTTCTGATCGCCGCGGCCGGTCTGGCGCTGTTTTCGCTGACCCGCGTCATCAGCGGAGCGAACGACCTGACCTCCATCGGCCAGGTGTCCGGCGCGCTCCAGCTCGCCGTCCCGATCGGCCTCGCCGGACTCGGCGGCCTGTGGGCCGAACGCGCCGGTGTCGTCAACATCGGCCTCGAAGGCATGATGATCCTCGGCACCTGGTTCGGCGCCTGGGCCGGTTACCAGTGGGGCCCGTGGACCGGTGTCCTGATGGGCATCGTGGGCGGCGCCCTCGGCGGCCTGCTGCACGCCGTGATGACCGTGACGTTCAAGGTCAACCACATCGTCTCCGGTGTGGCGATCAACATCCTCGCCGTGGGCGTGACCCGCTACCTGTCGAACTACACCTTCGCCGAGGCGGAGGGCGGCTCCTCCAAGCAGTCGCCCCGCATCGGCGAGATCACCGACATCACGGTTCCCGGGCTCTCGGACTGGATGGCCGACCTCCAGGCCCACCACTGGTTCTTCGTCTCCGATCTCGCGGGCATCATCGGCGGTGTGGTCACCCACCTCTCGCTGCTGACCGTGGTGGCGATCGCGCTGATCCCCGCCACCTGGTGGCTGCTCTGGCGCACCGCCTTCGGCCTGCGGCTCCGCTCCTGCGGTGAGAACCCGGTGGCGGCCGAGTCGCTCGGCGTCAACGTCTACACGTACAAGTACATCGCCGTCGCCATCTCCGGCGGTCTCGCCGGCCTCGCGGGCGCCTTCCTCGCGATCGTCTCCACGGGCATCTACCAGGAGGGCCAGACCGGCGGGCGCGGTTACATCGGTCTCGCCGCGATGATCTTCGGCAACTGGATGCCCGGCGGCATGGCGCTCGGCGCCGGCCTCTTCGGCTTCACCGACAGCCTGAAGCTGCGCGGTGGTGCCGAGAACGTCCACGCGGTGCTGCTCTTCCTGGCGATCCTGCTGGTCGCCGCCGTGATCTGGCAGCTCGTCCGGCGCCGTTGGGTCGGCGCGGCCGTCTCGGCGGTCTTCGCGGCGCTGCTCTTCGTCTGGTACGCGCTCACCGACGAGGTGCCCAGCCAGTTCGTGGACGCCGCCCCGTACGTGGCGACGCTGCTGGTCCTCGCGCTCTCCGCGCAGCGGCTGCGGATGCCCAAGGCGGACGGTGTGCCGTACTTCAAGGGCCAGGGGTCGTGACGACCCCCCAGGCGCCCGACTGGGAAGGGCTGCGGAAGGTGGCCCGGGACGCGATGTCCCGGGCGTACGCCCCGTACTCCGGTTACCCGGTCGGCGCCGCCGCCCTGGTCGACGACGGCCGCACCGTCGCCGGCTGCAACGTCGAGAACGCCTCGTACGGAATCGGCCTCTGCGCCGAGTGCGGGCTGATCTCCGAGCTCGCGGCCACCGGCGGTGGCCGGCTCACCCACTTCACCTGCGTGGACGGGGCGGGCGAGGTCCTGGTGCCGTGCGGCCGCTGCCGTCAGCTGCTGTACGAGTTCGGGGGGCCGGACCTCGTCCTGGAGACCCCGGACGGGCTGCGCACCCTCGACGAGATGCTGCCCCAGGCATTCGGGCCCCAGCACCTCGGGTAGTACCGCACCTCCGGTGGCCCTCCCGCGCGTCGGGAGGGCCACCCCCTTGCCCCTCCTCTATGCGCGTAGAGTCGGGCGCGTCCGCCCTCTTGCCCGGCGCGACCCGCACCCTCATGATCGAGCTCCCCTGCCGGAAGGAATCCCATGGACGCCATCTCCGTCATCCGCACCAAGCGGGACCGCGGCGAACTGACCCCCGAACAGATCGACTGGGTCATCGACGCGTACACCCGCGGCGAGGTCGCGGACGAGCAGATGTCCGCCCTGGCCATGGCGATCCTGCTGAACGGCATGAACCGTACGGAGATCGCCCGCTGGACCGCCGCGATGATCGCCTCCGGTGAGCGGATGAACTTCGCGGCGCTCTCCCGCCCCACTACCGACAAGCACTCCACCGGCGGCGTCGGCGACAAGATCACGTTGCCGCTCGCCCCGCTGGTCGCCGCCTGCGGCGCGGCCGTCCCGCAGCTCAGCGGCCGGGGCCTCGGCCACACCGGCGGCACCCTGGACAAGCTGGAGTCCATCCCCGGCTGGCGTGCCCACCTCTCCACCGAGGAGATGCTCAGCGTCCTCGACACCACGGGAGCCGTCATCTGCGCGGCCGGCGACGGCCTCGCCCCCGCCGACAAGAAGCTCTACGCGCTCCGCGACGTCACCGGCACCGTCGAGGCGATCCCGCTGATCGCCAGCTCGATCATGTCGAAGAAGATCGCCGAGGGCACCGGGGCACTCGTCCTCGACGTCAAGGTCGGCAGCGGCGCCTTCATGAAGACCATCGAGGACGCCCGCGAACTGGCCTCCACCATGGTCGCCCTCGGCACCGACAGCGGGGTGCGCACGGTCGCCCTCCTCACCGACATGTCCACCCCCCTCGGCCTCACGGCGGGCAACGCCCTGGAGGTACGGGAGTCCGTCGAGGTACTCGCCGGCGGCGGCCCCCGGGACGTCGTCGAGCTGACCCTGGCCCTCGCCCGCGAGATGCTGGACGCGGCGGGCCTCAAGGACGCCGACCCCGGGAAGGCGCTCGCCGACGGCTCCGCGATGGACGTCTGGCGCCGCATGATCTCCGCCCAGGGCGGCGACCCGGACGCGGCCCTCCCGGTCGCCCGCGAGCGCCACGTCGTCACCGCCCCGGCCTCCGGTGTGCTGACCCGGCTCGACGCGTACGACATCGGCGTCGCCGCCTGGCGCCTCGGCGCGGGCCGCGCCCGCAAGGAGGACGCGGTGCAGGCGGGAGCCGGCGTCGAGCTGCACGCCAAGCCCGGTGAGACGGTCACCGCGGGCCAGCCGCTGCTGACCCTGCACACCGACACCCCGGAGAAGTTCTCCTACGCCCTCGACGCGCTGCCCGGCGCCTGGGAGATCGCTCCGGCCGGCACGGACTTCACCGCCCCGCCGGTGGTGCGCGAGCGCATCGCGTAAGGCGGTACGGCGGTCGGCGGGGGCGGAACGCTCCGTGCCGGCCGCCGTCCTCGCAGGTGGGGGCGGGGTTTGCCGTACACCGATGAGTTACGGGGCCGGGCGCGGTCTCAACGGTGTGGAAGCCACGCCCCCCAAGACCACGCCCCCGAAGACCGTGCCCCCGGTCACCCTCGTCGTCGTCGGCCGGATCACCCGCGCCCGGGTGCCGGAGCTCTGCGCCGAGCTGGAACGCCTCCTGGCCGCCCCCGGCCGCCCCGCCGCCCCGGCCGTGTGCGACCTGGCGGGAGTGGTCCGCCCCGACCTCACCGCCGTGGAGGCGGTGGCCCGGCTCTCCCTCACCGCCCGCCGGGCGGACGGCGGTGCGCTGCGCCTGCGCAACGTACCGCCCGAACTGCGCACCCTGCTGGACCTGGTGGGGCTGGCCGACCTGATGGACCTGCCGGGACTCGCCGACGGACGCTGAGGGCCTGTGGGGCCCCGAGGCGCGCGGCCTACTTCCCGTCGGCGTCCAGGCGGTCCGGCAGCCCGAAGAGCGGGAACCAGCGCTGGGTGTCGAGGAAGCAGTGCATCGCCGTGATGGCACCGTCCTGGATGTCGATGATCTGCACCGCCCACGGCACGAAGCCCGCCCCGTCCGGGTCCGGCTTGTAGTGGGCGAAGGCAGGGGTGCCGTTGGCGGCGGTGGCCACCAGCCGGGAGCCCGCACAGCTCGCGCCGAAGGAGAGCATGAAGCCGGTGATGTCGTCGTGCCCCTGGAGCCAGAGGTCGAACGGCGGCATGGTCATCACGGCGTCCTCGTGGAGGAGCGCGGTGAGCGCCTTCATGTCGTACCCCTCGAAGGCGGCGACGTACCGCTCCAGCAGTCTGCGCTGCTCCTCGTCGAGCGGGTCGGCGGTGTCCGGACCGCGTTCCCCCGCCTCGCTCAGGGTGGCGCGGGCCCGTTGGAGGGCGCTGTTCACCGAGGCGACGGAGGTGTCGAGGAGCTCGGCGACCTCGGACGCCTTCCACGCGAGGACCTCACGCAGGATCAGCACCACCCGCTGCTTGGGCGGCAGGTGCTGGAGAGCCGCCACGAACGCCAGGCGCACCGATTCGCGCGCCACGGCCGCCTCCGCCGGGTCGGCGGGGGAGGGGAGGACGCGGCCGTCCGGCATCGGCTCCAGCCAGGTGTTCTCCGGCAGCGGGTTGAGAGCGGCCTGCGCGAGCGGGGTGGGCCCCGACAGATCGACGGGGCGGGCCCGCTTGTTGCCCGCCGTCAGCATGTCCAGACAGACGTTGGTCGCGATCCGGTACAGCCACGAGCGCAGCGACGAACGCCCCTCGAACTTCTCGAAGTTGCGCCAGGCGCGCACCATGGTGTCCTGGACCGCGTCCTCGGCCTCGAACGCCGAGCCGAGCATCCGGTAGCAGTACCCGGTCAGCTCGACCCGGTGTCCCTCCAGGCGGCTTTCGACACTGCCGGCCGCCGCCTCGCCCCTGGCCTCCGCGTCCCCGGCCGTGCTCTCCGCCACGTCGAGATCACTCATCGCTCTACCCCTGTCGCGCTGTGACACCGCTCCGTCGTCAGGAAGCTACCGCAGCGCACCGACAAGCGGGCCGGAAGCGCACAACCGCTCAGGTCCCGGGCTTGCGCCCGTACACCTGGACGTCGTCGCCGTTCCTCAGCAGGTTCCAGTATGCCTTCGCGTCGACGGGCCGCATGTTGACGCAACCGCCCGACCCGGGCGGGTTCCACATGGACTTGGTGACCGAGTGGAAGGCCTGACCGCCGTCGAAGAACTGCGAGTACGGCATCCACACGTGGTAGATCGTCGACCAGTGGTGGGAATGCCGCCAGTAGATCTTCTTGGCGCCGGTACGCGTCTCGGCACCGTCACGGCCGGTCCGCACGGGTACCGGCCCGTAGACGAGCTTCGCTCCGTCCTGGATCCAGCTGAGCTGGCGCGTGAGATCCACGCAGGCGATGCGCCCCTTGTTGGTGGGGCACTTCCGCGCCTTGTTCGGGTTCTTCCCCGCCGCCTTCTGGGCCAGCATGGTGTTCATCGTGCGCCAGGTGAGGGGGCCGGCGTAGCCGATGGTGGGCGTGATCCCGTGCGTCTTCTGGAACTTCTGGATCGCCTTGCAGTCGGTCGTGGACTGCTTGCCGTCGACCGGCCGCCCGAGGAACTTCTCGACCTGCTTCTGGTACGGCCCCTTCGACGTGGTGCAGGAGGCGGCCTCGGCGGCCGTTCCCGTCGTGAGCACCAGCGCGGGGGCGGCCACCAGCCCGGCGACCGAGAGCGCCCCCACGCGCCGCAGCCGGGTCCGCCGTGGTGCGACCGGTACGGCCGGGGTTCTCGTGGTTGCTGTGGTTGCCGTGGTTCTGGATGCCTGTGTTCCGTCCATGTGCGCCGACTCCCCTTCGTCACCAACACGTTGGTCACCTGCAAGACGAGCGAAGGGGAGCCGGGGTTGCCCGGGTGGACGGTTCGTTACGGCAACGGCTCTTCCCGGGGCCCCGGTTCAGCGCGCGACGGCCATCCCGGCGTGCTGCGGGTGCGCCTTCCGTTCGATCCGCGCGCACCGCGACCCGTAGAGCGTCACGGAGACGACGCCGGCCACCGCGAGGAGTCCGAGCCCGGCGGTGCCGGTCCAGCCGCCCGCGTGGAAGGCGACTGCGCCGAGCGTGCCGCCCACGCTGGAGCCGAGGTAGTACGCGGACTGGTAGAGCGCCGACGCCTGGGCGCGCCCGGTGGTGGCCGTACGGCTCACGGAGGAGGAGGCGACCGCGTGGCCCGCGAAGAAGCCGGCGGTGATCAGGACCAGGCCCAGCAGCACCGCGGCCAACCGGTCGGCGAGCGAGAGCAGAAGCCCGGCGGCCGTGGTGGAGACGGCGAGGTAGAGCGCGCCCCGGCGGCCGAGCCGGCCGACCAGGCGTCCCGCCGCCGCCGAGGAGACCGTACCGACCAGGTAGACGAGGAAGATCGAACCGACCACTCCCTGCGGGAGGTTGAACGGTGCCGCCACCAAGCGGTAGCCGATCGCCGTGTAGACGGCGCCGAACACCGTCATGAAGAGCCCGCCGATGAGGAACAGCCGACGCAGCAGCGGATCGGCCAGGTGCCCGCCCACCGTCCTCGCCAGCGCCTTCGGGTTCAGCGAGCCCGGGACGAAGTGCCGTGCCCGGGGCATCAGCAGGTGGAAGGCGACCGCGCACCCCACCGCCAGCAGGCCGACCGCGCCGAGCGAGACCCGCCAGCCCCAGGCCTGGGCGACCCAGCCGGTCAGGATGCGGCCGCTCATGCCGCCGATGCTGTTGCCCGCCACGAACAGGCCGATCGCGGCGACCAGCGCCTTGGGCCGGACCTCCTCCGCGAGGAAGGCCATCGCGGAGGCGGGCAGCCCGGCCAGTGCCGCGCCCTGGATCGCGCGCAGGGCGATCAGCGTGCCGAGCGAGGGGGCGAACGGCACCAGCATGCCGATCGTGACGGCGATGGTCAGCGAGGCGGTCATCATCTGCCGGCGGCCGAAGCGCTCGGAGAGCGCGCTCAGCGGCAGCACGGCGAGCGCCAGCGCCCCCGTCGCGGCGGAGACCGTCCAGCTCGCCTGTCCGGCGGTCGCGTCGAAGGAGGCGGAGACCGAGGGCAGCAGGGCCTGGGTGGAGTAGAGGAGGGCGAACGTGGCGACGCCGGCGGCGAAGAGCCCGAAGCTCATGCGGCGGTACCCGGGGTGGCCGGGCTCGAGCCGCGCGTCGGCGGGGGCCGTGGCCGTGACGGGCGCGGTGGCCGTGACGGACGAGCCGGAGACGACGGCCGCGGCGGAGGTGAGGGGGACGGGCTGTGCGGAGGCACCCACCGTGACGGTGGATGCCCCGGTACTGGCAGGAGGCATACCGCGACCGTAGGCCGGTGGGTTTGATGCGTCCAATGCACAGAACCGCGATAATCGTTCCCATGGCGCATGACCGCAGCTCACAGCCCCGACTGTCACCGAGCAGTTACGAAGAAGACATCCGCGCGGTCCTCGCGCCCCGCCTCGTGTACTTCGAGGCGGTCGCCCGCCACGAGCACGTCACCCGCGCCGCGCACGAGCTCGGGGTGCCCCAGTCCACCCTGTCCCGGGCGATGGTCCGCCTCGAACAGGACCTCGGGGTGGCCCTGTTCGCGCGCAGGGGCCGGACCGTCTCCCTCACCCCTGCCGGGCGCACCTTCCTCGGCTCCGCGGAACGCGCCCTCGCCGAAGTGGAGAAGGCGGCCGACTCCGTCCGGGCCGACGCCGACCCGGCCTCCGGCAAGGTCGCGTTCGGCTTCCTCCACACCATGGGCTCGGAGACCGTACCCGCCCTCATCCGCGCCTTCCGGGTCGACCACCCGGGCGTCCGCTTCCAACTGGTGCAGAACTACGGCGAGGCGATGCTGGAGCGGCTGCGCGCGGGAAGCCTGGACCTCTGCCTCACCTCGCCGGTTCCTGACGCGCCCGACCTGGTGGCCCGCCGACTGGACGAGCAGCGGCTGCGACTGGTCGTACCGGACGACCACCGGCTGGCGGGCCGCCGCCGGGTCCGGCTCGCGGAGGCCGCCGACGAGACCTTCGTGACGCTGGAACCGGGGTACGGCCTGCGCCGGATCACCGACGACCTCTGCGCGGAGGCCGGGTTCGTGCCGAGGGTCGCGTTCGAGGGCGAGGAGGCGGAGACCCTGCGCGGGCTGGTCGCCGCCGGGCTCGGCGTCGCCCTGCTGCCGCCGCCCGCCGTCGCCCGCCCCGGCGTCGTCGAGCTGACGGTCACCGCGCCGCGCGCGGTCCGGGAGATCGGCGTCGCCTGGCTGGACGGCCACCCGGACACCCCGCCGGTCGCCGCCTTCAAGCAGTTCCTGGTCTCCCGGCGCGGCCATCTGCTCCCGGACTGACTCCGGCGTACCGGGCACGACCCGACGGCGCTGCTCTCCGCCTCCCAACCAGGTAGGAAAAGCACGGCCGTTGAGTAGGCGCACTCAGGTGGGGCTCCGCGGGGTGCCGGAGGATGGCGGCACCACCCCGACACGAGGAGCGCGCGATGTCCGCCACCCCCACCCACCCGTCCGACGACCTCTCCTCGGATGTCCCGTCGGCCACCGGTCGCACCGGCCGCCTGCTGCCCGCCGTTCTCGCGCCCGCCGTCGCGGCGGCGCTCGCGGTGTCCGCCTGGGGCGCCAAGGAGCCCGGCACCTGGGTACTGGAGACGGTGTGGGTGATGCTGGGGCTGCCGGTCCTGTTCCTGCTGCGCCGGCGGTTCCCCCTGAGCGGCCTGCTCTGCGGACTGCTGGCCGTCCACGCCCTCGTTCTCATGGTGGGCGGGCACTACACCTACGCCGAGGTTCCGGCCGGTGACTGGGTGCGCGACTGGCTCGGCCTGGAACGCAACCCGTACGACCGCCTCGGCCACCTCATGCAGGGATTCGTGCCCGCGATCCTGGTCCGGGAACTCCTCCTCCGCACCTCGCCCCTGCGCGGCAGCCGCTGGCTCCCCCCGCTGGTCGTCTGCGCCTGCCTCGCCTTCAGTGCCGTCTTCGAGATGTTCGAGTGGCTGGCGGCCGTGATCGGAGGACAGGCCGCCGACTCGTTCCTGGCCACCCAGGGCGACGTGTGGGACACCCAGTGGGACATGTTCTGCGCGCTGATCGGTGCCGTCTGCTCCCTGTTGCTCCTCAGTCGCCTGCACGACCGCAGCCTCACCCGTCTCGCGGCGCACGGGAAGCTCTGACCGGCGCGGCGCCCCGCCTGCTGGGAGACGGCTCAGTGCCGGAGCGACCGGCCGAAGCCGGCGGCCAGCGGCATCCGCAGCCCCAGCGGTGGCGGCGCGGCCAGCGCGTCGGCGACCGGCCGGGCGTAGGAGCGGCCGAAGAGTGAGCCCTGGACGAAGTCGGAGGCCAGCGCCACCACTTCGGCCCGGTGCTGGCGGAGCGCGTGCCCGTCCGAGTGGACCTCGAAGCGGCAGATGTCCCGGTTGGCCTTCTTGGCACGGGAGGCCAGCCGGAAGGAGAGTTCGGGGTCGGTGTGGGCGTCGTTGGTGCCGTGCACGATGAGCACCCGGCGCCCGGCGAGCTGCTTCACCGGCTCGGCGGCGGTCTCCGGACCGGTATCCGCCGGGGTTCCGGCCTGCTCCGGCAGCCAGGGGGCCATCGCCATCGCGGCGGAGACTGCGGGGTGCCCGGCCGCCCGCAGGGCGGCCCGGCCGCCCATGCCGTGGCCGACGAGGCAGACCGGCACGTCGCCGTAGCGGCGTACCACCTCGTCCGCCGCCCACACGGCGTCCGCCGCCGGGTCGGCGTTCCCGGCGTTCCAGCCGCGGTGGCGGTAGTGCAGGACGTGCACCGTCAGCCCGTCCTCGCGGCCGGCTCTCGCCAGGGCGCGGGCGAACGGGAGTTGGCCGGCGTAGGTGAAGGGGGACGGTCGGCGGTGGGATTCGACGGCTCCGTCCGGGAGCAGCAGGACGACACCGCCGACCTCGGAGGAGGGGCCCGCGGCCCGGACGGGCCGTCCGAGCCGGGCGGTGGGCGTGGGAAGCGCGCGCGTTGCCATGACAGAACAGTGTCAGAAGCGCGGGTGTACTCCACCTGTCCGCACGGTCACTGTTACGTATCTTCACTCGGCGATCTACGCGCGTAGGCGTTAGAGTGCGCAGATGACGAGCCAGCTCCGCGACGTCCCCGACGCCGACCAGATCCGCCGCGCCCCGAAGGTGCTCCTCCACGACCATCTCGACGGGGGGCTCCGCCCCGGCACCATCGTCGAACTCGCTCGGGCGCAGGGGTACGGGGACCTCCCGGAAACCGACCCCGCCAAGCTGGGCCTGTGGTTCCGCGAGGCCGCCGACTCCGGTTCGCTCGAGCGCTACCTGGAGACCTTCGCCCACACCTGCGCCGTCATGCAGACCCGCGAGGCGCTCTTCCGGGTCGCCTCCGAGTGCGCCCAGGACCTCGCCGAGGACGGCGTCGTCTACGCCGAGGTGCGGTACGCCCCCGAGCAGCACCTGACCGGCGGGCTCACCCTCGAAGAGGTCGTGGAGGCGGTCAACGACGGCTTCCGCGAAGGGGAGCGGCTGGCGCGCGAGGCCGGCCGGCGCATCCGGGTCGGCGCGCTGCTCACCGCGATGCGGCACGCCGCCCGCTCGCTGGAGATCGCCGAACTCGCCAACCGCTACCGGGACACCGGGGTCGTGGGCTTCGACATCGCGGGTGCCGAGGCCGGTTTCCCTCCCACCCGCCACCTGGACGCCTTCGAGTACCTCAAGCGGGAGAACAACCACTTCACCATCCACGCCGGCGAGGCGTTCGGCCTCCCGTCGATCTGGCAGGCCCTCCAGTGGTGCGGCGCCGACCGGCTCGGCCACGGGGTCCGGATCATCGACGACATCGAGGTCGCCGAGGACGGCACGGTCAAGCTCGGCCGCCTCGCCAGTTACGTCCGCGACAAGCGCATCCCGCTGGAGCTCTGCCCCACCTCGAACCTCCAGACCGGTGCGGCCCCCTCCTACGCGGAGCACCCGATCGGCCTGCTGCGCACCCTGCACTTCCGCGCCACGGTGAATACCGACAACCGCCTGATGAGCGGGACCAGCATGAGCCAGGAATTCGAGCGGTTGACCGAAACATTCGGATACACGCTCGACGACATGCAGTGGTTCACCGTCAATGCGATGAAATCAGCATTCATTCCTTTCGATGAACGTCTCGCGATGATCAACGACGTGGTCAAGCCGGGATACGCCGAACTGAAGTCCGCATGGCTGTTCAGTCAGACCGCCACGACCAGCATCTCCTCGTTCGAACAGAGCTGAACGCGCATGTTCCGGAAGGGCCGGAAAAAACATTTCCCGGCCCTTCTCCGCGTGTCGCGCCATTTGCGGAGCGGGGAGCCGGGTGACTAGTTTGCAGAGCCGCTCGCATCCCCTTTCCCCAAGGATGAATGTCATGAAGCTCTCCTCCGCCCGCATCCTCGGTGTCGCCGCTCTCGGTGCCGCTTTCGCCGCTGCCGCCGCCGGCAGCGCGTCCGCCGCCCCGGCACTGCCGCTCGACGCGGCCGGCGCCCTGCCGATCTCCACCGACGCGCTGACGGACCTCGGCCACACCGCCCAGACCCTCCCGGTCAAGGAGACCACCGGCAGCCTCCTCGGCGGCAAGGCCACCGACGCCGCCAAGCCCGTCACCCAGCTGCTCGGCGGACTGCCGACCAAGGGCCTGACCGCGAACGGCCTGCCGATCGGCGGCTGACCGGCCCGCACGACGCCGTACGCACGTGGGGCACCCGGCCTGTCAGGCCGGGTGCCCCACGTGCGTGTACCGTGCCGCTGCCGCCGTACCCCCGTCGGACCCGCGTCACCAGGCCGTCGCGGACGTGGTGCCCGACGAGGACTTCTCTCCGGGCAGCAGGATCCACAGCGCCAGGTAGGCGAGGAACTGCGGACCGGGCAGCAGACACGAGACCACGAAGATGACGCGCATGGTCGTCGCGGAGGTACCGAAGCGCTGTGCCAGCGCCGCGCACACTCCACCGATCATGCGTCCGTCGCGGGGGCGAACCAATCCGGCCATGGTGGGCTCCTTGGTGAACCGTCGGGGGAGCAGCCGCCGCGGCGCTCCCGATGTATCCATGGTCGCTCCACCGCGGGGCAGGAGGCGTCCCTCTACGGTGCGACGCCGACCCTGGAAATCGTCGGGGTCGCGCCCTGAGGGGTTCCGTCGGCCGGCTCGAAGCCGATCGGCGCGAGGGCTCCGGGCCGGCGCCGCCGGCGCAGCCTGGCCCGGACGCACGGCACCACCAGCAGATGCGCCAGCAGCACCCCGGCCGTGTTCAGCAGCAGCGAGTCGATGTCGACCACCTGCCCGGGCACCCCGGTCTGTCCCAGTTCGATGGCGAGGGATATCAGCGCGCCCGCGGCGGTCGTACGGACCAGCGACGCCCAGGGGGAGACGGTGAGCCGTGCGTCGGCCATCGGCAGCAGGAATCCGAGCGGTGCCAGCAGCAGCAGCCCGGAGCCGATGCGCCGTACGGCCGCCGCCGGGCCGAGCGCGAGGTCCGCCTTGATGCCGTCCAGCGGTGTGAAGTTCGCGGCGGTGATCCAGGGGACGTCCAGGGGGCGAAGGGTCAGCCACCCGACGAGGACGAGATGCGCGAGGAGAAGCGTGAATCCCACCACGCGCAGCAGGGTGACGGCCTTACCGCCGGGACCCATCGCCGCGTCAGCCAGGGTTCGCCCCGTCGCGACGCCCGGCACGCACTCCCGCCGCACCGGCCAAAAGCCCCGGTACATCCCGTACAGGGGCTTTTGGCCGGCACGCCGAGAGCACGCACCCGACGCCGCTCCTCGACGGGCAAACCTTGGCTGACGCGGCACTGGACGCACGCCTCCCTAGACGTCCCTGGACGAGGGAACGGTTCCGGGCAAACGGCGGGAAGTGGCGCAGAACACGGAACGCGCGCCCCCGTCACGCCCCATGCGTCCCGCGCCGCCCAGCGTTCCCGCCGGTCCCACGGCACCGGTCCGAGGCCCTTGGGCCTGTGCCTCCGGGGGCCACGCCGCCGGTTCCAGGCGTCGGGCCGGACCCGGCGGCGTACTCACCGGGGCGACGGCGTGCCCAGGGTCGGGACGTTCTGCGGCCGGGCCTTCGTCTCCTCCGTGCAGAGGTATCCCCGTGGGGCGTAGTCGTCGCTCGGCCCGCCGAGCAGCACCCCGCCGTCGGTGACGAGGGTCCGCTCCTCGGCGAGGGTGCACACGACCTGGGCCAGCGCTTCCGCGGACAGGTCCTCCGGCTGGGCGCTCAGCCTCAGGGCGCCCGCCGGGTCACCCCCGGTGCCCTCCCCGACGGTCAGGTCCGAGGGGACGGCGGTGCTGAAACCGGCCCGCCGCTCACCGGCGAGCGGCGTCTGCCGGATCTGCGCCAGCAGCGCCCGCGCCACCCCCAGACGGCCACCGCCCCGCGCGGTGTCCGCGATCGTCCGGTCGGCCGCCACCAGCTCCGACGCGCAGACCAGGTACACCCGCACCCGGTCTTCGCCCGTCTGTGCCCCGGGCGCCGTTCCGGCGGTGCGGCACGGGACCCGGGAGGGAGCGGCCCCCGCGTCGACCGGCACCGAGGTCGACCGGATGCCGCACCCGGCGGCCAGCGCGGTGGCCACCACGGTGAGGAGCAGCGCGGCGAGCCGACGACGCACGCCTGCCGACCGCACCCCCGCCGCCCGCATCCCGTGGCCGGTGCGCCGCCTCACGACTCCCCGCCGTCCGCGTCGGTGCCGGTGGTGCCGGTGGTGCCGGTGGGGTTGATGGGGGCGGCGTGGTCGACGGAGTCGTCCGGAGCGCTCTCGTCCTCGGCGGCCCGCGGGAGCCGCAGCACGAACACCGCGCCGTCCCCGTCGGGGGAGTTGGCCGCGGAGATGGTGCCACCGTGGATGAGCGCGTTCTCCATGGCGATCGACAGACCGAGTCCGCTGCCCTCGGAGCGCGGACGGGACGCGCTCGCCTTGTAGAACCGGTCGAAGACGTGCGGCAGCACGTCCCCGGGAATCCCCGGTCCGTGATCGCGTACCTCGATGACCAGTTCCTCACCCTCGGTGCGCACGCGCACCCGCACCGGTGAACCACCGTGCTTGAGCGCGTTGCCGATCAGATTCGCCAGGATCACGTCGAGCCGACGCGGGTCGAGCCGCACCATCATGCCGCGCTCCGCGTCCAGTTCCACCGCGTCCAGCCAGGCACGGGCGTCGATGCAGGCGGTGACCTGGTCGGCGACGTCCACCGTGTCCAGGACCAGCCGGGCCGTGCCCGCGTCGAAGCGGGTGACCTCCATGAGGTTCTCCACCAGGTCGTTCAGCCGCCGGGTCTCGCTCACCACCAGATGCACGGCGGGCGCGATCATCGGGTCGAGGCTGTCGGCCTCGTCCTCCAGCACCTCGGCCACGGCGGTGATCGCCGTGAGCGGGGTGCGCAGTTCGTGCGACATGTCGGCGACGAACCGGCGGCTGGACTCCTCCCGCGCGCTCATGTCCGCGACCTTCTTCTCCAGCGAACCGGCCGCCCGGTTGAACGTGCGGGAGAGCTCGGCGAGTTCGTCCGTACCGGAGACCACCAGCCGCGTGTCGAGCTTCCCCTCGCCCAGCTTGCGCGCCGCCTCACCGAGCCGCTGGACCGGCCGCAGCACGGTCGTCGCCGCCGCCTGCGCGAGCAGCGCCGCGCCGATCAGCGCCAGCGTGGTGGCGATCCCCAGTGACCAGGCGAGGGAGTTGAGGTCCTGGCGCTCCTGGTCGAGCGACTTCAGCATGTAGCCGGTCGGGCCACCGCCGATGATCCGCGTCCCCGCCACCAGGTAGGGGGTGCCGCCGATGCTCGTGCGCTGCCAGAACAGGTGGTACTCGTACGAGTTGCCCGAGGTCAGCCGCTGTTGGGCGGAGACCTGCCGCTCCAGCGAGCGAGGCACGTCCACCTTGGTGAAGGAGTCCAGGTCCGAGTAGCCGACGATCGGCTTCCCGCCGTCCCGTTCGTCCTCCAGCAGCACCGCGTAACCCGGTCCGCTGTCCGCCATCTGCACGGCGGCGGACTGGAGATCGTCCTTGGCCGGCTGCAACGGCAGCGAGGCCGCCCGGTTCTGCATCTGCCGCCGGAAGTCGCCGAGCGCCGCGTCCTGAGTGCGGGTCAGCACCGCCTCGCGGTTCAGCCAGTACGCGATCCCCGACGCGGACACCGCCGCCGTCAGGGCCACCAGACCGAACACCACGACCAGCCGCAGCCGCAGACTGCTCCAGCGGAGTCCCGCACGGACCCCGCGCCCGGCACGTCCACTCACTGAGGCGAGTCCAGCCGGTATCCCACGCCCCGCACCGTACGGATCAGCGTCGGCGAGGACGGCACGTCCTCCACCTTCGCGCGCAGCCGCTGCACGCACGCGTCCACGAGCCGCGAGTCACCGAGGTAGTCGTGCTCCCAGACCAGCCGCAGCAACTGCTGCCGGGACAGGGCCTGTCCGGGCCTGCGACTCAGCTCCAGCAGCAACCGCAGCTCGGTCGGGGTCAGCTGGAGGTCCGCGCCGTCCTTGGTGACCGTCATCGCGGAACGGTCGATGACCACGTTCCCGAAGGTCGCCGAGTCCGTCGACTCCCGTTCCCCGCGCCGGAGTACCGCGCGGATGCGGGCGTCCAGCACCCGGCCCTGCACGGGTTTCACCACGTAGTCGTCGGCACCCGACTCCAGACCCACCACGACGTCGATGTCGTCGCTGCGCGCCGTCAGCAGGATGATCGGCAGCTGGTCGGTGCGGCGGATGCGCCGGCAGACCTCGAAGCCGTCGATGCCCGGCAGCATCACGTCGAGCACGACCAGGTCGGGTCGTTGCTCCCGGAGAAGGTTCAGGCCGTCCTCTCCCGTCGCCGCGGTGGCCACTCGGTGGCCCTGGCGTGACAGCGAGAGTTCGAGGGCCGTGCGGATGGCGTCGTCGTCCTCGATCAGCAACAGGAAAGGCACGGATGCCATTCTGTCCCATGGTGGTCCCCCAGTTCGACCGTCGGGACCCACTTCCTGTGTGAGCAGACTGTGACGGTTACGACCCCACGAGGCCTGTGACAGCTCTGTGACAGTCGGCGGACAGTGCCATGAAACTGCCCGGCCAGACTCAGGGGCACACGGTTCGAACGGACTCCACCGACGGGGAGGCGCACGATGAACGCACTGCAACTGCAACGCACCAGCTCAAGCGCGGTTGTCACGCGTCTCCACGACATCGGACGGGGTCCGGAGAAGTCCGGTGCGGTGAACGCCCGGGGGTGCGTTCGCGGCACGGGGCGTCAGCATCCGTCCACGACGGCGGTCGCCGATGTCACGGGAGACGAACCGGGCACGTACGGGGGAACGTACGGGGGACACGGGGGAAGCGCGTACGGGGAGGGCATCACGGGGGAGCGGACGCCTCCGGCGAAGGCCGAGGACGCCGAAGCGGCGTTCACGGCCTACGTCAAGGAGCGCCGCGCCTCCCTGTACGCGACCGCCTACCACCTGACCGGCGACCGGTTCGAGGCCGAGGACCTGCTGCAGAGCGCCCTCTTCTCGACCTACCGGGCGTGGGACAGGATCAGCGACAAGGCGGCCGTCGGCGGCTACCTGCGCCGCACCATGACCAACCTGCACATCAGCGCCTGGCGCCGCCGCAAGCTCAACGAGTACCCGACCGAGGAACTGCCGGAGACGGTCGGTGACTCGGACGCGATGCGCGGCACGGAACTGCGCTCGGTGCTCTGGCAGGCGCTCGCCCGGCTGCCCGAACTCCAGCGCACCATGCTGGTCCTGCGCTACTACGAGGGGCGCACCGACCCGGAGATCGCGGCCATCCTCGACATCAGTGTCGGCACGGTGAAGTCCAGCATCTGGCGGTCGCTCCGCCGGCTGCGCGAGGACGAGGTCCTCAGCTTCGGACGTGACGAGAAGGAGTCCTTCGGCGAGCTGGTGGCCTGAGGCTAGGGGGGAAACACGGGGGAACGACGGAGCTCGCCGCTCCGGGGGGAAACGGCGAGCGACGGGGGAACGGCGGGGTCGTACGGGCTGGGGGGCCCGTACGACCCCGTTCGTCGTTCCCGGAAGGATGCCGCGACACCGGCGCCCGTCCCGGAGGACGCCCTACGCCGCGCCGCTTCCCGCCGGGGTATGGCGGCAGCGGCCCGCGGCGGCGGCGGCCATGCGGCCGAGCGCCTCCTCCTTGCCGCACGGGTGGGCACCGAGCTCCGCCTGACGGGACACGATCCGGCGCTCCGCCCGCATCAGCCGCCAGCCGCGCCGCAGCAGGAACGGCACCGACTTGCGGCCCTCGCGCAGATCCCGCAGCAGCCGCCGGCGGAAGGTGGTCGAGGGGCGCCCGCGCAGGCAGATCGCGTCCGCGAGCAACCCCAGCTCCTGGCAGCGCCCGACGATGTCGGCGGCGAAGATGCCCTCGGCCACGAAGAGCGGCGAGCGGTCGATGTGCAGCACCTCGGCGCCCGTACGGGAGCTGCTGGAGATGTCGTACACCGGCACCCGCGTGCGGCCGGTCCGGCAGAGTTCCGCGACGGCGGCGACCGCCGCCTCCATGTCCCAGGACGCGGTGGAGTCCCAGTCGATGTCCGTGCTGCCGGTGACCAGGGGCAGGGTCGGGTCGTTGGCCTCCTTGTAGAAGTCGTCCAGCCGCAGTACCGGGAGACCGGTACGTGCGGCGAGGAAGGACTTCCCGGAGCCGGAGGGGCCTGCGAGGAGGACGACGCGCGTCGGGATCGGTGGGGAACTCACAGAACAAAAGTGTGAGGCATGACCCGCGCAGGGGACCCCTCGGGAGTCCTGTTGGTATCGAGCATCACATCTCCACTACTCTGCGCGCACGTACGACTACCGAAACGAAGTCGATCAGGTGGGAAAAATGGCACGTCATGCACGAACCAGGCCCTCGCGGCACGTCCTGCTGCGCGCCGGGCTGACCGTCACCGCGATGGGTGCCGCCCTCGGCGCGGGCGCCGCGTCCGCGCAGGCGGCCGCACCCCCGGCGGTGACCGAGGCCGGCGACAGTGCGGAGGCGGCCGTGTCGGTGGTGACCGACGCCGCCCTGCCCGCGTTGACCGGCGCGCTGTCGAACAGCCTCGCCCCCGTCACCGCGCTCCAGCTCGACCCGCTGGCCAAGACGGGGACCGACCCGCTGGACAACGCGGTCGGCACCCAGATCGCCGACTTCAAGCCGGTCTCCACCGCCCTGGTCACCCATCACCTGACGGACGGCGGCGCGCTCCGCGACCTGCCCCTGGTGGGGCCGGTCACGGGGCTCGTCACCGGCGCGCACTGATCGCGACATGACGCCCCGATGAGGCCCCCATGAGGTGCCGACGGGGGCCGGTCCTCGCGTTTCCGTGAGGACCGGCCCCCGCCGCCGCCCATGTCAGGGGAGTCCCTGCCGTCAGTAGGACGACCCGGAGACGCCCAGTGCCCCCGTGGGGTGCCAGACCGTCTTGGTCTCCAGGAACGCCGTCAGCCGGTACGTACCCGGATCGGCGGTCCAGTCGGTGGCGTCGGTGCCGCCCGTCCCCGGGCCGCCGTCCACAGCCTGTGGACGCAGTACGCGCTTCAGGTTGTCCGCCGCCGCGATCTCCAGCTCCTTCGCCAGCGCCGCGTCCGCGCCGGTGAGGTCGATGGCGTTGACGTCCTGGTGCGCCGCGAGCGGTGCCGCCAGCTCGGCGGTGGCACCGGAGAGCACGTTCACCACCCCGCCCGGCAGGTCCGAGGTGGCCAGCACCTCACCCAGCGAGAGCGCCGGCAGCGGGGCATCGGCGGAGGCGACCACCACGGCCGTGTTCCCCGCCGCGATCACCGGCGCGATCACCGACACCAGGCCGAGGAACGACGAGCGCTGCGGAGCCAGCACCGCCACCACGCCGGTCGGCTCCGGCGTCGACAGGTTGAGATACGGTCCCGCGACCGGGTTCACCCCGCCCAAGACCTGGCCGATCTTGTCCGTCCAGCCCGCGTACCAGACCCAGCGGTCCACCGCCGCGTCCACCACGGCGGCGGCCTTGGACTTCGACAGCCCCTCGGCGCTCGCCACTTCCCGGACGAACTGTTCCCGGCGGCCCTCCAGCATCTCGGCGACGCGGTAGAGGACCTGGCCGCGGTTGTACGCGGTCGCGCCGGACCAGCCGCCGAAGGCCTTGCGGGCGGCGACGACCGCGTCCCGCGCGTCCTTGCGGGACGACTGCGGTGCGTTCGCCAGCCATGTGCCCTTGGAGTCGGTCACCTCGTACACCCGGCCGCTCTCGGAGCGGGGGAACTTGCCCCCGACGTACAGCTTGTAGGTCTTGAAGACGCCGAGGCGCCGCCCGGCGGAGCCGTTGGCCGATTCGTGCTCAGACATCGAGGTACGCCTCCAGACCGTGACGGCCGCCCTCGCGGCCGTAGCCCGACTCCTTGTACCCGCCGAACGGCGAGGTGGGGTCGAACTTGTTGAACGTGTTGGCCCAGACGACGCCCGCCCGGAGCTTGTTCGCCACCGCGAGGATGCGGGAGCCCTTCTCCGTCCAGATGCCCGCCGACAGGCCGTACTGGGTGTTGTTCGCCTTTGCGACGGCCTCGTCCGGGGTACGGAAGGTCAGCACCGAGAGCACCGGGCCGAAGATCTCGTCCCGGGCGACCGTGTGGGCCTGGGTGACACCGGTGAAGAGCGTCGGCGCGAACCAGTAACCCGACGACGGCAGTTCGCACGGAGCGCTCCAGCGCTCGGCGCCCTCCGCCTCGCCCGTCTCCACCAGCGAGGTGATCCGGGAGAGCTGCTCCGCGGAGTTGATCGCGCCGATGTCGGTGTTCTTGTCCAGCGGGTCGCCGAGGCGCAGCGTGGTCAGCCGCCGCTTCAGCGCGTCCAGCACCTCGTCGTGCACCGACTCCTGCACCAGGAGGCGGGAGCCCGCGCAGCAGACCTGGCCCTGGTTGAAGAAGATGCCGGTGACGATCCCCTCGACCGCCTGGTCGACCGGGGCGTCGTCGAAGACGATGTTGGCGCCCTTGCCGCCCAGCTCAAGGGTGACCTTCTTGTCCGTACCCGCGACCTGCCGGGCGATGGCCTTGCCCACGGCGGTCGAACCGGTGAAGGCGACCTTGTTCACGTCCGGGTGCGCGACGAGGGCCGCGCCCGCGTCGCCGTACCCGGTCAGGATGTTGACGACGCCCTTCGGCAGACCGGCCTGACGGCAGATGTCCGCGAAGAACAGGGCCGAGAGCGGGGTCGTCTCGGCGGGCTTGAGGACCACCGTGTTGCCGGCCGCGAGCGCCGGGGCGATCTTCCACGCCAGCATCAGCAGCGGGAAGTTCCACGGGATGACCTGACCGGCCACGCCCAGCGGGCGGGGGTCCGGGCCGAAACCGGCGTGGCCGAGCTTGTCGGCCCAGCCGGCGTAGTAGAAGAAGTGCGCCGCGACCAGCGGGAGGTCCGCGTCGCGCGTCTCGCGGATCGGCTTGCCGTTGTCCAGCGTCTCCAGGACCGCCAGCTCACGGCTGCGCTCCTGGATGATCCGGGCGATCCGGAAGAGGTACTTGGCGCGCTCGGAGCCCGGCAGCGCCGACCACTTCACGAACGCCCGCCGGGCCGCCTGGACGGCGCGGTCGACGTCCGCCTCGCCCGCGCGGGCGACCTCGGAGAGGACCTCCTCGCTGCTCGGCGAGACGGTCTTGAAGACCTTGCCGTCGGCGGCCTCGGTGAACTCGCCGTCGATGAACAGCCCGTACGACGGGGCGATGTCGACGACCGACCGCGACTCGGGGGCGGGCGCGTACTCGAATGCAGATGCCATGGGGATCAGTCCACCGTCACGTAATCGGGGCCGGAGTAACGGCCGGTGCTGAGCTTCTGGCGCTGCATCAGCAGGTCGTTCAGGAGGCCGGACGCGCCGAAGCGGAACCAGTGGTTGTCCAGCCAGTCCTCGCCCGCGGTCTCGTTGACCAGGACCAGGAACTTCACCGCGTCCTTGGTCGTACGGATGCCGCCCGCGGGCTTCACCCCGATCTGGACGCCGGTCTGCTGCCGGAAGTCGCGGACGGCCTCCAGCATCAGCAGGGTGTTCGCGGGGGTGGCGTTGGTCGCGACCTTGCCGGTGGACGTCTTGATGAAGTCGGCACCGGCCAGCATCCCGAGCCAGGAGGCGCGGCGGATGTTGTCGTACGTGGAGAGCTCGCCGGTCTCGAAGATGACCTTGAGGCGGGCGCTGCCGCACTCGGCCTTCACGGCCGTGATCTCCTCGTACACCTTGAGGTAGTGGCCGGCGAGGAACGCGCCCCGGTCGATCACCATGTCGATCTCGTCGGCCCCGGCCGCCACCGCGTCGCGGACGTCCGCGAGCTTGACGGGGAGCGCCGCACGGCCGGCCGGGAAGGCGGTCGCCACGGACGCCACCTTCACCTCGGAGCCGGCCAGCGCGGCGACGGCGGTCGCCGCCATGTCGGGGTAGACGCAGACCGCGGCGGTGCGCGGGGCCGTCCGGTCGGTCGGGTCGGGATGCAGGGCCTTGGCGCACAGAGCCCGGACCTTGCCCGGGGTGTCCGCGCCTTCCAGCGTCGTCAGGTCGATCATCGAGATGGCGAGATCGATGGCGTACGCCTTGGCCGTCGTCTTGATCGACCGGGTGCCGAGCGAGGCGGCGCGCGCTTCCAGGCCGACGGCGTCGACGCCGGGCAGCCCGTGCAGGAAGCGGCGCAACGCACCGTCGGACGCGGTCGCGCCGGAGAATGCGGGTGCAGTGGTGGGCATGGTCACCAGAGGAGCATATCTACGCGCGTAGCAGCCTGTACAGGGGGGTGCGGCCCGTCACACGCTCCGCTCGGGGGTCCCGCACGCCGGGGGCGCGACCCCACCGCCCCGCGTCCCGCACCCGGCGTCAGGCACAATCGGGCCATGACGAGCTCCACGCCCCCCGACGAACCCACCTACGCCGACCGGACCTACCGGTCCGGTGCCGCACTGGTGGCCGGCGTCCTTCTGCTCCTGCTGATCATCTGGCTGGTGGTCGACGCGATCTTCACCGGGGCGGGCCGCGCACCGTGGCAGGCACTCGCCGCAGGAGTGTTCCTGGTCCCGCTGGTCGTCGGCCTCGCCCTGCGGCCCGTCGTGATGGCCGGAGCGCGTCGTGTCATGATCCGCAACCCGTTCCGCACGATCGTGCTGCCGTGGTCGGAGGTGGCGAGCATCCGCGCCGCCTACTCGACCGAGCTGCACACCACGGGCGGCACGAAGTACCAGGTCTGGGCGCTGCCGGTTTCGCTGCGCGACCGGAAGCGGGCGCTGCGCCAGACGCCGGCCGCCACGCGCGGCGGCGCCGAGGACGGCGGCGTCAAGGGCCCGGTCCGACTCGCGAGGGCGGACCAGGCGGTCTCGGATCTGCGGCAGCTCGCCGAGGCCGACTCCGAGCTGAGGGCGGCGGCCGAGGCGCAGGGCAAGCCGGTGCCGGGCGCCCCGGCGGTGACCCCCTCCGTGCGCTGGGCCTGGGAGATCATGATTCCCGCCGTCGTGGGCGCGATCGCCCTCGTGGTGAGCTTCGCGGCCTGACGCACCGGCGCACCGATGCCCGGGCGCACCCGTGGCCGGGCGCACCGATGCCCGGCGCACGGCGGCGTACGCGAGCGGGCCGGTACCTCCCCGTGGAGGTACCGGCCCGCTTCCTGCTTTCCGGCGTTTCCCGCGTGCGGAGGGTCGCAGAGGGGGCGGCGGATCAGATGCCGGCCGCGGCGGAGAGGTCCCGCCTGATCCCGGCCAGCAGCTCCGCCGCCCGGGCCCGCGCGGCCGGCAGCCCGTCCGCCGAGGCGACCGGTACGACGACCTCCAGGTAGCACTTCAGCTTCGGCTCGGTCCCGCTCGGGCGGACGATCACCCGGGCGCCGTCCAGCCGGTAGCGCAGGCCGTCCGTGGGCGGGAGTGCGGCCGACCCCTTCGCCAGGTCCTCGGCCGAGGTGACGGCCAGCCCGGCCAGCTCGGCCGGCGGGGCCTCGCGGAGCCGCCGCATGGCGTCGGCGATGACCGAGACGTCCTCCACCCGGACCGAGAGCTGGTCGGTCGCGTGCAGGCCGTGCGCGAGGGCCAGGTCGTCCAGCAGATCGAGCAGGGTCCGGCCGCGCTCCTTGAGCACCGAGGCCAGCTCGGCGACGACCAGCGCGGCGGTGATGCCGTCCTTGTCGCGTACGCCGTCGGGGTCGACGCAGTAACCGAGCGCCTCCTCGTAGCCGTAGCGCAGTCCGTCCACGCGGGCGATCCACTTGAAGCCGGTCAGCGTCTCCTCGTACCCGAGACCGGCCCGTTCGGCGATCCGGCCGAGCAGGGAGGAGGAGACGATCGAGGCGGCGAGTACGCCCTCGGCGCCCCGGTCCACGAGGTGCGCGGCGAGCAGCGCGCCGACCTCGTCTCCGCGCAGCATCCGCCAGCCGCCCTCGGAGGCCGGGTCCGGGACCGCGACGGCGCAGCGGTCCGCGTCCGGGTCGTTGGCGATGATCAGGTCGGGGTCGCTGCGGCGCGCGGTCGCGAAGGAGAGGTCCATCGCGCCCGGCTCCTCCGGGTTCGGGAACGCGACGGTGGGGAACGCGGGGTCGGGCTCGGCCTGCTCGGCGACGAGCACCGGCGCGGGGAACCCGGCCCGCTCGAACGCGGCGGTCAGCACGGAGGTGCCGACGCCGTGCAGCGCCGTGTAGACGGTCCGGGCGGTACGCGGGGAGCCGGCGGAGAGGACGGCGTCGGTACGCGCCAGATAGGCGTCCAGGACCTCCTCGCCGAGGATCTCCCAGCCGTCCTCGGGACGGTTCACTCCGGCGAGCGGGCCGACCGCCGCGATGGCGGCGGCGATCTCGGCGTCGGCCGGGGGCACGATCTGCGAGCCGTCGCCGAGGTAGACCTTGTAGCCGTTGTCGCGCGGCGGGTTGTGGCTCGCGGTGACCTCGACGCCCGCGACGGCTCCCAGGTGCCGTATGGCGTACGCCAGCACGGGGGTGGGCAGCGGGCGCGGCAGGACGGCGGCACGGAGTCCCGCCCCGGTCATCACGGCGGCGGTGTCCCGGGCGAAGTCGGCCGAGCGGTAGCGGGCGTCGTAGCCGACGACGACGAGCCCGTCCGCGTGTCCCTGGCCCTTGAGGTACGCGGCGAGACCCGCGGCGGCCCGGATCACGACGGCCCGGTTCATCCGCATCGGACCGGCGCCCAGCTCCCCGCGCAAACCGGCGGTGCCGAACTGGAGGGTGCCGGCGAAGCGCGCGGCCAGCTCGGCGCGGGCTTCGGGCTCGTCGGAGTCGATGAGCCGCCCCAACTCGTCCCGAGTCTCGGGGTCGGGGTCCTCGGCCTGCCAGGCCCTGGCCCGTTCGAGGAGGTCGTCGTCGTGCACGGGGGTCCACCTTTCGGGGATGACGGAGGGTGCCAGGTGGTGCGCGGGGTGCCGGGTGGTGCGAGTGGGGGTGGTGGTGCGAGTGGGGCTGGTGTGCCAGTGGTGGCACCGGGACCGGTCCGGCGGTGCGGCCGCGGTCCGGGCGGCGGCGGTCAGGATCGCGGCGGTCCGACCCGCGAGGACACGGCCGCCGCCGGACCGGCCCGTCAGATGCGTTCGAGCACGCGGGCCAGCAGGTCGCCCATGCGCGCGGCCGAGTCCCGGCCGGCCTGGAGGACCTCTTCGTGGTTGAGCGGCTCGCCGGAGAGGCCGGCGGCGAGGTTGGTCACCAGCGAGATGCCGAGCACCTCCGCGCCGGCCTCGCGCGCGGCGATGGCCTCCAGCACGGTGGACATGCCCACCAGGTCGCCGCCCATCGCGCGGACCATGCCGATTTCGGCCGGGGTCTCGTAGTGCGGGCCGGGGAACTGCACGTACACGCCCTCCTCGAGGGAGGGGTCGATCTCCTGGCAGAGCGCCCGCAGCCGGGGGGAGTACAGGTCGGTCAGGTCGACGAAGTTGGCGCCGATGATCGGGGAGGTGGCGGTGAGGTTGATGTGGTCGCCGATCAGCACCGGCTGGCCGGGGCGCATGCCCTCGCGCAGGCCGCCGCAGCCGTTGGTCAGCACGACCGTCCGGCACCCCGCGGCCACGGCCGTACGGACGCCGTGGGCGACGGAGGCGACGCCCCGTCCCTCGTAGAAGTGGGTGCGGCCGAGGAAGACCAGCACGCGCTTCTCGCCGATGCGGTACGAGCGGACCGTGCCGCCGTGCCCCTCCACCGCCGGGGGCGGGAAGCCGGGCAGGTACGTCACCGGGAACTCGGCGTCCGGGGTCCCCAGCGCATCGCCCGCCGACCCCCACCCGGACCCCATCACGAGGACCACGTCGTGGGTCTCGGCGCCGGTCAGCTCCCGCAGCCTGGCAGCGGCCTCGGCGGCCACCGCGTGCGGGTCGTCCTGGATGTGGTCCGGAATAAGAGATGCGTTCACCGGACGAGGGTAACCGCTGAATCCCTACGCGCGTAGATGGACCTGCACGGAGTCTGTTCCGACCTTTCGTCATTTCCTACGAAGAGGAGGGTGTGAGCCGGGGTGCGGAAAGGTGCGAGCGGGGCGCGAGAGGCCCTGATGGACCCAGGTGTCCACCGGGTCAGCAGGGGCGCTTGCGCAGTTCCATGACGTAGTCGTGGGGGGCCCCGGCGGACTCCGCGGCGTCGGCCACCTCGCCGAGGTAGCGGGCGGAGGGCAGGCCGCCCTCGTAGCCGTTGAGCACGTACATCCAGGCCGGCTCCTCGCCGTCCAGGGTGTGCACGCGCACCCGCATCCGCCGGTAGATGTCGAGACCGACACCCTCCCAGCGGTCCAGGGAGTCCTCGTCCATCGGCGCCACGTCGTACAGGGCGACGAACACCTGGGAGCGCGGCGCCTCGACGACCGTCGCCAGCGCCCCTTCCCAGCCCATCTGCTCCCCGCCGAAGGTCAGCCGCCAGCCGTTGAGCCAGCCCGTACCGCGCAGTGGGGAATGCGGTGCGCGGCGCGTCATCAGCCGCGCGTCGAGGTTGCCGGCGTACGCGGCGTAGAGCGACATGAGTCCGAGGGTACGGGAGATGCGGAGCGACGTGCCGAACTCCGGGGAGGAACAGCCCGGGAGAGGGAACGGCCGCAGCCGGCGGGCCGGGGCCCGCCCCACCCCGCGCGAGCTGCGAGGACGGCTCCGGTGCCCGGATGGAGGGCCCCGGGGCGAAGCGGCTTGGCGGGTGCGGGACAATGGGGGGCGTACTGCATTCCCCCGGGGCGATCCCCCGGACCCCCGGCCGGGACGGCAGACGGCCGTGGGATGACACCACGCGAGGCGGACATTTCGTGACCAGGATCGTAATCATCGGCGGCGGCCCCGGCGGCTACGAGGCGGCACTGGTCGGTACCCAGCTCGGGGCGGAGGTCACGGTCGTGGACTGCGACGGTCTCGGCGGAGCCTCCGTACTCACCGACTGCGTCCCCTCCAAGACCCTGATCGCCACCGCCGAGGTGATGACGACCTTCGACTCCTCCTACGAGGAGCTGGGCATCATCGTCGCCGACGACACCCCGCACCTGGAGCAGGCCGCCCGCGTGGTGGGCGTCGACCTCGGCAAGGTGAACCGGCGGGTCAAGCGCCTCGCGCTCGCCCAGTCCCACGACATCACCGCCTCCGTCACCCGGTCCGGCGCGCGGGTGGTGCGCGGACGCGGCCGGCTGGAGGGCCTCCAGGCCGCCGACGGCTCCCGCCAGGTCGTGGTGACCGCCGCCGACGGCAGCGAGGAGCGGCTCACCGCCGACGCGGTGCTGATCGCCACCGGCGGTCACCCCCGCGAGATCCCGGACGCCCAGCCCGACGGCGAGCGCATCCTCAACTGGACCCAGGTCTACGACCTCGACGAGCTCCCCGAGGAGCTCATCGTGGTGGGCTCCGGCGTCACCGGCGCCGAGTTCGCCGGCGCCTACCAGGCGCTCGGCTCCCGGGTCACCCTCGTCTCCTCCCGCGACCGGGTGCTGCCGGGCGAGGACCCCGACGCCGCTGCCGTGCTGGAGGACGTGTTCCGCCGCCGCGGCATGAACGTCATGGCCCGCTCCCGCGCCGAGGCCGCCAAGCGCGTCGGCGACCGGGTCGAGGTCACCCTCGCGGACGGCCGCGTCATCTCCGGCACGCACTGCCTGATGGCGGTCGGCGCGATCCCGAACACCGAGGGCATGGGCCTGGAGGAGGCCGGCGTCCACCTCAAGGAGTCCGGCCACATCAAGACCGACAAGGTCTCCCGTACCAGCGCCCCCGGCGTCTACGCCGCCGGTGACGTCACGGGCGTCTTCGCGCTGGCCTCGGTCGCCGCGATGCAGGGCCGGATCGCGATGTACCACTTCCTCGGCGACGCGGTGGCCCCGCTGAACCTGAAGACCGTCTCCTCCAACGTCTTCACCGACCCGGAGATCGCCACCGTCGGCTACACCCAGGCCGACGTGGACGCCGGCAAGATCGAGGCCCGGGTCGTCAAACTCCCGCTGCTGCGCAACCCGCGCGCCAAGATGCTCGGCATCCGCGACGGCTTCGTCAAGATCTTCTGCCGCCCCGGCACCGGCATCGTGGTCGGCGGCTGCGTCGTCGCGCCGCGCGCCAGCGAACTGATTCATCCGATTTCGGTCGCGGTCGACAACAACTTGACGGTGGAACAGATCGCGAACGCGTTCACCGTGTACCCGTCTCTGTCGGGTTCGATCGCCGAGGTGGCGCGTCAGCTGCACACCCGGAAGCTCGACGGCGAGATCTAGGCGGCGTCCGTCGGCGGCGTCCGCTCCTGTCAGGCCCCGCACCGCGGCAACCGCCGCTACTGCGGGGCCTGTTGATCGGGAGCGGCGGATCGCGTCGACCGCTCTTCGACCAGTTGTGTGCACGTTCCAGTCAATTCGGCGGCAACTGACGGCGACTCCGCAGGCGAGTCTGACAACATCGGTTCCGCTTATATCACTTGGTGACCCACTCTGTTGCCAACTTCTGCAATTCGGCCCAATACGCTGAAAACGCGCGTGGGTCACGTTACTGTCAGTTCTGTGTTCGCTGCAGAACGTCGTCAATTGATCCTCGAAATGGTGCGGGCCAACGGGGCGGTATCGCTCCGTGAGCTCGCCCGCGTCGTCCAGACCTCCGAAGTGACCGTACGGCGGGACGTGCGGGCGCTGGAGGCAGAAGGACTCCTCGACCGCCGGCACGGCGGTGCGGTCTTGCCGGGCGGTTTTACGCGGGAGTCCGGCTTTCCGCAGAAATCCCATCTCTCGTCCGCGGAGAAGACGGCCATCGCCGACGTGGCGGCCGGCCTGGTCGGTGAGGGCGAAGCCATCGTCGTCGGCGCCGGCACGACCACGCAGGAGCTGGCCCGCCGGCTCGCGAGGGTGCCCGGCCTGACCGTCGTGACCAACTCCCTGCTGGTCGCCCAGGCCCTGGCCCACGCCAACCGCGTGGAGGTCGTGATGACCGGGGGCACCCTGCGCGGAAGCAACTACGCCCTGGTCGGCAGCGGTGCCGAGCAGTCCCTCCAGGGGCTGCGGGTCTCCCGGGCCTTCCTCTCCGGGAGCGGGCTGACCGCCGAGCGCGGGCTCTCCACGTCCAACATGCTCTCGGCCAGCGTCGACCGGGCACTGGTGCAGGCCGCCGCCGAGGTGGTCGTCCTCGCCGACCACACCAAGCTGGGCGCCGACACCATGTTCCAGACGGTGCCGACGGAACTCGTCACCCGGCTGGTCACGGACGAACCCCCGTTGCACGACGAGCGGGCCGCCGCAGAGATCCAGGCCCTGGCCGACCAAGGCGTGGAGATCACCCTCGCGGGCGGTGACGCCGACTCCGGCGCCTGTGGCCCGTCCGCATCGGAGGGTGTGCCGCCCGGCGGCAGACAGCGGCGCGAGATGCCGCTGCCGGGGCAGCGCCGTACGCAGAACGGCGGCCTCGGGCAGCAGTTGCGGAGCGCTGCGGTCATGGCCGACGCAGGGCCCGACCGCGCCCGGGTGGCGGACCTGCGCCGCCGCTGAGGAGCACCACCGCTCTGCGTGGGACAGCCCTCAGGCGCTGCCCGGCGCCGTGTCCGCCCTGCCCTTGAGCCCTTGCAGCGTCAGCAGGAGCAGCCGGTCGGGCAGTTCCGGGTCCTCCGGGTTCTGCTCCGCCGCCAGCGCGATGGCGTTCGTCAGCTGCATCAGATCTCCGATCGACACGTCCGTCCGCACCGAACCGCTCCGCTGCGCCCGGGCCAGCAGGCGGGCCCCCGCCTCGCGCAGCGGTACATGGCAGGGCGCCAGGGCCGAGGTGTCGTCCCGCGAGGCCGACAGCAGTGCCTGCGCCAGTCCCCGGTACTCGCCCGCGTGCCGGACGATCGCGCCGAGCCACTCCACCAGGGCCCGGCACGGCTGTTCGGCCCGCGCCAGAGCGTACGAGTGGGCGATCAGGTCCGCCAGGGCGTCCTGGAAGACCGCGTTCATCAGCGCGTGCCGGGTGGGGAAGTGCCGGTAGAGCGTGCCGATCCCGACCTCCGCGCGCCGCGCGAGATCCTCCAGCGAGGCGTCGGTGCCCTGTTCGGCGAAGAGGGTACGGGCCTCACCGACCAGCCGGTCGCGGTTGCGGCGGGCGTCCGCCCGCATCGGCCGCCCGGGTACGGGCGCCGAAGGGCCGCCGTCCGGCCGGTCGGGGTCGGGCCGGACGGGGTCCGGACGCGGACCGGCCGCGCTCGGTGCGGGTGCCGTGCTCGGGGTCGTACGGGGCGGCGTCACGCTGGCCATGGTGGGGTCGTCCTCCCGGGTCTCCTCGGCTCCAGGATGCCACCGCGCTCCGCCGCACCCGCCCCCGGACCGTCCCGGAACCGCCCCTGACCGCTCGGCGACCGTTCCGACGAACGCTCCGGCGACCGTCGTGATGGCCGTTTCCGCGCGGGGATGGCGCACCCCGTACGCGGACAGGCCCCGCCCGGTGCGTACGCGGTGGGCGTACGGGCCGGGTGGGGCCTGTCGGTTTCCGGAAGCCTTCCGGGAGGTGCCGGACCGCTTCCGCAAGGACTCCCGGGGCGCTTCCGGGAGGTGCCGGGGCGGTCCGGGCGCCGGTGGTGCCGTCAGTCCTTGATCTCGCAGATCGCGGCACCGGAGGAGAGCGAACCGCCGACCTCGGCGGCCAGGCCCTTGATCGTGCCGGAGCGGTGCGCGTTGAGGGGCTGCTCCATCTTCATGGCCTCCAGGACGACGATGAGGTCGCCCTCCTTCACCTCCTGGCCCTCTTCCACGGCCACCTTGACGATGGTGCCCTGCATGGGGGAGGCGAGGGTGTCGCCCGAGGCGGCGGAGCCTGCCTTCTTCGCCGCGCGGCGCTTCGGCTTCGCACCGGCCGCCAGGCCCGTACGGGCGAGGCTCATGCCGAGGGACGAGGGGAGCGAGACCTCCAGGCGCCGGCCGCCGACCTCGACGACGACGATCTCCCGGTTGCCCTCGTCCTCGTCCGCCTCGGCGGGAGAGGTGAAGGGCTTGATCTCGTTGACGAACTCGGTCTCGATCCAGCGGGTGTGGATGCGGAACGGGTTCGAGGTGAACGCCGGGTCCACCACGACCGCGCGGTGGAACGGGATGGCCGTCGCCATGCCCTCCACGGTGAACTCGCCGAGCGCGCGGGCGGCGCGCTGGAGCGCCTGCTCACGGGTGGCACCGGTGACGATCAGCTTGGCCAGGAGCGAGTCCCAGGCGGGGCCGATGACGCTGCCGGACTCGACACCCGCGTCGAGCCGGACACCGGGGCCGGTCGGGGCGTCGAAGGTGGTGACGGTGCCCGGGGCGGGCAGGAAGCCACGGCCCGGGTCCTCGCCGTTGATGCGGAACTCGAAGGAGTGACCGCGCACGGCCGGGTCGCCGTACCCCAGCTCCTCGCCGTCGGCGATCCGGAACATCTCGCGGACCAGGTCGAGGCCGGTGACCTCCTCGGTGACCGGGTGCTCCACCTGGAGGCGGGTGTTGACCTCCAGGAAGGAGATCGTGCCGTCGGTGCCGACGAGGAACTCGACCGTGCCGGCGCCGACGTAGCCGGCCTCCTTCAGGATCGCCTTCGACGCGGCGTACAGCTGGGCGTTCTGCTCCTCGGAGAGGAAGGGGGCCGGGGCCTCCTCGACCAGCTTCTGGTGGCGGCGCTGGAGCGAGCAGTCGCGGGTGGAGACGACGACGACGTTGCCGTGCTGGTCGGCGAGGCACTGGGTCTCGACGTGGCGCGGCTTGTCGAGGTAGCGCTCGACGAAGCACTCGCCCCGGCCGAACGCCGCGACCGCCTCGCGGACGGCCGAGTCGTACAGCTCGGGGACCTCTTCGAGGGTGCGGGCGACCTTCAGGCCACGCCCGCCGCCGCCGAAGGCGGCCTTGATGGCGATGGGCAGGCCGTGCTCCCGCGCGAACGCCACGACCTCGTCGGAGCCGGAGACCGGGTCCGGGGTGCCGGCGACGAGCGGGGCACCGGCGCGCTGCGCGATGTGCCGGGCGGCGACCTTGTCACCGAGGTCGCGGATCGCCTGCGGCGGCGGGCCGATCCAGGTCAGTCCGGCGTCCAGCACCGCCTGGGCGAACTCCGCGTTCTCGGACAGGAATCCGTACCCCGGGTGGATGGCGTCGGCGCCCGAGTCGGCGGCGGCGCGCAGCACCTTGGCGATGTCCAGATAGCTGGACGCCGGGGTGTCACCGCCCAGCGCGAACGCCTCGTCGGCGGCGCGGACGTGCAGAGCGTCCCGGTCCGGATCGGCGTAGACGGCGACGCTGGCGATCCCGGCGTCCCGGCAGGCCCGAGCGACGCGGACAGCGATTTCGCCACGGTTGGCGATGAGCACCTTGCGCACGATGACTCCCTCCTAGGAACAAGCTGAGTTTAGGGACTACCAACACGGCCGTACGACCCGTCCCCATGGGTGAGCTTGCCCGCACGGAGCGTGATTTCAAGGCTTCCGGAGTCGCAAAATCCCTTGTCGGACCACGGTACGCCGCGATCCTCAACCGCACAGTAGCCACGAGGTGTGGTCCAGGTCTCTGTCCGTAGGCGCAACGACCGGTGGCTTTTCTTTGTCGGGTCCCCACGAACGGGTGATGAATTCCCTTGCCGCACGGCCGAACCCCGCCGGACGTGTGAGAGCTCTTGTCCTGATGATTACCGGTTAGTAGGGTCCGCGGTGTCGGTTGTAACTATGGGTAACAGGGGGTGGCGCCGTGGTGCGCAGACCGGTGGCCGTCCTGGCCGCGCTCGTTCTCCTCGCGGAGGCCGTCGGCGTGGCGATCGTCAACACGGTCCTCGCGACGGTGGCGGAGAATCAGAACATGTCCCTGGCGGGCCTGGAGCCCGGCGCCATGAGCGCCGGCGCCTGGGTGATGGGCGGCGTCTCGGCGGCCCTGCTGGTGATCGTCGCGCTGATCGCGCTGACCGCCGCCGTGCGCGACCGCGCCCCGGGCCGGGTGGGCCGCATCGCGCTCATCGTCACCGCCGTCGCGCACGGGGTGCTGGGCGCCCTGGCGGTGGGCCTGGTCGGCTGGTACGCCTTCGCCTGCCTGATGGTCGCGCTGGCGCTGCTCGTCGGCACCCTGATCGGGTACGGCCCCGGGCGCCGGGCGACCGAGACCGGAGGAACCCCGGCGCCGCCGGTGATCAGTCCCACAACTCCGTGACCGAGACGCCCAGTTCTCCGAGGAGTCGGCGCAGCAGCGGCAACGACAGCCCGATCACGTTGGAGTGGTCGCCCTCGATGGAGTCGACGAACGGGCCCGAGAGGCCGTCCAGGGTGAACGCCCCCGCGACATGGAGCGGTTCGCCCGTGGCGACGTAGGCGGCGATCTCGGCGTCGGTGGGATCGCCGAAGCGGACGACCGTGGACGCGGTCGCGGACGCCGTGCGCCCGCTCGCCGTGTCGATCACGCTGTGCCCGGTCCGCAGTACTCCCGCGCGGCTCCGCATCGCCTGCCAGCGGGCGGTGGCCTCCTCGGCGTCGGCGGGCTTGCCCAGTGCCTCCCCGTCCAGGTCGAGCACCGAATCGCACCCCACCACCAGGGCGCCGGCCGCCTCCGGGAGCGCCGCCACGGCAGTGGCCTTCGCCCGCGCCAGGACGAGCGCCAGCTCTCCGGGGGTCGGTGCCGAGAGTGCGTCCTCGTCCACCCCGCTGACGATCTTGTCGGGGGCGAAGCCCGCCTGCCGCAACAGGCCGAGACGGGCGGGGGAGGCGGAGGCGAGCACGAGCCGGCGCTGAGCAGTCATGCGAGCCATCGTAGGACCCGGGCGCGGAAGAGCAGGGCCGGGAGCGGGGTGCGTACGGACCGCGGCCTCAGCGCAGCCCGACGACGAACATCGCGATCACCATGGCCAGCGCCAGGAGGAACCCCGCGCGCCGCAGCATCTCCTGGGCGTCGCGCAGTTCCTTCGGCGGGCGGTTGTCGGGGTCGGACCACAGCATGCTTCCGATCCTGCTCCGCCCGCCGCCCTTCTGCCTGAGTACGGGTACTCAACCACCCGTCCGCCCCGGTCCGGTCACCCTCGGCGACCGGGTGTCCGCGCCGCTCAGACGGGCCAGTAGGTGCGGGCCCATGCCGTCGGCCCCGGCAGGGCCCGCGCGGCGCGGGCGATCCGCGCCGGGTCGGACCACTGCGCGGGCGGCGGGGTTCCGGTGTCCGGTACCACCGCCGCCGAAGCGGCGCGCGCCCGGACCACCGCCAGAGCGGCGGCGAGTTCCTCTGGGGTCGGGTTGCCCCGTACGACCCTGATCATGGCGGGCTCCAATCCGTCCTCGTACGTCTGCACGCTCGTGTCCCTGTCCAGTACCGTGCCCGGCAAGCTCTGCCCCGTCGCGGTGGTCGGCACGCGCACTCGCTGCGTTGGCACGCACCGACCACCGCTCCTCATGGGGCAAACATTGCCGGGCGCGGCACTAGAGCGGGATGTTGCCGTGCTTCTTCGGCGGCAGGGACTCGCGCTTGGTGCGCAGCTGCCGGAGCGCCCTCACGACGTGCTTGCGGGTGTCGGAGGGCATGATCACCGCGTCGACGTAACCGCGCTCGGCCGCGACGTACGGGTTGAGCAGTGCGTCCTCGTACTCCGCCATCAGCTGCGCGCGGGTCGCCTCGGGGTCCTCGGCGGCGGCGATCGTACGGCGGTGCAGGATGTTGACCGCGCCCTGCGCGCCCATGACGGCGATCTGGGCGGTCGGCCAGGCGAGGTTGACGTCGGCGCCCAGGTGCTTGGAGCCCATGACGTCGTACGCCCCGCCGAACGCCTTGCGGGTGATGACCGTGATCAGCGGGACGGTCGCCTCCGCGTACGCGTAGATCAGCTTGGCGCCCCGGCGGATGATGCCGCCGTACTCCTGGTCCACGCCCGGCAGGAAGCCCGGCACGTCCACGAAGGTCAGCACCGGCACGTTGAACGCGTCACAGGTGCGGACGAAACGCGCGGCCTTCTCGCTGGCGTCGATGTCCAGGCAACCGGCGAACTGCATCGGCTGGTTGGCGACGATCCCGACCGGACGGCCCTCCACGCGGCCGAAGCCCGTGATGATGTTCGGCGCGAACAGCGCCTGGGTCTCCAGGAATTCGGCGTCGTCCAGCACGTGCTCGATGGCGGTGTGCATGTCGTACGGCTGGTTCGCCGAGTCCGGGATCAGCGTGTCGAGCTCGCGGTCCTCGTCGGTCGTCTCCAGGTCGGCCTCCTCCGGGAAGGCCGGCGGCTCCGAGAGGTTGTTCGAAGGAAGGTACGACAGAAGGGACTTGACGTACTCGATGGCGTCCTTCTCGTCGCCCGCGAGGTGGTGTGCCACACCGGAGGTGGTGTTGTGGGTGCGCGCCCCGCCCAGCTCCTCGAAGCCGACGTCCTCGCCGGTGACCGTCTTGATGACGTCGGGCCCCGTGATGAACATGTGCGAGGTCTGGTCGACCATGACCGTGAAGTCGGTGATCGCGGGGGAGTAGACCGCGCCGCCCGCACAGGGGCCGACGATCAGCGAGATCTGCGGCACCACCCCGGAGGCGTGCACATTGCGCCGGAAGATCTCGGCGAACAGCCCGAGCGCGGCCACTCCTTCCTGGATGCGGGCGCCTCCGCCGTCGTTGATGCCGATGACCGGGCAGCCGGTCTTCAGCGCGAAGTCCATGACCTTGACGATCTTCTCGCCGTATACCTCGCCCAGCGAACCGCCGAAGATCGTGAAGTCCTGGGAGTACACGCACACCGGACGGCCGTCGACCGTGCCGTACCCGGTCACCACCCCGTCCCCGTACGGGCGGTTCTTCTCGATCCCGAAGTTGGTGGAGCGGTGACGGGCGAACTCGTCCAACTCCACGAAGGAACCCTCGTCGAGGAGCAGGTCCACCCGCTCCCGCGCGGTGAGTTTGCCCTTCGCGTGCTGCTTCTCGACCGCGCGCTCGGAACCCGCGTGCGTGGCTTCGTCGATACGGCGCTGCAGGTCCGCGATCTTGCCCGCGGTGGTGTGGATCTCGCTCTGCGGCTCGGACATCGGGTGGCGGCTCCCTGCCTGGTCACGGTCCATGACGGGGGCTCGGTCCGCGGAGACGGGCCCGGCACGCACCCACGGAAGCCCTCGTTCCTGTACAGCTACTGCTTCGTAGCGTATCGGCGGGCCCACGGATCGGCAGTGCGTCCTTTGCCACACCTAGGGTGGCTTGCATGACACCACCGGATGCGCAGTCGAACCGCTGGTCGGACCTGGACCGGCCGCCCCTGAACACCGCCGCGCTCCGCCGCGGACTGCTGCGTCCGGGCGCGCTGTGGACCTCGCTCGACGTGGTGGAGGAGACAGGCTCCACCAACACGGACCTCGCGGCCCGAGTCGCCGGAGCCGCCTCGGGGAACCCGCTCGCCGAGGGGGCGGTGCTCGTCGCCGAGGTGCAGAACGCCGGTCGCGGCCGACTCGACCGGGTGTGGACCGCGCCGCCGCGCTCCGGGCTCTTCCTCTCCGTGTACCTCGCGCCCACCGAGGTACCCGTGGAGCGCTGGGGGTGGCTGCCGCTGCTCACCGGGGTCGCCGCCGCGACGGGACTGGCCCGGGCCGCCGGGGTGGACATGGCGCTGAAGTGGCCCAACGACCTGCTGGTGAGCGTGGACGGCGCCGAGCGCAAGACCGGCGGCATCCTCGCCGAACGCGCCGGGGACGGCGTCGTCGTCGGCCTCGGCATCAACGTCTCGCTCCGCGCCGGCGAACTCCCCGCCCCCACCGCCGGGTCCCTCGCCCTCGCCGGAGCCGTCTCGCTCGACCGCGAGACCCTGCTGCGGGGCGTCCTGCGCTCGCTGGAGCACTGGTACGGCGAGTGGCGGGCGGCAGGCGGCGACGCGGCCCGCAGCGGGCTCCAGGCGGCGTACGCGGCCGGCTGCGCCACGCTCGACCGGAGCGTACGGGCCGAGCTGCCGGGCGACCGCTCGGTGGTCGGACAGGCCGTCGCGGTCGACGGCGACGGCCGGCTGATCCTCGCCACCGACGACGGGCTCCAGCAGCCGGTGTCGGCGGGCGACATCGTGCATCTGCGCGGCGCCGCGGGCGGGCTGGTCTGACGGCGGGAGGGGCCGGCGGGTGGTTCCGCCTGCGGTCGGCAGTCCTTCCGCGATCGGTTCGTGGTCGCTCCGTGGTCGCTTTGTGGTCGGTTCGTGTGAATGTTCCAGCAGTGGGCAGGTGTGCGCGGGGCGGCGTACGGAGAGTGAACACGCGCCGCCCCGACGGGTGAACGCGGTGCGCGCCGGAGTGCGAAAGCGTGAGTCGTCACGTCCGACGCACCCGGACCGCGCCGACGACGACGTGAGCCAGGGCACACCTGCCGTATCGTTGAGGCGATCCAGCGACAGATCGGCAGGGCAGTGCGCAGGGAACGGGCAGGAGGCGGCTGGTGACCGTCGGTGACACGGGTTCGGGCGCGGGCGCGAGGCCCTCGTCGGACCCCTCGGTCCATGCCACGCCCCATCACGAGGTCGATCACACGGCCGAACCGACCGACGATCCGCTGGCGATCCGGCTGGAACAGCTGATCCTCGGCGCCGAGCGCCAGTACACCCCCTTCCAGGCGGCCCGTACGGCCGGCGTCTCCATGGACCTCGCCTCGCGCTTCTGGCGGGCCATGGGCTTCGCCGACATCGGGCAGGCCAAGGCGCTCACCGAAGCCGACGTGCTGGCGCTGCGCCGCCTCGCCGGCCTGGTCGAGGCCGGCCTGCTCAGCGAGCCGATGGCCATCCAGGTGGCCCGCTCCACCGGCCAGACCACCGCCCGCCTCGCCGAATGGCAGATCGACTCCTTCCTGGAGGGCCTCACCGAGCCCCCGGAGCCCGGGATGACCCGGACCGAGGTCACCTACCCCCTGGTCGAACTGCTGCTGCCGGAGCTCCAGGAGTTCCTCGTCTACGTGTGGCGCCGCCAGCTGGCGGCCTCCACCGGGCGGGTCGTACAGGCGCAGGACGACGAGGAGATGGTCGACCGGCGGCTCGCGGTGGGCTTCGCGGACCTGGTCGGGTTCACCCGGCTCACCCGGCGGCTGGAGGAGGAGGAGCTCGGCGAGCTGGTCGAGGCCTTCGAGACGACCGCCGCCGACCTGGTGGCCGCGCACGGCGGCCGACTGGTGAAGACCCTCGGTGACGAAGTGCTCTTCGCCGCCGACGACGCGGGTACGGCCGCCGAGATCGCGCTCCGGCTCATCGAGGCGATGTCCGCCGACGCCACCATGCCCGCCCTGCGTGTGGGCATCGCCTTCGGCACCGTCACCACCCGGATGGGCGATGTCTTCGGCACGACGGTGAACCTGGCCAGCCGGCTCACGTCGATAGCTCCGAAGGACGCCGTCCTGGTGGACGGGGCGTTCGCCGAGGAGCTGATCCGTACGGGCGACTCCCCCGAGTCCGAGGCCCGGGCTGCCGAGGAGGCCGCCGCCGCGGCCGAGCGGGCCCGGCTCGCCGAGAAGGAGGGGCGGAAGCCCGCCGACGAGCCCGCACCGCCCGCCTACCGCTTCCAGCTCCAGCCCATGTGGCAGCGGCCGGTCCGCGGACTCGGCGTGGTCGAACCGTGGATGCTCACCCGGCGCGGCCCGCGCGCGGGCGGTCGCTGAGCCGACTCCGGGTTTCCCGCAACACAGCGCTGGACAGCCCTTAAGCTCCCCCGGAACGTCACCACCGGAGGGATGGAACCATGAGTGTCACGTCCGAGCAGCGGTTCGGGGAGTTCGTCGTCGTACGGCACCACACGGAGCCCGCGCACGTCGCGGAGCTGGTGCTCGACCGCCCGAAGGCCATGAACGCGGTCTCCTCCGAACTGGGCCGGTCCATCGCCGCCGCCTGCGAGGCGCTCGGCGCGGACCCGGACGTACGGGTCACCGTCCTCGCCTCCAGCCACCCGCGCGCCTTCTGCGTGGGCGCGGACCTCAAGGAGCGGAACTCCTACACCGACGCCGACATGGGCCGGCAGCGGCCCGTCTCGCGCGCCGCGTACGGCGGGGTGCTGGAGCTGCCCATGCCGACCGTGGCCGCCGTGCACGGCTACGCCCTCGGCGGCGGTTTCGAGCTGGCGCTCTCCTGCGACGTGATCGTGGCCGACCGCACCGCCGTGGTGGGGCTGCCCGAGGTGTCGGTCGGAGTGATCCCGGGCGGCGGCGGTACCCAGCTGCTGCCCCGCCGGGTCGGCGCGGCCCGGGCGGCCGAGCTGATCTTCACCGCGCGCCGGGTGGAGGCGGTGGAGGCCCACGCCCTGGGGCTGGTGGACGAGCTGGTGGAGGAGGGTACGGACCGGGACGCCGCACTGGCGCTCGCCGGCCGGATCGCGGCCAACTCCCCGGTCGGCCTGCGGGCCGCGAAGCGGGCGCTCCGGCTCGGCCACGGGCTGGACCTGCGGACGGGGCTGGAGGTGGAGGACGCGGCCTGGCGGACGGTGGCCTTCTCCGGCGACCGGGCGGAGGGCGTCGCCGCGTTCAACGAGAAGCGGAAGCCGCGGTGGCCCGGCCTGGGGTGACCCGAGGTGACGGGGGAGCCGGGGGAGCCCGCGAGCCGTCGTCCCTGCTCGGACTCGCCGCGCGATCACACCAGCCGATACGTACATAAGCTGGTGAGATGGGTGGTGACGATGTGCGACTGCGGGCGGTGGTTTCGCTGGCGCAGACGATGGCGGCGGCCTACACCGCGAAGGAGTCGTGGCGGGCCGCGGCGGTGGGCGCCTGCGACGCGCTGGGCGGCTCCTTCGCCGCGCTCTCCGTGTGGGAGCGCGACCGGGGCAGGCTCAGGGTCCTGGTGAACGCCGGGGAGCGGGCCGAGGGGGAGGAGGAGTTCCCCGAGGAGGAGGCCTACCCCGTCCACCAGTTCCCGGAGATCACCGAGTTCCTGCACGAGCGCTGGGCGGGCGGCGGTGAACCCGACGCCTGGGTGGAGACCGTGCAGGGGCGGCCCACCGGTGCGCCGGCCCGGGGCGCCCGCCCGTTCTGCCACCAGCGGGTCGCCGCGCTCCAGCGGCGTGGCCGGGGGTGCTGCGTGGTGGCGCCGATCGTGCTGCACGGCCGGGCCTGGGGCGAGCTGTACGTGGCCCGCCCGGCGGGGGCACCCGTCTTCGACCGGGACGACGCCGACTTCGCGACGGTGCTCGCCGCCGTGGTCGCGGCGGGCATCGCGCAGACCGAGCGGCTGGAGGAGGTGCGCAAGCTCGCCTTCACCGACCCGCTGACCGGCCTCGCCAACCGCAGGGCCGTGGACATCCGGCTGGACGAGGCGGTGGAGCTGCACCGGGCCGAGGACGCCGTGGTCAGCCTCGTGGTCTGCGACCTGAACGGGCTCAAATCGGTCAACGACACCCTCGGCCACGCCGTCGGCGACCGCCTGCTGGAACGTTTCGGCTCCGTGCTCTCGCTGTGCGGGGCCATACTGCCGGGCGCGCTCGCCGCCCGGCTCGGCGGTGACGAGTTCTGCCTGATCTCGGTGGGCCCCGGGGCGGACGAGGTGGTCCGGGTCGCCACCGAACTCTGCGAGCGCGCCGCCGCGCTGGAGCTGGGCGACGGAGTGGCCTGCGGGGTCGCCTCGACCGGCGACCCGATCGGGCCGGTGCGCTCGGCGCGGCGCCTCTTCCGGCTCGCGGACGCCGCGCAGTACCGCGCGAAGGCCGGTCGCGCGGTGGGCCCGGTGGTGGCCGGGCGGGACGGCGAGGTGATGCGGCTGGCCGACTCACCGCCGACCCCGGCCCACGACCGCCGCAGGCTCCGGGGCAACCGACCCTGAGGACCCGGGCGGGGCGGTAAGGGGCCCTGCCCGTGGGCACCGATGACCCGCGGATGACGCGCCCCTGTCCCGCCCGGTACCTCGACCGGTGTCCCGACCCTGGTGACATGGCCAGTTTCAGTACGTAGGGTTCTGAATATGGATATGCACACTGTCGTGCTGGGAACCTCCGGCACCACCGCCGAGGACGTCCTGGCCGTGGCCCGCGAGGGCGCGCGCGTGGTCCTGTCCCCGGAAGCCCTGGACGCCCTCGCCGCCGCCCGCAGGACCGTCGACGCGCTCGCCGCCCGGCCCGAACCCGTCTACGGCGTCTCCACCGGTTTCGGCGCCCTCGCCACCCGCCACATCAGCCCGGAGCTCCGCGGACGCCTCCAGCGCAACATCGTCCGCTCGCACGCCGCAGGCATGGGCCCGCACGTGGAGCGGGAGGTGGTGCGCGCCCTGATGTTCCTCCGGCTCAAGACGGTGGCCTCCGGCCACACCGGCGTACGCCCCGAGGTCGCGCAGACCATGGCCGACCTCCTCAACGCCGGCATCACCCCGGTCGTCCACGAGTTCGGCTCGCTCGGCTGCTCCGGCGACCTGGCCCCGCTGTCGCACTGTGCCCTCGCGCTGATGGGCGAGGGGGAGGCAGAGGGACCGGACGGAACCGTGCGCCCCGCCGCCGAACTGCTCGCCGAGCACGGCATCACCCCGGTCGAACTGCGCGAGAAGGAGGGCCTCGCCCTCCTCAACGGCACCGACGGCATGCTCGGCATGCTGGTGATGGCCCTCGCCGACCTGCGCGCCCTCTACACCGGCGCCGACATCACCGCCGCGCTCTCCCTGGAGGCGCTGCTGGGCACCGAGAAGGTCCTCGCCCCCGAGCTGCACGCCATCCGCCCGCACCCCGGGCAGGGCGTCAGCGCCGCCAACATGCTGCGGGTGCTGGAGGGGTCCGGCCTCACCGGCCACCACCAGGACGACGCGCCGCGGGTCCAGGACGCCTACTCGGTACGCTGCGCGCCCCAGGTCAACGGGGCGGGCCGGGACACCCTGGCGTACGCGGCCACGGTCGCCGACCGGGAGCTCGCCGCAGCCGTCGACAACCCGGTGGTGCTGCCGGACGGCCGGGTGGAGTCCAACGGCAACTTCCACGGCGCCCCGGTCGCGTACGTCCTCGACTTCCTGGCGATCGTCGCCGCCGACCTGGGCTCCATCTGCGAACGCCGTACCGACCGGCTGCTGGACAAGAACCGCTCGCACGGGCTGCCGCCGTTCCTCGCCGACGACGCCGGGGTCGACTCCGGTCTCATGATCGCGCAGTACACCCAGGCCGCCCTGGTCAGCGAGATGAAGCGGCTGGCCGTGCCCGCGTCCGCCGACTCGATCCCCTCCTCGGCGATGCAGGAGGACCACGTCTCGATGGGCTGGTCGGCCGCGCGGAAGCTCCGTACCGCCGTGGACAACCTCACCCGGATCGTCGCGGTCGAGCTGTACGCGGCGGCACGCGGTGTCGAACTGCGCGCCGCCGGAGGACTGTTCCCCGCGCCCGCCTCCCGCGCCGCAGTGGAGGCGCTGCGCGAGGCGGGCGCCGAGGGGCCGGGGCCGGACCGTTTCCTCGCCCCGGACCTGGCCGCCGCGGACGCGTTCGTCCGGAGCGGCGGGCTGGTCCGGGCCGTCGAGCGGGTCACCGGACCGCTGGGCTGACGCACCCGGCCCGCCGGCTCCGCAGAGGGGGCGGGCGGGCCGGGCGGTGGCTGTCAGGCGGGCGAGGAGGTCCTGCGGTCCGAGCGGGCGACGTATCCCGCGCCCAGACCCAGCAGGACGGTGCCGCCGATCAAGTACGGCGTGGTGCCCGCGCCGGAGCCGTTGCCCCCCTGGGCGAACGACCGGCTCGACGAGCCGTACGACTCGTTCTCACGCTGCACCGGGGTGGTGGCGGCGGTTCTCGCCGCCGCGGTGTGCGAGGACGTGTCGTGCGTGTTCTTCGCCGACGGTACAAAGCAGAGCGCGCCGAGCACGATGCCCGCGGCGGAGACGGTCAGCAGTGTGCGACGAGTGATGGTCACAGATTCGATCCCCTGACGACGACCTTGAGTTGACCCCCGTGGGCCGATGGTACGACCTTCATCAAGGAGCACCGCGCCGCCCCGGCGCGTCCGGCCCTCTGCCGCGCGCACCGCCCCGTGGGCGCACCGTCCGCAGCGGGTCGCCGGAGCGCGCGACAGCCGGAGCCCTACGCTCCGGCCCATGAGCACATCGGAGAACGCCGCAGAGCACACCGAGAGCACCGAGAGCACCGAGAGCACGGAGAGTAACGAGCACACCGAGAACATGGCACGGGGCCTGGCACGGGACACCCGGGAGGCGGCGGAGGAGGGCGCGCCGCAGCCCGCGTTCATCCGCCTCCAGGTGGAGCTGGTCGTGGAGATCACCGACCTGGAAGCGTTGACGGGCACTGCCCTGGAATCGGTCGCCGCCGAGTACGAGGACGCCCTCCCCGACCCCGACGACCACGGGACGGAACAGGAACGCAGGCATGCCGAGGCCCTGGTCCGGGCAGATGCCGCAGAGGCACTCGCTTCGCTGATCGACCCGTTCGACCTGGTCGGCGCCGTGCCGGGCGTCGAGCTCGTGCAGGCATCGTGGAGCAGTGAGGCCGTCGAGCACGATCCCGACGCCGATGACGACGACGAGTACGACGCGTACGCGTACGAATCCGATAACGACGACGACGCCGACGACGACGAGGAAGGCGGGGCCAGTGACGACAGCGGGGCCGCCGGGGCCGCCGGGAGGAAGTAGCCCGCGGGCCGAGCCGAGGAGGCGGAGGCGGGAAGCGAAGACCGCGCGGACGGCCGTGCGCGGCGACCGGTCCGACCCGTGAGGGCACCCGGTCCGGGCCGCCCGACGGCCCGGACCGGACCCGCGCCGGGCCGGTCGCACGGAGGCGGGAACCAAAGGCCGCCGTGGACGCGTCGATGAGTGGTGTTCCCCACATCCCCCGCGGATGTGGAACGGATCGCCACCGACCGGGGTTCTGGAACATTGACGGGAATCCGCATCTGGCGGGCGCCGTTACGGGGATTTTGGGGAATTGGCAACGATGGAGAAGCGTGTGATCACGGACAGCAAGCGGCGCAGGGGCCTCATGGCCGCGTCCGCACTGCTCGGCGGCGTGCTGGTGCTCTCGGCGTGCAGCGGCGGCGACGATTCGAGCCCCTCGAGTGCCGGCAGTTCTCAGAAGTCCCAGGCCCAGGTCGACGAGGCCGCGGCCCAGGACGTGTCCGAGGCCCAGATATCGATCGAGCCGAAGAACGGCTCCACCAACGCCAGCATCAACAACGCGGCCAAGGTCACCGTCGCCAAGGGGACGCTGACCACCGTCGCCATGACGACCGCCGACGGCGACTCCGTGGAGGGCAAGCTCGCCGCGGACGGGAAGAGCTGGAAGCCCGCCGCGCAGCTGGAGCGCTCGACCACCTACAAGGTCAACGCGTCGGCGAAGGACTCCAAGGGCCGCGTGGCGCACGAGAACGGCTCCTTCACGACCGTCTCGCCCGACAACAGCTTCATCGGGAACTTCACCCCCGAGGACGGCTCCACCGTCGGCGTCGGCATGCCGGTCTCGATCAACTTCAACAAGGCGATCACCGACAAGGCGGCCGTCCAGGCCGGCATCACCGTCACGTCGAGCAGCGGCCAGGAAGTCGTCGGCCACTGGTTCAACTCGCAGCGTCTGGACCTCCGCCCCCAGGACTACTGGACGGGCGGCTCCACCGTCACGCTGAAGCTCGCGCTGGACGGTGTCGAGGGCGCCGACGGCGTCTTCGGCGTGCAGCAGAAGACGGTCACCTTCAAGGTGGGCCGCAACCAGGTCTCCACCGTCGACGCGGCCGCGCACACCATGACGGTCACCCAGGACGGGAAGACGATCAAGACGATCCCGATCTCCGCCGGTTCCCCCGACAACCCCACGTACAACGGCCAGATGGTGATCTCCGAGAAGTACAAGGAGACCCGCATGGACGGCGCCACGGTCGGCTTCACCGACGACGACGGCAAGGGTGAGTACGACATCAAGGACGTCCCGCACGCCATGCGCCTGTCCAGCTCCGGCACCTTCGTGCACGGCAACTACTGGGGCAGCTCCAGCATCTTCGGCTCGGCCAACACCAGCCACGGCTGCGTCGGTCTCCAGGACGTCAAGGGCGCCGGCGACGCCGACCAGCCCGCCGCGTGGTTCTACAACCACTCGCTCGTCGGCGACGTGGTCGTCGTGAAGAACTCCCCGGACAAGACCATCGCCCCGGACAACGGTCTCAACGGCTGGAACATGAGCTGGGCCCAGTGGACGGCCGACTCGGCCGCCTGATCCCCGCCACTCCCCGCATCCCCACGAGGGCGGTGGCACCCCGGTCCGCACGGACCGCCGGTGCCACCGCCCTCGGGCGTGGGGGGGGGCCCGGGGCCGCCCCGGGGGCCCCCCCCCCCCCCCCCCCCGGGGGACTCGCCCCCCCCCGGGGGGCGATAAACACCCAAACCCCCCGGCCCAAGGGAGGGGGGGGGGTGTTAACCACAAACCCGG
>NZ_JBIAJC010000004.1:0-13620 GCF_042871745.1 Streptomyces sp. NPDC005576 | reverse complement strand
GCCGCGGGGGGCGGGGGGCCCCCGCCCGCCGCGCCCGCCCCCGGGCGCCGGCCGGGGGCGGGGGGGGGGCCCCCGGCCCCCCCCCCGCCCCCCCCCCCCCCCCCCCGGCCCGGCAGGTTCTCATCGTCCTCTCATGGCGGCCTTAACCCACCATCACGCCCGGTCCATAGGTTCGCGGCATGTTCTTCACCTACCTCCGGCGCGAGCTGCGCCGTCGCAGAAAGGCGGCGCTCGTCGTCGCCTCGGGGCTCGCCCTCGGCATTGCGCTGGTCATCGTCGTCAGCTCGGTCACCGCCGGGATGGGCAAGGCCCAGGACAAGGTCCTGGAATCGCTGTACGGCCTCGGCACGGACATGACCGTGACCAAGGCCGCCGCGGCCCCGGGCTCCACCGGCGCCCAGGAGCGCCCGAAGTTCAACTTCGACGCCAAGGACAGCGACGACGACGCGACGCAGAGCACCGACCGCGTCATGGTCCAGGGCTTCCAGACCCTCGCCGACTCCACCGTCACGAAGGTCGGTCAGCAGACCGGCGTGGCGAACGCGGTCGGCGGGCTGAGCCTCAACGTCATGAAGGTCGACGGCCAGTTCAAGCGCGGCGAGTTCAAGCAGGACCAGTCCTCCGGCAGCGCCGGCGGCCCGGGCGGCTCCGGCGAGGGCGGTGGCGCCCCGCAGGGCCGCGTCCAGGGCGGCGGCGCCTCCTTCGACGTCAACTCCTTCACCGTGTACGGCACCGACGTCACGCACCAGGACCTCGGTCCGCTGACCTCCTCCGAGATCACCAAGGGCCGTACCTTCAAGACGACCGAGACGAACGCCAAGGTCGCCGTCGTCGACGCCTCCTACGCCAAGGAGAAGTCACTCGCGGTCGACAAGACGGTCACCATCTCCGGCACCACGTTCACGATCGTCGGTGTCTCCACCGCCAGCAGCGGTGACGCGGCCGCGAACGTCTACATCCCGCTCCAGCAGGCGCAGACGCTCTCGGACTCGAAGGCCAAGGTCACCACGGTCTACGTGAAGGCCAAGGACTCGACGGCGATCGACAGCGTCAAGTCGACCATCCAGAAGAACATCTCGGGTACCACCGTCACCACCTCGGCCGACCTGGCCGACACGGTCTCCGGCTCCCTCTCCACCGCCTCCGACCTGGCCTCCAGCGTCGGCAAGTGGCTCTCCATCGTCGTCCTGATCGCCGCCTTCGTGGTGGCGGGCCTGCTCACCTCCTCAGCGGTCAGCCGCCGCGTCCGCGAGTTCGGCACCCTCAAGGCCCTCGGCTGGAAGAGCGGCCGGGTCACCCGCCAGGTCGTCGGCGAGGCGCTCGTCAACGGCCTCATGGGCGGTGTCCTCGGCATCGCCGTCGGCCTGGCCGGCGCCTACATCGTCACCGCGATCAGCCCCACCCTCACCGCGGAGCTCGGCTCCGGCAACGGCAGCGGCATGCCCGGCGGCGGGATGGGCGGCCCCGGCCGCCAGGCCGCGGCGAAGACCCTCGACATCGCGCTGACCGCACCGGTCTCCCTCTCGACCATCGTGATCGCTGTCGTTTTGGCCGTGGCGGGCGGGCTCATCGCCGGCGCGTTCGGCGGCTGGCGCGCCTCCCGGCTGCGCCCGGCCGACGCCCTGCGCCGCGTCGAGTAAGGGCTGTCCCGCAATTCCTGGCGGGCGCGCGACGACCGCTACGGCACCTCGCCGCGTTGTCCGAACGTCCGCACAGATCCAGTGCGCGGACGCCCCTGCGCCTTACGACGCACCGCATCCGACGCCGCGCACTGATCCACCACGAATTGCGACACAGACCTCAGTCACCGGCTCCACGACCTCATCTTCCGTACGTACAGCAGGAGTCCACACGTGTATCAGCTCAGCGGCGTCACCAAGCGCTACCTGCGGGGAAAGACCAAGGTCGACGCGCTCGCCGGGGTCGACCTGACCATCGAGGACGGCGGCCGGCTCGTCATCCAGGGCCCCACCGGCGGCGGCAAGTCCACCCTCCTCCAGATGCTCGGCGGTCTCGACCGGCCGACCGAGGGCACCATCGAGCTGGACGGCGTCGACCTCGCCAAGCTCTCCGAGGCCAAGCTCACCAAGGTGCGGGCCGAGTCCATCGGTTTCGTGTTCCAGAGCTTCAACCTGATCCCCACGCTCACCGCCGCCGAGAACGTCGAGACGGCCCTGGTCCCGCTCGGCATCGGCGCGAAGCTCCGCCGCGAGCGCGCCATCGAGGCGCTGGAGTCGGTCGGCCTCGGCGACCGTCCCACCCACCTCCCGAGCGAGATGTCCGGCGGGCAGCAGCAGCGCGTCGCCATCGCCCGCGCGCTCGTCAAGAAGCCGAAGGTGCTCCTCGCCGACGAGCCGACCGGCAACCTCGACGAGTCCATGCGCGACGAGATCATGGCGCTGCTCGAAGGGCTCTGGAAGGAGCTGGGGCTGACCTTCGTCATGGTCACCCACGACAGCGCCCTCGCCCGCAAGGCCCCGCGCCTCGCCACCATCCGCAAGGGCAAAGTCACCGTCACGGAGAACGCCTCCGCCTGACCCGACCCGACCCGACCCGACCCGACCCGACCCGACCCGACCCGACCCGACCCGACCCGACCCGACCCGACCCGCCTGATCCGATTCGCCCGCACGCACGCACGTTCGCGCCGGTCGCCCCACCCGGGGCGGCCGGCGCGTTCGCGTACGCGGGGGCTGCCGCGCGCGGGTGAGGGCCCCCGCGGTTCCGGTCGCGTCCCGGCCCGGTGGTGCGGAGGGCGGGAGGGCGGCGATCCTTCGGGACTGTACGGCTGTACGGCTGTACGGCTGTTCGGCGGTATGGCCCGAGCGGCGCGACCGTCGGACCGTGGTCACTGTGGGGATGATCCGGAGGGGGCCCGTCCGCCGGGACGGCACTTGTGCCGTACACCGGTTCTCCGTCCCGCGCACCGCGACCGCGCCCGTGGGGCGGGGGGCCGGGCGCGCCCCGGCACGGGCGCGCACCTGTCCGCCACTGCTCCACGGAAGGTCTTGATCAGATGTCGGTGTCCCCCGGATCCGCTGCATCCGCTGCATCCGCTGCATCCGCGAACGCGTCGACGGCCGGGAGCCGCGTCGTCGAGCCGCTCTACGCGGAGGTCCTCCGGCGCAACCAGGGGGAGAAGGAGTTCCACCAGGCCGTCCGGGAAGTCCTGGAGACGCTCGGCCCGGTGCTCGCCGCGCGCCCCGAGTTCGTGGACGCCCGGATCATCGAGCGGCTGTGCGAGCCCGAGCGGCAGCTCATCTTCCGGGTGCCGTGGTCGGACGACAACGGCACCATCCACGTGAACCGCGGCTTCCGCGTCGAGTTCTCCAGCTCGCTCGGCCCGTACAAGGGCGGACTCCGCTTCCACCCCTCGGTGAACCTCGGCATCGTCAAGTTCCTCGGCTTCGAGCAGATCTTCAAGAACGCCCTCACCGGCATGCCGATCGGCGGCGGCAAGGGCGGCGCCGACTTCGACCCCAAGGGCCGTTCGGACGCCGAGATCATGCGCTTCTGCCAGTCCTTCATGACGGAACTCCACCGTCACCTGGGTGAGTACACCGACGTCCCCGCCGGTGACATCGGCGTCGGCGGCCGCGAGATCGGCTATCTCTTCGGCCAGTACAAGCGGATCACCAACCGGTACGAGTCCGGCGTCCTCACCGGCAAGGGCCTCGGCTGGGGCGGCGCCCAGGCGCGTACCGAGGCCACCGGCTACGGCTGCGTCATGTTCACCTCCGAGATGCTCCGCGTCCGCGGCGAGTCGCTGGAGGGCCGGCGCCTCGCCGTCTCCGGCTCCGGAAACGTCGCCATCTACGCGACCGAGAAGGCCCAGCAACTCGGCGCCACCGTCGTCACCTGCTCCGACTCCGGCGGTTACGTCGTCGACGAGAAGGGCATCGATCTCGACCTGCTCAAGGAGATCAAGGAGCGGCACCGGGGCCGGGTCTCCGACTACGCCGAGCGCCGCGGCGGGTCCGCCACGTTCGTGCCGGGCACCGACCTGTGGACCGTGCCGGTCGACGTCGCGCTGCCGTGCGCCACGCAGAACGAGCTGCACGAGGAGGACGCCCGCGCGCTCGTGCGCAACGGCGTGAAGGCGGTCGCCGAGGGCGCCAACATGCCGACCTCCCCGGAGGCCGTGCGGGTCTTCCAGGAGGCGGGTGTCGCCTTCGCTCCCGGCAAGGCGGCCAACGCCGGCGGCGTGGCCACCAGTGCGCTGGAGATGCAGCAGAACGCCTCCCGCGACTCGTGGAGCTTCACCCACACGGAGGCGCGGCTGGCGGAGATCATGCGGCACATCCACGACTCCTGCCACACCACCGCCGAGCGCTACGGCAGCCCCGGCAACTACGTGGTCGGCGCCAACATCGCCGGCTTCGAACTGGTCGCCGAGGCGATGCTGGCCCAGGGCCTCATCTGAGGGTCGCCCACCGCCTGTTCCTCACCGGGGGGCCGGTCCCGCGTGCGTACGCGCGGGAGCCGGCCCCCGGGGGTACGACTCCGGAGGTACGACACCCGGGGCGGATGGCGCCGGCCGCCGGTGGGTTGCGTAGTTTCTCCGTCAGCAGATCCGCCGAGGGCACAGCGCCCCCCGCCCCACGAGGGCCTCGCCGCTCCTACGCTGGGACGATGACGACCCGAGCGAGGGACACCCGCCCGCACGCCGCCGACCTCGACGACACCCGCCCGGAGGACGGCTGCCCGCACGCCGTCCGCCCGCAGGACACCCGCCAGGCGCGCGGGACCGCGCGTGGCCGCACCGGTGACGCCCGGGTGATACCCCTGCGACCCGTCCCCGCACCGGCGTCGCCCGCCCCCGACGCGCCCCGGGAGCCGCTGCTGCGCGACCTCGTCGGCGAGGTGCTGCGTCAGGAACGCCTCTCCCAGCAGCGCACGTTGAAGGATGTCGCGGACTCGGCGCGGATCTCCTTCGCGTACCTCTCCGAGCTGGAGCGGGGCCGCAAGGAGGCGTCCTCCGAGGTCCTCGCGGCTGCCGCGCACTCCCTGGGGCTCGGTCTCGCCGACGTACTCGGCCGGGCGGGCACCGAGCTGGCCCGCCGCCGCATCGCGCTCGCCGCCACGACCCGGGCACAGGGGCGCATACCGGGCGGTGCGCTGCCCAGGAACCAGGTCCGGCTGGCCGCCTGACGGGGTGGGGGCTCACCGGCCCGTATCCGCTGTCGCCACTGTGCCGTGCGATCCTGTGCCGAGCCAGCACGGAGTTCACGGGGGACGGGGCGCATGAGGGACACGGACGGCATACCGACGACGGACGGGCAGCAGACCCGGGCCCGGGCCCTCGTACCGCCCCCGGTTGAGGTTTCCGCGCCCAAGAACCGGGCGGCTCAGGTCAGCGGGCTCTTCGCGCTGGGAGCAGTCGGCGCCCTCGGGAACTTCGCGACCGGCGTCGCGCTGATCAACCCTCCGGTCTTCGTCGCCCTCGCGACGCTCTGCGCCCTGATCGCCATCCCGGCCGGCCACGTGGGCCGCTTCCGGGGCAAGCGCCTGGGCGGCAGCGGACGCGGGGTCGCCCTGGCCGCCATCCTGACGGGCTGGCTCGTGCTGCTGGTCTGCCTGCTCGCGCTGCTGGCCCTCGTCGGTCTCGTGGCCGGCCTCGCGGTGCTCACCGACAACACCTGATCCGGAACGCCGACGAGAGGCGCCCCCGGTGGTTGTCACCGGGGGCGCCCCTGGGTGGTGCCGGACTGCCGGGTCCGGCCCCGCGCGGCGGATCAGCCCTGGGCGCGGGCCACACCGATCGGGCAGGAGACGCCGGTGCCGCCGATACCGCAGTAACCGCCCGGGTTCTTCTCCAGGTACTGCTGGTGGTACCCCTCGGCCGGCCAGAAGGTGCGCCCCTCGGCGGGCAGGATCTCCGTGGTGATCGTGCCGTATCCGGAGCCCGTGAGGACCTTCTGGTACGCCTCGCGGGACGCGGCGGCGGCCTCGGCCTGGGCGGGCGAGTGGGTGTAGAGCGCCGAGCGGTACTGCGTACCGACGTCATTGCCCTGGCGGAACCCCTGGGTCGGGTTGTGCGACTCCCAGAACAGCTTCAGCAGCTCCGTGTACGGGACCACCTCGGGGTCGAAGACGACGCGGACGGCCTCCGTGTGACCGGTCTGGCCGGAGCAGGTCTCCTCGTACGTCGGGTTCTCGGTGTAGCCGCCCTGGTAGCCGACGAGCGTCGTCCAGACGCCCTCCGTCTGCCAGAACGTGCGCTCGGCTCCCCAGAAGCAGCCCAGCGCGAAGTCGGCGACCTCCAGACCCTCCGGGTACGGGCCCTGCAGCGGGTTGCCGAGCACGATGTGACGGTCGGGCACCGTGAACGTCGGGGTCGGGCTGCCCTTCAGGGCCTGCTCGGGGGAGGGGAGCACGGGTGTACGGCCGAACAACATGATCGGTCCTCCTTCTACGGGACGGTACCCGGACAACATCTCCGTACCGCCCCGCATTCCTCGCGCCGGACCCGGTCAGGGCCCGGTCGGGGGCCCGCGCCACCGCCCGCGCGCCGACCGGCAGCCCAGGTGACGGTGGAGCGCCGCCGGGTTCGACCGGTACGGCGCCGCTACCCCAGCAGCCGGGCCGGGCTGCCGCCGTTCGCCTCGTAGCCCGCGACTGCGAGCGCCCGGTAGATCGCGTACTCGGCGGCCGGGTCGGAGTCCTCGGTCCAGGGCAGTGCCCCGACGTACCCGTCGATGTGGACGAACTGGTGCATCGCCTCGGACCAACGCTCCATCCGGACCAGGAACAGCACCAGCAGATGCCGGACATGGGCGAGCATCGGATCGTCCTGCCGCGCCGAGTGGACCGCGTACATCGCGCCCTCGACGGCCTTCGTCACCGCCGCGCTCCGGTAGAAGTCCGGTGCCAGATTCAGATCCGGCAGATTGTCGTAGAGCGAGAAGAGCGGCAGCCCGGCGAGGAGCGAGCCCTGCGGGGCGCGGGCCGCGGCGGTGGTGGCGAACCGGTCGGCCAGCTCCCGCGAGCCGTGCCACTTCGACGACCAGAAGTGCAGCGCCGCCAGATGCGCGCCGAAGTGCGCCGGGGCGCGGTCGATGATCTCCGCCCAGAGCCGGTCGAACTCCTCGGGGGCGTAACCCAGTCCGCGCGCCACGGTCAGCCGCGTGATGTACGGAACGGGGTCGCCGGGAGCGAGCGCGGAGGCCTCACCGGCCACATCCCGCGCCTCGTCCAGCAGGAGCCGGAAGTCCTCGCTGCCCACGGCCGAGGACCGCCACGCCTGCTGCACCAGGAACTCCGCGTGCACCGCCGCGGCGCCCGGGTCCTTTGGCGCCTCCGCACGCCACGAGCGCAGCCAGGCACCGCCCGCGCCCGGACGTGCGGCGAGTTCGAGCGAAGCTGCCCCGGCGAACGCCTGTACGCGTTGCCACCGGACCTCGCCCTCCTTCGGCGTACCGGCCAGCAGCTGGGCCGCCGCGCGCCACTCCTGGGTGGCCTGCACCACGTGGAGCACGTCGACCAGGTCCTGGTCGGGGCCGGGCAGCCGCACGTCCAGCAGCTCCTGGCGCACGAAGCCGTACGTCTCGGGGTCGGCCGCGTCCGGCGAACCGGGGGCCGCGAGCTGAATGCCGCCGCCGCCCCGGCGGCGCCACAGGAAGGGGCCGACCACCGCCGTGATCATGCAGAGCGCGATCAGCAACCACAGAATCTCCATGGACCCATTGTCCCCGTACGGCCGAGCGTCCGGTGTGGGCCCCCGCGACGAACTACGCTCGGACCTCATGACCGACCAGCACAGCTTCGAGACCCTCGCGATCCATGCGGGAAACACCGCCGATCCGCTCACCGGCGCCGTCGTTCCGCCCATTTACCAGGTGTCCACGTACAAGCAGGACGGTGTGGGCGGACTGCGCGGCGGATACGAGTACAGCCGCAGCGCCAACCCGACGCGTACCGCCCTGGAGGAGAACCTGGCGGCGCTGGAGGGCGGCCGTCGCGGACTGGCCTTCGCCTCCGGACTCGCCGCCGAGGACTGCCTGCTCCGCACGCTGCTCACCCCCGGCGACCACGTGGTGATCCCCGACGACGCCTACGGCGGCACCTTCCGGCTCTTCGCCAAGGTGGCGTCGCGCTGGGGCGTGGAGTTCTCGGTGGCCGACACCTCGGACGTGGCCGCGGTGCGTGCGGCGATCACCCCGCGCACCAAGGTGGTCTGGGTCGAGACGCCGTCCAACCCGCTGCTCGGCATCACCGACATCGCGGCCGTCGCGGGCGTCGCACGCCAGGCCGGCGCCCGGCTGGTCGTGGACAACACCTTCGCCAGCCCTTACCTCCAGCAGCCGTTGGCGCTGGGCGCGGACATCGTGGTGCACTCCACCACCAAGTACATGGGCGGCCACTCCGACGTGGTCGGCGGTGCTCTCATCGTCAACGACGCCGGTCTCGCCGAGGAGTTGGCGTTCCACCAGAACGCGATGGGCGCGGTCGCCGGTCCGTTCGACGCCTGGCTGGTGCTCCGGGGCATCAAGACCCTCGCCGTGCGCATGGACCGGCACACCGAGAACGCCGGCCGGATCGCCGAACTGCTCACCCGCCACCCCGAGGTGACGCACGTCCTCTACCCCGGGCTGCCGGACCACCCGGGGCACGAGATCGCCGCCAAGCAGATGCGGGCGTTCGGAGGCATGGTCTCCTTCCGCGTGCGCGGCGGCGAGGAGGCGGCCGTGAACGTCTGCAACCGCGCCCGGCTCTTCACGCTCGGTGAGTCGCTCGGCGGCGTCGAGTCGCTGCTGGAGCACCCGGGGCGGATGACGCACGCCTCCGCCGCCGGCTCCCCGCTGGAGGTGCCCGCCGACCTGGTGCGGCTCTCCGTCGGCATCGAGAACGGTGACGACCTGCTGGCCGACCTCACTCAGGCGCTCGGCTGACGGACCGGACCCCCGCCTCCGGCTGACTGCCGTGCAGGGGGCGGGCGTTGGGCCCGATCGTCGTCGCCGCGCATACGTCCGGTGCCGGGGAGGACTCCCCGGCACCACGCGTCGGCCTGAGGCCCGCGCACACCCGCACAGCACCTGCCGGACACCCGCGGAACGGCCGGCAGGCTCTCAGACGGCGGCCTTCTCGTCCTCCAGGGACGCCCTGACCTGCTCACGCAGTTCGGGGCTGTCCGTGTGCTCATGGACCGAGACGGCGTGCTCGGTCGCCGCGCGGACGACCTCGTCCTCCTCGCCGGAGATGGTCAGCGAGCAGCCCGACACACTCGGATACTTCCGGCAGTCGGCGACTTTCCTGGTCATGGCGGCCTCCTCGTCTCTCACGTGGGCCAGCTCCTCCAGGGTAGTTCCCGGTCAGTCGCCCTGCTGCTGGTGAGCCGCCTGCCGCACCGCCAGAGCGTCGTTGAACCGGGTCAGCAAGGTGCAGAAAGTCTCCCGCTCCTCCTCGCTCCAGCCGTCCGTGACCTGCGACATCAGATCGCGGCGGGAGGTGCGCACCTCGTCCAGGCGGCCCTGCCCGCGCGGCGACAGCTGGAGCACGACGGCCCTGCCGTCCTCCGGGTGCGAGGTCCGCTTGACCAGCCCGGTGTCCACGAGCGGCGCGACCTGGCGGGTCACCGTCGAGGAGTCGATGCCCATCCCCGCGGCCAGCGCCTTCACGCCCATCGGGCCTTCCCGGTCCAGCCGGTTGAGCAGCAGGTAGGCGGCCCGGTCCATCGAGTTGCGGACCTTGCCGAGCCCGCCGAGACGGGTCTGCTCCGCGCGCCGGGCGAAGACCGCCACCTGGTGCTGGAGAGCATCGAGTACGACGGGGTCGGACTCCTGTGGAGGGGACACGTCGTCCCCTGAAGGAGACGCAGCATTCGTCATGTCCTGAGGGGGCATGGCCAATAGCTCTCTTCGTGCGGTGTCGGATAAGTGGGGGACACAGTACGCGGCGATGAGGCCCACTGTGTCCAGGGTATGTAATCCGAGGCCTCCCGAGAACGGCGGTGCAGGGCGACGGAGGACCCACAGGAACCTCACAGACACCCCGGCGGGTGCACCTTCGCACGGCCCCCCGCAGGGGCCGCCCGAGGGCCCGGCGGACGGTGGAGCGGCGAGCTGCGAGACTGGCGCTCATGAGCTTCCGTGCGTCCGCCCCGCTCCCGCCGCTGATCCTCGACGACGTCCGGGGCGCCCAGAAGATACTGTCCGGCGTGGCCAGGACGACCGCGATGGAAGGCAGCCGCCACCTGTCGGAGCTCGTCGGCTCTCCCGTCCAGTTCAAGTGCGAGAACCTCCAGCGCACCGGCTCCTTCAAACTGCGCGGCGCCTACGTGCGCATCGCCGGCCTCACACCGGAGGAGCGCGCGGGCGGGGTCGTCGCCGCGAGCGCCGGAAACCATGCGCAGGGTGTCGCACTCGCCTCTTCTCTGCTCGGCGTACGCTCCACGGTCTTCATGCCGGTCGGCGCCCCCCTCCCCAAGGTCGCGGCGACCCGCGAGTACGGTGCCGAGGTCCGGCTGCACGGCCAGGTCGTCGACGAGACCCTGGCCGCCGCCCAGGAGTACGCGGAGCGGGCCGGAGCGGTCTTCATCCACCCGTTCGACCACCCCGACATCATCGCGGGCCAGGGCACCGTCGGCCTGGAGATCCTCGAACAGTGCCCCGAAGTCCGCACCATCGTCGTCGGCATCGGCGGCGGCGGACTGGCGGCCGGCATCGCCGTCGCGGTCAAGGCGCTCCGCCCCGACGTACGGATCATCGGCGTGCAGGCGGCCGGCGCCGCCGCGTACCCGCCCTCACTGGCCGCCGGGCACCCCGTCGCCCTGGAGTCGGTGCCGCAGACGATGGCCGACGGCATCAAGGTGGGCCGCCCCGGAGACGTACCGTTCCGCCTGATCCAGGAACTGGTGGACGAGGTCCGTACGGTCACCGAGGACGAACTCTCCAGTGCCCTGCTGCTCTGCCTGGAGCGGGCGAAGCTCGTGGTCGAACCCGCGGGCGCCAGCCCGGTCGCCGCGCTGCTCAGCGACCCGAAGTCCTTCCGCGGGCCGGTCGTCGCCGTGCTCTCCGGCGGAAACGTGGACCCGCTCCTCATGCAGCGCATCCTCCGCCACGGCCTGGCCGCCGCCGGCCGCTACCTGAGCCTGCGGGTGCGGATCGTGGACCGGCCCGGGGCGCTGGCCGCGCTGCTGGCCACCCTGTCCGGGTCCGACGCGAACGTGCTCGACATCAGTCACGTACGGACCGAGCCGCGCCTCGGCCTCACCGAGGCGGAGGTCGAACTGCACCTGGAGACCAAGGGCCCGGAACACTGCGAGGAGGTCGCCGCCGTCCTCAGGGGCGCCGGCCACCTCATCGTGGAGTGAGCCGCCCTCCCGCATGGATCTCCCGCATGGATCTCCCGCACGGATCTCCCGCACGGGCCGCTCGGCAGGCGCCCGACAACGGCGACCGGGAACCGTGTTTCAGCACCCCTCGGGCTCCCCGCCTCCCTAGTATTCGCACAGCAGTCGCGTGAACGGGCAACCGGTCCGTCCGACAGCAGACTGTCCGACAGCGGATGGGGGTATCCCCTGTGCCAGGTGCGATCCACGCCGAAGGTCTGGTGAAGACCTTCGGAGACGTGCGAGCGCTGGACGGCGTCGACTTCGACGTCCCCGAGGGAACCGTTCTCGGTCTCCTCGGACCCAACGGCGCCGGCAAGACGACCGCGGTGCGCGTCCTCACCACCCTGCTGCGGCCCGACAGCGGCCGGGCCGAGGTCGCAGGCATCGACGTACTGGCCAAGCCCAATGAGGTGCGCCGCTCCATCGGGCTCTCCGGGCAGTTCGCCGCGGTCGACGAGTACCTCACCGGCCGGGAGAACCTCCAGATGGTCGCCCGGCTCTACCAGATGCGCGCCCGTGACGCGAAGAAGCGGGCGCAGGAGCTGCTGGAGCAGTTCCACCTCGCCGACGCGGCCGACCGGACCACCAAGACGTACTCGGGCGGCATGCGGCGCCGGCTCGACCTCGCGGCGGCCCTCGTGGTCCAGCCGCCGGTCATGTTCATGGACGAGCCGACCACCGGGCTCGACCCCCGCAACCGCCAGCAGCTCTGGGAGGTCATCGAGGACCTGGTCCGTGGCGGAACGACTCTGCTGCTGACCACGCAGTACCTCGAAGAGGCCGACCACCTCGCCCACGACATCTGCGTCATCGACCACGGCAAGGTCATCGCGCGCGGTACGTCCGACCAGCTCAAGGCCCAGATCGGCGGCGAACGCGTCGAGGTCGTCGTGCACCGCCCGGAAGAGATCGGGCCGGCCCGCGAGGCGCTCGCCCGGTACGGCGAGGGCGAGGTCACCGTCGTGCGGCACACCCGCAAGCTGACCGTCCCGGTCACCGGCGGCGCCAAGCTCCTCGCCGAGATCATCCGCGACCTGGACGACCGGGACGTGGAGATCGACGACATCGGTCTGCGCCGCCCCACCCTGGACGACGTCTTCATCTCGCTCACCGGCCACGCGACCGAGGGTCAGGGTGAGGAGGGGAACGGCGGACGAGGGAACGACGAACACGGGAACGGCGAAGGCGGCAGTGGCGGAGGCGGCACGACGGCGGCCGGGAACGCCCGGGGCCCCGCGAAGGACCCGAAGGAGGACGTACGGTGACCACCAGCTCGGAAGAGGTCCGGACCCTGGCCCCCCGCCCGTCCGGCGGCCTCGTCCAGTCCGTCGGCGACTCCCTCGTGATCGCCAGACGGAACCTGATCAGGATGACCCGCATCCCCGAAGTGGTCCTCTTCGGTCTCATCCAGCCGATCATGTTCGTGGTGCTGTTCAGCTACGTCTTCGGCGGCTCGATGAACGTGGGCGGCTCGACCTCGCCCGAGGTCTACCGCAACTTCCTGATGGCCGGCATCTTCGCCCAGACCGTCACCTTCGCCACGGCCGGAGCCGGCGCGGGCATCGCGGACGACATGCACAAGGGCCTCGTCGACCGGTTCCGCTCCCTGCCCATGTCACGGGGTGCAGTCCTCACCGGACGGACCCTCGCCGACCTCGTGCAGACCACCCTCACCGTGCTGGTCCTGGTGATCGTCGCCCTCCTGGTCGGCTGGCGCATCCACGAGGGCATCTGGAAGGCCCTGGGTGCGTTCGGGCTGCTCCTCCTGCTCGGGTACGCCTTCTCGTGGATCGGTGCCCTCATCGGGCTGACCGTGCGCACCCCCGAAGCGGCGACCTCCGGCGGACTGATCTGGCTCTTCCCGGTCACGTTCATCTCGAACGCCTTCGTCGACTCCAGCCAGATGGCGTCCTGGCTCCAGCCGATCGCCGACTGGAACCCGTTCAGCGCGACCGTCCAGGCGTGCCGTGTGCTGTTCGGCAACCCGGGGGTGTCGCCGTCCGACGCCTGGCCGATGCAGCACCCCGTCTGGGCCTCGCTGATCTGGTCCGTCGTGATCACCGTGGTCTTCCGGACCCTCGCGGTCCGGAAGTACCGCCGAGCGGCCAGCTGACCGCCCGTACCCGCACTTCGGTCACTTCCGTACTCCGGTACGCGAAAGCCCCGGTCGGGGGGGGGCGCCGGGGGGCCCCCCCCCCCGGGGGGGGGGGGGGGGGGGGGGGGGGGGGGGGGGGGGGGCCCGGAGCCGGGAGGGGATGGGAAGCCCCGGCCGGGGGCCTCAGAAGCCG
>NZ_JBIAJC010000003.1:411490-454923 GCF_042871745.1 Streptomyces sp. NPDC005576 | reverse complement strand
CTTCGACGTCGACGCCGCCGCCCAGCGCTCCATGGCCTTCGAAGCCCTCGACCAGCTCGCCCTGGACCACCTCCTCGGCGTCCGCTGACCCCCAGCGGTCAGGGGTGCCCCCGCGCACGTTCGCGCGGGGGCACCCCCGCCGGGTACGGAACCAGCCGGACCCGTACCCGGGGCACGACCCCCACTCCGTGAGACACCGGTGTCTTCCGGAGCCCGGCCCACTCCCCACGCAAGGGCACCCCGTGACAGCACATATAACGGACGGATCGCGCCAGCGGCGCCGCCGTCTCGACCGGCGGGTCGTCGTCCCGCTCACCGTTGTCTCCGCGCTCGTCGGCGCCGTCGCCCTCTCGGGCTGCGGACAGCAGCGTGACGAGAGCGTGTTCACCGTCCTGAACTCCTCGACGGACGACTCGTACCACGGCTGGGACGCCGCGACGCTGAAGCGCTGCAGCAAGCAGCTGGGCGTCACCATCGAGCAGCAGTCCGTCCCGGCCGCGCAGGTCATGACGAAGTCGCTGCGGATGGCTTCCTCGAAGTCGCTGCCCGACATCATCCAGTTCGACGGCTCCGAGATGCCGACGTTCGCCGAGACCGGCGGTCTGCTGGACCTGAAGAAGCTGGGCGTCTCCACCGCGGACATCCCCGAGGGCATCCTCGACTACGGCTCGTACAAGGGCACGTACTACGGAGCCGCGCGCACGGTGAACACCCTCGCGCTCTTCTACAACAAGGACATCCTCGACAAGGCCGGGCTGCCGGTGCCCACCACCTGGGCCGAGATGCAGGCGACCGCCAAGAAGCTCACCAAGAGCGGGAGTTACGGCGTCGCGCTCAGCGCGGGCGGCGCGGAGGACGGTGTCTACCAGTTCACGCCGTTCATGTGGTCCAACGGCGGCGACGAGACCGATCTCGACTCGCCGAAGGTGGTCGAGGCGCTGGACTACTGGAAGTCGCTCATCAAAGACGGCTCCCTCTCCAAGTCCACGGTCAACTGGACGCAGGCCGACGTCAACGACCAGTTCATGGCGGGCAACGCGGCCATGATGATCAACGGTCCGTGGCAGGTCGAGACGCTCAACACGAAGAAGAACCTGCACTGGGGCATCGCGCAGATCCCGGTCCCGAAGGCCGGCGACGATTCGGTGGGCCCGCTGGGCGGTGGGATGCTGACCATCCCGGACGTCGACGACACCGCGCGGGAGAAGACCTCCGCGAAGATCGTCAACTGCATGACCAGCGAGCAGGAGGAGGTCACCTACGCGCTGAACAGCTGGATGATCCCCGCCAACCAGAAGGCCGCGGCCGTGTGGCGCGAGAAGGTCCCCTCGCTGAGCTCGCTCGCCGACCAGGTCGCCACCGCCCGCTCGCGCACCGCGCAGCTCGGCTCCGGCTGGACCTCCGTGTCGCTGGCCCTGCAGAGCGCCTTCCAGTCGGCCCTCACCGGGCAGTCCAGTGAGTCGGCCCTCAAGCACGCCCAGCAGCGTGTCGAGAGCGGGAACTGAGGTATCTGAACATGTCATCCACCGCTGCTTCCGCACCCGCCTCCTCCGCGCCCGCGACCACCGCCCCCGGGGCGGTCCCCGCGGCGAAGAGCCCGAGGCCGGGCTCCCTGAAGCGCCGCCGCACGCTGGCCCAGTGGGGTTTCATCGCCCCGGCCGTGCTCTTCATGCTGCTGTTCTTCGGCTACCCGCTCATCCGCAACATCGTGATGAGCTTCCAGCACTACACGCCGTCCACCTTCTTCACGGGTGAGGCGCCCTTCAACGGGTTGGACAACTGGAGGAACGTCTTCCAGGACGACCTCTTCGGCAAGGCGCTCTGGCAGACCATCCTCTTCACGATCGGTTCGCTGATCGGACAGTTCGGCATCGGTCTGGCCCTCGCGGTCTTCTTCAACCGCCGCTTCCCCCTCAACGGGGTCCTGCGGTCGCTGATCCTGCTGCCGTGGCTCGTCCCGATGGTCGTCTCCGGTGTCGTCTGGCGCCGCATCCTCGACCAGGACACCGGGGTGCTCAACTCCTTCCTGGGCCTGTTCGGCGCCGGGGACACTCCCTGGCTGAGCAGCACCGGCATGGCGCTGATCTCCGTCATCATGGTGAACATCTGGATCGGTATCCCGTTCAACATGGTGATCCTCTACGGCGGCCTCCAGGAGGTCCCCAAGGAGATGTACGAGGCGGCCTCGCTCGACGGCGCCTCGGGCTGGCGCACCTTCCGCTCCATCACCCTGCCGCTGCTGAAGCCGGTCATCACCGTGGTGCTGGTGCTGGGCTTCATGTCGACCGTCAAGATCCTGGACCTGGTCCTGGCCCTGACGGACGGCGGTCCCGCCGACTCCACCCAGACCCTGGGCACCCTGACGTACCAGAACTCCTTCGCCCAGCTGGACTTCGGCGCGGGCGCGGTGGTCGGCAACATCCTGATCCTGATCTCCGCGGTCTTCGCGGTGTTCTACCTGCGGGCCAACCGCAACGAGGGGAAGTGAACGGCATGGCGACCACCACTCCCGCCGTTTCGGCCCATGCCGCGGGCAGGCCGGCCGAGAACAAGCCGAAGCGCCGCTGGGGCGCGATGATCATCGGGATCGTCATCCTCTGTGTGATGCTCTTCCCGCTCTACTGGATGGTCAACACGGCTCTCCAGCCGGAGTCGGGCCTCCTGGAGGTCTCCCCGGTCCCGCACAGCCTGGACTTCTCGGGCTTCGGCGACGCGTTCAAGGAGCAGGGCGGCCATCTGCTGACCTCGCTCGGCGTCGCGCTCGGCGCCGTGGTCATCTGCCTCGCGTTCTCGGCGCCGGCCGCCTACGGGCTCGCCCAGTTCAAGCTGCGCGGCACGAAGACCGTCGTGTTCGGCACCCTGATCACGCAGATGGTCCCCGGCATCGTCATCGCCAACGCCCTGTACAGCGCCTACGTGGACCTGGGCCTGGTCAACTCCTACGCCGGCCTGATGCTGGCGGACGCCTCGCTGGGCATCCCGTTCGCGATCGTGCTGATGCGCTCGTTCATGGTGGCGATCCCGCGCGAGGTCATCGAGGCGGCGGAGGTCGACGGCGCCGGCCGGTTCCGCACCTTTGTCCAGGTTGTGCTGCCGATGAGCCGCAACTCGCTGATCACGGCGGGGCTGTTCTCGTTCCTGTACGCCTGGAGCGATTTCATGTTTGCCCTCACACTGAACACTACGGACGACGTGAAGCCGATCACCCTCGGCATCTACCAGTACATCGGTGCGCACGTCGGAGACTGGGGCTCGGTCATGTCCGCGGCGGTTCTGTCGGCGATCCCGGCTGCCGTGCTGCTCGTCCTGTCCCAGAAGTACATCGCCGCCGGGATTACCGGCGGCTCGGTCAAGTAAGGGCTTTTCATGAGTGAGTTCCCTGTCTTCCCTCCGGGTTTCGTCTTCGGTGCGGCCACCGCGTCGTACCAGATCGAGGGTGCGGTGGCCGAGGACGGCCGCGGCCCCTCCATCTGGGACACCTACAGCCACACGCCGGGACGTACGGACGGCGGCGACACGGGTGACGTGGCCTGCGACCACTACCACCGCTACCCCGAGGACGTGGCGCTCCTGCGCGACCTGGGCGTGGACTCGTACCGTTTCTCCATAGCCTGGCCGCGCATCCAGCCGACCGGCAGCGGCCCGGCCAACGCCAAGGGCCTGGACTTCTACTCGCGCCTGGTCGACAACCTGCTCGAAGCGGGCATCGAGCCGGCCGCCACCCTCTACCACTGGGACCTGCCGCAGGCCCTGGAGGACAAGGGCGGCTGGCGGGTCCGTGAGACGGCCGAGCGCTTCGGCGAGTTCACCTCGATCGTGGCCGAGCACCTGGCCGACCGGGTGCCGCGCTGGATCACCCTCAACGAGCCCTGGTGCAGCGCCTTCCTCGGTTACTCCGTCGGCCGGCACGCCCCGGGCGCCAAGGAGGGCACCGGCGCGCTGGCCGCCGCCCACCACCTGCTGGTCGGTCACGGCCTGGCCATGAAGGCGCTGCGCGCCGCGGGCGTCCGCGACGCGGGCATCACCCTCAACCTGGACCGCAACCTCCCGGCGACCGACACCGACGCGGACCGCGGTGCGGTGCTCCGCGCGGACACCCAGCACAACCTGGTGTGGACCGAGCCGATCCTCGCGGGCCGTTACCCCGCGAGCGACGAGGAGACCTGGGGCGAGCTGATCACGGCGCAGGACTTCCGCCTCGACGGCGACCTGGAGCTGATCTCCCAGCCGATCGACTTCCTGGGCATCAACTACTACCGCCCGATCGTCGTCGCCGACGCCCCGTACCGCGAGGCCGACCCGGCGCTGCGGGTGGCGACCGACAACCGGCTCCGCGAGACGGAGTACCCGGACGTCCGCCGCACCGCGATGGGCTGGCCGGTCGTCCCGGAGACCTTCACCGATCTGCTGACGGATCTGAAGAAGACCTACGGCGAGGCCCTGCCGCCCATCCACATCACGGAGAACGGCTCGGCCGAGTACGACACGGTCGACGCGGACGGCGCCGTGCACGACACGGACCGCGTCGAGTACCTGCGCGACCACCTGACGGCCCTCAAGGCCGCCATGGACGCCGGTGTGGAGGTCCAGGGCTACTACGTCTGGTCGCTGCTGGACAACTTCGAGTGGGCCCTCGGGTACGCGAAGCGGTTCGGGATCATCCGGGTCGACTACGACACCCAGGAGCGCACCCCGAAGGACAGCTACCGCTGGTACCAGCAGCTGATCAAGGCTCACCGGTCCTGATCGGTACGGCTCCGGGGCGGAGGCTGCCCGCGCAGGCGGTGACCGTCCTGCGAGGAGTGGGACCGGAGCGGGGTCGGAGCGGGGCCGTACGGCATGGGGTGACCATGCGGTACGGCCCCGCTCCGCGTTCTCCGTACCCCGGCACGCCTGCGGCCCCTTCGCGTACCTGCGGATCGGGCTGCGGAGCACGTACCGCCGCTCGACCCCGTACGCACTTGTCATCAGCTGCAGCAGCGCAACGCGGGCGCAGGCGGTGACGTCGGCCGCGGGCAGGTGCGGGTTGGTTTCCAGGGGGCGGCGACCAGGTCCACGCCCGCCGCGATCCAGTCCTCGCCCAGCACGACCGTGCGCGGGCCGAACGCGGTCCGGCCCAGCTCGTGGGCGGCCAGGAACGGGTCCGGGGCAGGAAGTCCAGCACGCTACGGCGTGACCGGGTCGGCGCCGGGGAGGTGATGGCGGTCGGCGGCCCGCAGGATCTGGGGGATGAGGCCGGGGAAGAGCAGGCTGAGGTCGTCGGTGCGCAGTCGGTTGAGGCGGGCGGACCCCCGGTAGGTCTGGTGGATGAGACCGGCTTCCCGCAGGACCCGGAAATGGTGGGTCAGGGTGGACTTGGAGACGGGAAGGTCGAAGTCGGTGCACGCGCGCTCGCCGTCGTCCACGGCGAGCGCGCGGACGACGGCGAGACGGTGCAGGTCGGACAACGCGCGCAGGACCGCCTCCAGGCGGATCGCCTCACGTGGGGGGTGGACGATCGCTCGCCCGGTCGAAGCGGCTGTCGACACGACTGCTCCCTCTCTGCTCGACGTCGCCCGTACACCGTCAGCTGTTGGCGAAGGCCAGCAGGTCCTGGTTGAGCCGGCCGGCGTGAGTGGCGAACAGACCGTGCGCCGCGCCCTCGTAGGTGACCAGTTCGCTGCCCCGGATCAGGTCGTGGGTCCGGGGTGCGCACAGGGCGTAGGGCGCTCCCATGTCGGCGTCCCCGTGGATGATCAGCGTCGGGACGCCGATCTTCGCGGTCTCGTCGCGCTGGTCGGTGGTGAAGAGGGTCCGGTAGATCTCGATTCCGGCCCGGGGGGAAGCGTCGAGCGAGGTACGCACGAGCCAGTCGGCCAGTTCGGGAGAGATCGGCATGTCGGCCGGATCGACCCCGGGGCCGACGAAGAACGGGCCGCTGAGTTGGCTGAGCCACTGGGGCCGGTCGTCCCTGATGGCCTGGGCCATCGCCTCGAACAGTGCGATGTCGAGGCCGTCCGGGTTGTCCTCCGTGCGCAGCAGGAAGGGAGTGGTCGAGGCCACCAGCGCGAGTTTGCCCACCCGGTCGTCCCCGTGACGGCTCAGGTAGCGCACCGCTTCGCCGCCGCCGACGGCGTATCCGACGAGAACCACGTCCCGCAGGTCGAGCCCGTCCAGGAGATCGGCCAGATCGTCGGCGAGGGTGTCGTAGTCGTAGCCGTTCCACGGGGCGTCCGAACGTCCGCAGCCGCGCCGGTCGTAGCTGATGCAGCGCAGACCGTTACCGGCGAGGAAGGGTGCCTGGAACTCCCACATTCGGGTGTCCATCATGGCCGTACCGAGCAGAACGACCGGACGGCCGTCGCCCCAGTCGTTGTAGTGGAGCCGCGTGCCGTCCCTGGTCGTGAGGTGGGGCATGGTGGTGGACCTCCTGGAACTCCTGGAGCGACGGGTGGAAGACCTGTCCCCGAGGTGCCGGTGGAGTTCCTCCCCGGCCGGGGAGGAACTCCTCGGGCACTCAACCGCGCGCTGTGGCGCGCGAGGACGTGAGTAGGACGAAGGCGGTGGCCGCGACGCAGAAGGCCGCCAGCAGCATCAGGGTGACGTCGAGCGCGTGGGCGTAGTCGCCGTTGCTTCCCACCGCGGGGAAGAACAGGGTGCCCGCCAGGGCCACGCCGATCGCTGCGCCACCCTCCTGGGCCGTGTTGAGCAGACCGGACGCGGAGGCGGCGTGCTCGGGTGCAGCCGATCCGAGCACCAGGTTGGAGAGCGGGCCCGTGGTCAGTCCCATGCCGATGCCCGCGACGACGAGCGGGGGCACCAGCCACAGCACCGAGCCGCCCATGCCGATGCGGGAGACCACCAGCGCGAGCAGCACGTAGCCGGCACCGAGGGTGACCGGGCCCAGGGCCACGCGGCGGGCGACCGCGTCGGTGAACCGGGACGAGTAGATCGAGGAGGCGAAGTAGCCTCCGCCGACGGCGAGGAAGACGGTGCCGGAGCCCAACGCGGACAGCCCCCGGCCGAACTGGAGGTAGAGGGCGAGGATGAAGAAGAACGACCCCATGGCGAGGAAATAGCTGCCGGTCGCGGTCAGGCCGAGGGTGAAGGTACGGGACCGGAAGAGGGCGGGCTCGATCAGCGGGCCCCGGTCGGCCGCGGCGAGCCGGCGCAGGTGCCACACGGTGATCGCGATGAGGACGGCCGAGCCGGCCAAGCACTCCCAGCTCCACACCGGCCAGTCCCGCTCGCCGCCTTCGACGAGCGCGAACACCAGGAGGCCCAGGGCCGCCGAGACGAGGAGGGCACCGACGAGGTCCAGCCGACCGCCCGCCGCGTTCTTGGACTCGGGGATGGCGCGGCGGACGAAGGCCAGGGCCACCGCGCACAGGGGGAGGTTGATGAGGAAGATGGTGCGCCAGCTCAGTCCGGCGATGTCCAGCGTGATCAGCGCACCGCCGACCAGTTGCCCGAAAACTCCCGCCATGCCGATGACCAGGCCGTACAGGGCGAACGCCTTGGCCCGGTGGGCTCCTTCGTAAACAGCCCCGATGATGCCCAGTACCTGCGGCACCATCAGCGAGGCGGCGATGCCCTGAACGACTCGGGCGACGATCAGCATTTCGGCGCCGGAGGCAAAGCCACAGGCGGCGGAGCTGAGTGCGAAGCCCACCATGCCGAGTACGAACATCCGCCTACGGCCGTAGAGGTCGCCGATGCGTCCGCCGGTGATGAGACCCGCGGTGAAGGCGACGCCGTAGCCGACGACCACCATCTGGCCCTGCGTCGGACCGGCGTTCAGGTCGGCCTGGATGGAGGGGACGGCCACGTTGCCGATGAAGAAGTCGAGAACGGTGATGAACGTGCCGACCAGTACGACGATCAGGGCGGTGGACGCCGGCTTCCGGGAGTCGTCCTCCATGACCAGATGGGGACTTGTTTCGGAGGTCATACGGTGTGCGCTCCTGTCATAGGTTCCCGCGCCCCGGGGCGCGGGAGGTCGTACCCTCAAGCCTGTCGACTCCGCCCACGGGTGGCAATTACGTCCGAGGTAACGCCAATCCATCGCGACGGAAACACAACGTCCGCGCGCGCGGCGCGTGTTCGCGTCGTCGGACGCCCGGAGGGCCCCCGCTCGCGCCGTCCGCCGCCCGGAGGCGCGGCCCTCGTCCGGGCGGGGTGGCCGCGGCGGTGATCAGCGGCCGGCGATCACCAGGTCACCGGCAGCCGGGTCACTCCGTGGAACACCGTCCCCCGGCGGAAGACCTTCTGCGCGTCCTCGGCGAGGGCCAGCCGGGGGAAGCGCGTCATCAGCGAGCGCAACGAGATCTCCATCTCCAGCCGGGCGAGCGGCGCCCCCTGGCAGTAGTGCGGGCCGTAGCCCCACTGCAGGTGGGATCCCGCGTCACGGTCGACATCGATCATGTGCGGGCAGCCGAAGACCTTTTCGTCGTGGTTGGCGGCCGGGATCGAGATCACCACCGCGTCCCCGGCGGCGATCGACACCCCGCCCAGCTCCATGTCCTCGGTGGCCTGGCGCAGGATGGCGTCCTGCGAGATCGACCAGTAACGCATCGACTCCTCGACGTAGCGGGGGATGGCCGCCCCGTCGTCCGCGACGACCTTGGCCCGCAGGCCGTCGTCGAGCAGCAGGCTGAGGATGTTCAGCGCGATCTGGTTGGTGGTGGTCTCGTGGCCCGCGACGAGAACCAGGCGGGCGACCCCCACGAGTTCGTCGAGGGTGATGGCGCCGGGAGCGAGGTACTTCTCCGCGAGCCTGCTGATGAGGTCGTCGTCGGGGTGCTGCAGCTTGAACTCCGCCAGCCGGGCGAGGTACTCGCTCATCTCGACGAAAGCCTCGTACGCCTTCGCCGGGTCTTCCTGACTGATCGTGGTCCTGGTCTTCTCCACGAAGAAGCCGGAGTCCTCCGACGGGACTCCCAGCAGCCGGGCGATGACCAGTGTCGGCAGTTTCCGGGAGAACGCGTCGTGCAGGTCGGCGGGTTGCGGCAGATCGGACAGCTCGTCGAGGAGCTCGTCGGTGAGCCGCTGGATCGGCTCCTCCAGCCGCCGTATCCGGCGCAGGGTGAACTCGTTCTGGATCATGCCGCGCAACCGGGCGTGTTCGGGGTCGTCCAGGCGGAGGTAGGAGCTCGGGTTGCTCCCCGGCGGCAGCTGGATGCGCACCGGTGCGCCCGGCCGACGTTCGTCGGCGCTGAGCCGGGGGTCGGCGAGCGCCTGCTTGACGTCGGGGTACCGGGTCACCAGCCAGGCGAGCCGGGACTGCTCGGCGCCCTCGGGAAGGCGTACCACACACGGGGGCTGCTTCCTCAGCTCTTCGAGGATGAGGGGAGGTGCACCGTCCTCGGTGCGCGTGAAGGGCCAGTCCAGTACTTCCGGGGCCGTTTCGAGGGGCATGGGGGTACCTCTTCTCTTTCGGGTGGGCAGGGCCGGAACGGGCGGGCTTCGCGTACGACGTGCGACGCCGGTCCGGCGGAGCGGGCCGGCGGTGGATCGGCCGGGTGACGTATGCGCGTACGTCACCCGGCACGCGTGAAGTTGCCGGACACGGGCGGGAGCCCACCGGGCGGCCCCGGCCGTGTCACTCAGCGCGGCAGACCCACGTACGCCCCCATCCCGGCCGCCGCGTAGGTGAAGAACGCTTCGGGATCGGCGGCGACGCCCGCGATGTGGCCGTACACGTCGAAGGCGACCATGCCGTGCAGTTGGGTCCAGGCGACCAGCATCCGGGCGATGACCGGCTCGGGAAGCCCGTTGAGCAGGCCCTCGGCCAGCGCCGAGACGTTGGCGCGCATCCCTGCGGACAGGGCGGGGTCGTCGTCGTGGCTGTTCAGTCGTCCGTCTTCGCGCGCTTTGTGCAACACCCCGAGCAGGGCCAGCACGGTACGGGCGCCCGCCGCCATCGTCTCGGGCGGGGCGCTGTAACCGGGCACGGGCTGCCCCCAGATCAGGGCGTACTCGTCCGGGTGGTCCAGCGCCCAGCGACGGACCCCCAGACAGATGGCCGTCCAGTGTTCGATCGGGCTCGCGCCCTCGGCGACGGCCGCTGCGGACGCCGCCTCGGCGCTGTCGCTCATCGCGGAGTAGGCGTCGAGGACCAGAGCGGTCAGCAGGTCCCACTCGCCCGGGAAGGACTTCCCGGCGAGCTCGGGGTCGGTGCCCGACGCCGCCGCGATGTCGGCGAGGTCGAGAGCGACCGCACGTCGTCCGGCCAGACGGCGAACGGCCTCTCGGGTGATACGGGTTCGGATTTCGTCGGTGCGCAGATCTGTCATTCCACCAGCATCGTCACCGGTGGCTCCGGCGTCGATTACCACCGAGGTAAGCAACCGCGTCTCAGCCCGCGGCCGGCACAGCGCGCTCCAGGTGCCGGTTGAAGTCCGAGGTGACCGCCAGTGCGTGCTGGTCGATGAAGAAGTGGCCGCCGGAGAACTCGCTGTGCCCCAGGTGACGGGGGCTGATGGGGACCCATGACTCGAAGGCACCCTCCTTCTCCATCAGAGCGTCGTTCCGGCCTCCGTAGGTGACCAGCGGGCAGTCGACGGTGGCCGCCCGGTCGACGCGCCGGGAGCAGACCGCCAAGTCCGAGCGGAGTGCCGGGATGACCATCCTCAGGACCTCGGGGTTGTCGTAGATCTCCGAGGGGAACGAGCCGAGCCGCTTCATCCAGTCGATCAGCTCCCTCTCCGGCATGTCCACGTCCTTCTCCGTGGGATTGAAGAACCCTTCGGGCGCCCAGCCGGAGACACCGAGCAGCACCGGACCGGTGACTCCGTCCTCCTTCAGCCGGACGGTCAGGTGGTAGGCGAGCTGCGCGCCGAGGCAGTGGCCGAAGAAAGCGAAGGGCCGGTGGTCCAGTTCGGCCGTCACCGCTTCGTACAGGGCGTCCAGCAGAGGTTCCCACTCGGTGAACGCCTCCTCCGCCGAGCGTTCCTGCCTGCCCGGCAGAGTGAGGGCCTGGATACCGATCTCGCTCGGCAGCAGTCCGGCCCAGTCGCGGTAGATGATGGCGCCGCTCCCGGCGTGCGGGAAGAGGAACAGGCGGACCCGCGCCTCCGGTTCCACCTCGGCGGGCTGGAACCACTGGCCCGCCGTGGCCGTCCGGCCGGTGACAGTGTCGCTCATGGGGGTGTACCTCCAACGGGTTCGGGAAGTCGGTGCGACGCGGGCCCCTGCGGGGAAGCCGGCACGACGCGGACTTGGTTCAGGAAAGTCGGCGCAGCGCGGGCGCGATGGCGCGGGCGATCTGCTCCAGGTGCGGAGCGGGGGTCAGCGAGCCGACACGGAGCACGATGTGCCGGGCGCCGGCCCGCACGTACCCGGCCAGCCACTCGGCCACCTCCTCGGCTTCGCCCCAGGCGTACGCCTGGATCGAGGCCATGAAGTCGAGGGAGCGCCCGTAGTAGTGCTCGATGTAGTGCTCCAGCTCGCGCCGGGCAGCCGCCCGGTCGGGGCCGAGGGTGACGGTGGCGTACAGCCCGGGAGTGATCGCGTCGGAGGGGCGGCCGTGCTCGGCCGCGAGCCGCTGGATCTCCTGCCATGCCGTGCCGTATGCCTCGGCCGACGGGAGGAAGGGCAACCAGCCGTCGTAACGCCGGGCGACCCGGGACAGCACCCTCGGGGTGTCGCTGCCGGCGAGCCAGAGCGGAGGACCGCCCGGCCGGTTCGGCGGCGGCAGCCGGTCCAGGCCCTCTGCCTGCCAGTACTTTCCCTTGAAGGACGTCGGCGCGTCGGGGAGGGTGGCCTGCCACGCGGTGCGCCACAGGTCGGCGTTCTCGTCCAGGCGGCCGACCCGGCCGGTGAACGGTACGCCGACGGCGGCGAACTCCTCCTCCGTCTCGGGCAGGGGGAAGCCGGAGCCGAGGCCCAGGACCAACCGCGATCCGCACACGTGGTCGAGGCTGGCGAGCATGTTGGCGCCGATCAGCGGGTGCCTCAGGGCCGGGGTCAGGGCGGCGGTACCCAGGGTGATGCGGCTGGTGGCCGCCCCCGCCGCGGCGAGTACCACCAGGGGGTCGAGCCGGGGACGGGCCGTGAGGGAATCCCCGGTCCACAGGGAGTCGAATCCGTAGGACTCGGCCGCGCGGGCGAACTCCAGCAGCGGATTGGCGCCGAAGTCACCCGTCATGGCCTGTTCTCGAGTCGGCAACAGGACACCGATGCGGGTGGTCACCGAACTCACCTCCATTCTCTGTCGTGAAACTGCGGTCGGGTGGGCGGTCAGACGGACGGGCTGGGCGTGGGCGAGGCGGTGGCCGCGCGGAGTTGTTCCCGCACCTCGCGCCGGAGGATCTTGCCCGCGGGGTTGCGGGCAAGATCGTCGAGGACGTGGAAGGCGACCGGGACCTTGTAGCCGGCCAGCCGTCCGTGGAGGAAGAGCAGCAGTTCGCGCGGGGTGGCCCGGAGACCGGGGAGGAAGGTGACGCAGGCGTGGACGGCCTCTCCCCACTCCTCGTGGGGGACGCCCACCACCGCGGACTCGGCGACCGCCGGGTGTTCGGCGAGTGCGCGCTCGACCTCCGCGGGGTAGACGTTCTGTCCGGCCACGATGATGGTGTCGCTGAGCCGGTCGCACAGGTAGAGGTACCCGTCCGGGGCCAGGTAGCCGATGTCGCCCATCCGCACCCAGTCGTCGACGATGGTGCTCGACGTCGCCTCCGGAAGGTTCCAGTAGCCGAGCATGCGGGCCGGGGTGCGGACGCACACCTCACCGAGGGTGCCCGCGGGCACCGGACGGCCCGCGTCGTCGACGACCTTCACCCCGGTGCCCGGGCATGCCAGGCCCGCCGACCGCATCCGGGGGTCACCCACGACGTGGGCGCTCGGCGGCAGGCAGACGACCACCGTGCCGGTCTCGGTGCTGGCGTAGATCTGGGCGAGATCGCAGCCGAGCATCTCCATGCATCTCCCCAGCAGGGACTCCGAGATGGGTGCTCCGCCGTAGGCGACCTTGCGCAGGGACGCGAACGTCTCCTTCGTCACGCCCTGTTCGTCCAGCATCATCTGCAACTGGGCAGGCGCGGCATAGGTGATGGTCACGCCGAGCTCCGCGGTCAGCCGGACGGCCTCCTGCGCGATGTACACGCGCATCACGACGTTGGTGGCACCGGCGTTGATGCCGTGCATGAACCAGGCGAGCCCGGCGATGCCGAAACCCGGCAGGGAGATGAGGCTGACGTCCTCGGGCAGCCAGTCGATCCAGTCCACGCCCGCGTCCCTGGACGCGGCCGGCAGCGTGAAGAAGCTCCGGTGCGCCAGCACGACTCCCTTGGGGCGACCGGTCGTTCCGCTGGTGTAGATCTGCACCACGGCGTCGTCGGGCCGGGCGGCCGGGCCGGGCGGCTCCGTGCCGGGCGACCCGGCCCACCACGCCCGCATCCCGGCACCGGGGTCCGGATCACCCGGCCGGTCGGTGACCACCACGTGCCGCAGATCCGGCAGCCCGATGCCGACGCGATCGACGATGTGGCGGAACTCGGACTCCACGAAGAGGACTTCGGCGCCCGAGTCACCCAGGATGTGATCCACCTCGGCCGCCGTCAGGCGCCAGTTGACGGGGATGAGGACGGCTCCCACCTTGGCGCAGGCGAGGATCGCCGTGTAGAAGTACTCCGATTCGCGGCCGAGGAAGGCGACCCGGCTGCCCGGCCGGATGCCCACCGAACGCAGGGCGTGGGCGGCCCGGTTGGTGTCGCGGTGCAGGTCGGCGTAGCTCGTCCTGCGGTCCTCGCAGATGATCGCCGGGTGGTCCGGACGGTGGTGGGCCTGGGTGGCGGAGGTGGCGGTCAGTGTCCAGTGGCTGGGTGCTTCCACGGTTTCTCCCGGGTCTCAGGCGCTCTGCGCCGCGGTGAGCCGCGCGTGGAGGAATTCCGCCACGTGCTGCGGCGAAGGGTGGTCGAAGGTGAGGCTTGCGGGCAAGGGCACCCTCAGCAACTTCTCCAGGGCGGACCTGAGTTCCAGTGCCATCAGTGAATCGAGGCCGAGGCCCAGGAAGGGTGTGGCGAGGTCCAGTTGACCGGGGTCCTCGGCGTGCAGCACCGACGCGACACTGGTGAGCACCAGTGCGCCGATCTCGGCAAGCTGCTCCGGGGCCGGTTTCGCCAGCAGGGCCGCCAGGTCGTACCGGGACGGGGCGCCGTCCTCCTCACGGCGCACGACGCGCGAGTACAGGGCGTTGTCGAGCAGCTCCGGCGCCAGCGCGGACCAGTCCAATTCGCCGCCGATCCACTGTTCGTCGGCCGGGGAGGTGAGCAGCACGGTGAGTTCGCGAAGGGCCCGTGCGGGCGAGAAGAGGCGGATGCCGCTGCGCCGCAGTTCCTTGCCGAGGTTCTCGTCCAGCCGGGCGGACATGCCGACTCTCCCCCACGCGCCCCAGTTCACCGACAGGCCCGGCAGTCCCTGTCCGCGGCGCCAGGCCGTCAGGGTGTCGAGGAAGGCGAAGGACGCGGCGTAGTGCGCCTGGGTGGCTCCGCCGATGACGGCGGACAGGGAGGAGTGGACCACGAAGAAGTCCAGGTCGGGCAGGCCGAGGCTCGCCTCGTGCAGCAGCCAGCCGCCGTACGCCTGTGCGCCGAGCTGCGCGTCGATGTCCTCCCAGGTCATCTCGGATATCAGCGAGGTACCGTCGGTCCCTGCCGCGTGGACGATCCCGCCCACCGGAACGGGAGCCTCCCGGAGCCGGCGCGCGACCTCGGCCATGCCGTCGGGCGACGCGACGTCCGCCCGCACGACGGTCACCTCGGCCCGGGCCGACAGTCCGGCCAGGGCGTCTTCGGCCGCTCCGGGGGCGGGGTGCCCGCTGCGGCTGAGCAGGATCAGGTGCCGGGCGCCGAGGTCGGCGAGCTTCTGGGCGGTGACGAGCCCCAGTCCGCCGAGCCCGCCGCTGACCAGGTAGGTGCGGTCGGGGCGTACGGGGACGGGTGACGGGTCGGGGGCGGGGGCCGGCAGCCGTACCGCCACCGTGCGCCCGCCGTCGGCCTGTCGCAGCGCCTCGTCGAGTTCGTCCAGCGTGTACGTGTCGTGCGGCGGTGCCAGGCTCTCGCCGGTCGCGGCGGAGGTCACCTCCGAGGAGGACACGGTGACGGTGGTGCGCAGGGTGCCCGGCCCGGACACCCGGACCGTCGCGCCGACCCGGCAGGAGGTGCCGGGGCCGACGGCTTCGACCGTACCGACGGCCTCGGTGCCGCGCGGGGCCCCCGGTTCACCGGCGGCCAGGCGTACCGTCTCGATCCGTATCCGCGCCTCGCCGGCCCCGGGCGACGGGGCGTCGGTCCGGACCGCCCCGCCCGGACCGGTCGGCTCCTCGAACCCGTCGGGCAGCGGGCCGGCGGAACCGCTCAGGACGCGGCGTACGTACCGCCGGTCGCCCCGGTAGGCGATCTGGTACTCCCCCGTGTCGGGCGCCCGCAGTTCGGCGGCGAGCACGCCCGGGTCGGTGTCGGAGCCGAGGTCCACCAGGGTGGCCCGGTGCTGGGGCTGCTCGTTGAGCAGGGCGTGGACGAAGCCGGAGAGGGTGGCAGCCGCGAGGCGCCCGCCGGTGCCGGGTCGGTCGCCGGGCACCCACTGGGCCGCTTCCGAGACCACCCACAGCCGGGGCGGGCGGCCCGTCCCTGCGTTGGCCAACGCCTGCGTCACTGCCAGCAGTTCACGGTAGTTGTGCTCGCACTCGGCACGGAGCCGGGCGGCCGTCATCGGGGTGTCGGACGAGGTCCAGAACCAGCACACGTCGGTGGCCCCGGATCCGGCGAGCGCGGCGGTGAGTCCGTCCGCGCCGGACACCGGTACGACCTGTACGCCTTCGGCCGCCAGTCGCGCGGCGGCCGGCCCGGTGAGGCGACCGGCGTCGGACACGGCCAGCAGGATGCGCTCGGCGGCGTCCTGCCCCGGCTCCGGGCTCTGCCGCAGCCACCGTTGGCGGTGCAGGAACGCGGAACCCCGCCCGCTGACGGGCGGCATCAGTTCGACTCCGGTCAGCTCGATCACCGGTGATCCGTCCGCCAGCAGAAGCAGATCGGCGCGGCTGCCCCCGCCGTCCACCGGCAGGACACGGGCCACGAGCCGGAGCACGGAGCTGCGCGGCTTCTTGAACAGCCGGACCCGTCCGATGCGGGTGACGGTCAACGCCGGACCCCCCGGTTCGAAGGCCGCGACCGCGTGCAGCGCGCTCTCCAGCGTCTCGGGCGGCAGCTGCTCGACGGCAGAGGCGGGGCGGCAGATCAGCTCGGCCGTCACGAGGCCGTCGGCGTGCCGCGCCACCCAGGACAACTGCCGCATCCGGGGACCGAGGTCACGGTCCACCGAGGCGAGGTCGGTGTGGACGTCGAAGCCGTCGGCCCGGTCCTCGACGACCGGCTCGCGGTCTGCGAGCGCCAGCAGTTCCGCGATGCCGTCCCCGGGGCCGTCGCCCCCGGCCGGGGCGCGTCGGTCCAGCACGGCGGTGCAGAGCAGCCGTTCCTCTCCGCCGTCACCGGCGCCTCGGCCGACGACCTCCACCGACGCGGAGCCGCCGGTGTCCTCGACGGCACGGGTGCGCAGCACGGTCGCGGTGCCGGCGGGAAAGGCCGACGGTGCTGCCAGGACGATGTCGCGGAGGTCGCTGCGGGTGTGGCCGTCGACCGCGTCCGCCAGGGCGAGGAGCAGTTCCACGTACGAGGCGGCGGGCAGCACCGGCGTGCCGTCCGGCCCGGGGTTGCCGGCCGGCCACGCGGGCGAGCCGGGGGACAGCTCGGTGACGAACTCGTGGGGTACGGGTCGGGCGGCGCCGTCCGGTCCGGGGCCGTCCGCGGCCTCCCGGGGCATCGTCGCGGCACGGCCGAGCAGCGGGTGGACGGCGGGGCCGGAGCCGGTCGCGGCGGAGGGGCCGGTCGCCGGGAGCCAGTAGCGGCGGCGCTGGAACGCGTAGCCGGGCAGGGTGAGTTTGGGCCTTTCGCGCCCCAGGTGCACGCCGGGCCAGTGCACCGCGAGTCCGGTGGTGTAGAGGCTCGCGAGACCGTGCAGAAGGGTGGTCGCACCCGTGCCCGCGTCGCGGCGGCGGAGGCTGGTGAGCCAGACGTGATCCTCGGCGGCCAGGCACTGGCGGGCCAGGGCCGTCAGCGCGCCGGAGGGGCCTATCTCGACCATGACGTGCCGGCCGCGCTTGCCGACCGCCCGGATGCCGTCGAGGAACCGCACCGGTTCGCCGATGTGCCGCACCCAGTAGTCGGGGGTGGCGATCTCCTCGTAGCGGGCCGTCGCACCGGTGGTGTTGGACACCAGCGCGATGGTCGGGCGGTGGAAGGTGATACCGGCGACGGCCTCGCGGAACTCGTCGAAGACCTCACTCATCAGCGGGGAGTGGAACGCGTGGGACACGGCCAGCGCGTCCGCCCGCAAGCCGTCCTCGCGCAACCGCGCGGCCAGCTTCTCCAGCGGTTCGCGGGCACCGGACACCACGCACTGGGCCGGGGCGTTGACGGCCGCCAACGCCAGATCCTCGTACGCCGCCAGCAGCGGGACCACGTCCTCCGCCGCCGCGTTCACCGCGATCATGCCCCCGGGCCGGGTCACCGACTGCATCAGCCGGCCGCGTACGGCCACCAGGGTGACGGCGTCCTCGACGCTGAACAGCCCCGCGACCGCGGCGGCCGTCACCTCTCCGATGCTGTGCCCGATCAGCACGTTGGGCCGCACACCCCAGGACATCCAGAGCCGCGCGAGGGCGTACTCCAGCGTGAAGAGAACCGGTTGGGTGAACTCGGTCCGGTCGACGAGCGCGCGGCCGTCGGGGTCGCCGCCGGAGTGCGGCTCCGAGTCCAGCAGCAGGCTCTTCACGGAGACCTTCAGGTGGGCGGCGAACAGCCGGTCGCACTCGTCCACGTGCTCACGGAACACCGGGAAGGTGCGGTAGAGGTCCGCGCCCATCCCCGGGTATTGGCTGCCCTGGCCACTGAACAGAAAACTCACCTTGCGTACGCGGGAGTTCGCGCCCGCCTCCCGGCCCTGCCCGGCGTCCAGCAGCCGCAGCAGCGCCTTCCGGTCCGCCACCGGGCCGGCCAGACGGTGCGCGAAGTGGGACCGTCCGACGTTGGTGGTGTAGCAGAGCCGGCCGATGTCGGCGTCGGGGTGTTCGTCCAGATAGCTGCGGAACGACTCGATCTGGGCGTTCAGGGCCTGCTCGCTCTTGCCGGAGAGGGTGAACACGTTGATCTCCGGACCGTGTTCTCTCTCCTCGGGAGCCACCTGCGGCTCGGCTGCCTGCTCCAGCACTGCGGCCGAAATCGTCCCGGCGAAGCCGAAGCTGTTCACCACCGCGCGGCGCGTTCCCTCCGGCCAGGCCATGGCGCTGGTGGGCACGGAGACGGGGAACGTATCCCAGGGGATGCGGGTGGAGGGAACGTGGAAGTTGAGGTGGGGGAAGACGGTGCCGGAGCGCAGCTGCAGGACTGACTTGATCACTCCGACGATCCCGGAGGCCGGCTCCATGTGTCCGAGGTTGGTCTTGACCGAACCGACGAGGAGGGGGCGCTCCTTGGTGTGCGAATCGGCGAACACGTCCTTGATGGCGCCGAGTTCGATCGGGTCGCCGAGAGGAGTGCCGGTGCCGTGCGCCTCCACGTACTGGATGTCGGAGGGGGTGAGACGGCTCGCCGCGAGCGCGTTGCGGATGGTCAGTTCCTGGGCGGGGCCGTTGGGCACGGTCAGGCCCGCGCTGTCGCCGTCCTGGCCGATCGCTGTGCCCCGGACCAGGGCCAGCACGGTGTCGCCGTCACGCTCGGCGTCGGACAGCCGTTTGAGGACCACCAGACCGCAGCCCTCGGCCCGGACATAGCCGTCGGCCGAGTCGTCGAAGGTCTTGCACTGGCCGTCCGGGGCGAGCATCTGGCCGTGCGAGAACATCACCATGATGCGCGGGCTGTGCAGGGCGTTGACCCCGCCGGCGAGAGCGATGTCGCACTCGCCCCGCCGCAGCCCCTGCACGGCCATGTGGAGGGCGCACAGCGAGGAGGAGCAGGCGGTGTCGACGCTGACGCTCGGTCCGCGCCACCCGAGGAAGTAGGAGAGCCGTCCGGCGAGCGGGAAGAGCGTGATGCCGGAAGCGAGGTGTCCGTCCAGCTCCTCGTACGGCAGGGTGTCGAGTTCCAGCGCGTAGTCGATGGAACTCGCGCCGATGTAGACGCCGCCGTTGGAGCGGCGCAGTCCCGCCGGGTCGATGTTGGCGTTCTCCAGGGCGTGCCACGCGGTCTCCAGCAGCATCCGCTGCTGGGGATCGATGTACTGCGCCTCCTTGGGCGAGATGTTGAAGAACGGCGCGTCGAACAGGTCGATCCGGTCGAGGAATCCGCCACCGGTGGTGTGGATTTTCCCCTTCTCGCCGGCCTCGTCGGGGACGAACCGTGACGCGTCCCAGCGGTCCTGCGGCAGCGGCCGGATGCCGGAGCGTCCCTCGCGCAGGAACTCCTCGAATTCCTCCGGGGTGCCGCAGTCCCCGGGGAAGCGGAGACCCATGCCGACGACGGCTATCGGCTCGTACTTCTCCAGCAGCAGCTGCTCGACAGTCTCCTGCCCGGCGCCCACTTCCTCGGCGGGGCGAGGCGGGTTTGCGGTCTCGCGCGGCATTCCGTGTCTCCTGTTCTGCTCGGGACCGGTCGGGACGGGGTCGACGATCTTGGGACGGCGGTCGCGTGGACCGCGGGGTGCGGGGCGGACGCTGACGTGGAGGGGACCGGTCAGCCGGAGGCGGGTACCGGCGCGGCAGCGGGTGCGGGTACCGGTGCAGCGGTGGAGTCGGCCGCGAGGACGGTCTCCGTCAGGTGGTCGAGCAACTGCTCGACCGTGGGACGGTTGAAGAGCAGCGTCGCGTCGATGTCGATGCCGAGCCGCTGCTCCAGCGCCTTCTTGACCTCCATCAGGCGCAGCGAGGTCATTCCGAGGTCGAAGTAACTGAGTTCCTGGTCCAGTTCGTCGTCGTGCTCCATCAGGAGCTGCCTTCTGAAGAGAGCCACTACCAGCTCCTCCAGCTCTTCACGCAGCTCCAGGGGCGGCAGTCCGCGCATTCGGGCTCCGACATCCACAGTGGGTCGCCTCTCTGTCGTGCGTCCGTCGCGGCACGAGGGGGTCTGACGGGAGCCGATGGAACCAGCAGTGCCTGACACCGCACTGATCCGGCGCCCGTGGGGGCCCTCCCGTCAGCGGCGGGTCAGCGTCACGTCATCCGCGGAGGCCACATTCACGGGGTGGCCCGGTGGTGAGCCCCGTCGTGAGCGGCGCGCGGTACCGCTCCGTGCCGCCCGCGCCGGCCGGGAGCGCCGTGCATCTCCCCGCCGACCGAACCGAGACGGAGTTGGGCCCATGACCGCACCACGTGCCGCCCTACCGCGCCGAGCACTGATCGTCGCCAATCCCACCGCGGGAACCACTGGTGAGCCGCTGATCGAGGAGGTGACCGAAGTGTGCGGGAAGTGGCTTCCCGAGGTACGGCTGCACCGCACGACCCGGCGGGGTGACGCCACCCGGGAGGTGACGGAGGCGTGCGCGGGGACGGCGCCGCCCGATCTGGTGGTGGCGGTCGGGGGTGACGGCACGGTCCACGAGGTGGTCGAAGCGCTGGCGGGCGGTCCGGCCGCCCTGTTCATCGTCCCGGCCGGTACCGGCAACTCCGGTTACCGGATGCTCTGGGGCGACCTGCCCTGGCGCACGGCGCTGCTCGCGGTGCTGGGCGCCACGGACGGCCCTTCCCCCGAGGCCCAGGTGCGCCGCGTCGATCTCGCGGAGCTGGCCGAGAGCGGCGAGAAGGTCTTCCTCGGGGCGTGCTCGGGGGTCATCGCCGAGGCTCTGGTCACCGCGCGCGGTATCGCGCTGACCGGCCGCAGGCGCTACGCGGAGGCGTTCCAGCGCACCGCCGAGGCCTTCATTCCGTACCCGGGCCGGGTCACCGTCGACGGAGTGGTGCTGCACGAGGGTCCGACCGTGCTGGCGAACGTCGGCGGCGGCCGGTACCGCGGTGGCGACTTCCTGGTCCTGCCCTGGTCCGAACCGGACGACGGCCTGCTGGACGTCTGCGTGGTGGGCGGCGAGGTGGCACCCACCCGGGTGCCCGAACTCACCAGGACGGCGGCCCACCTGAACCTGCCGGGAGTGTTCTACGGACGCGGACGGCGGATCCTCGTCGAGCGCCTGGACGGCGCACCGCTGGTGTACGAGCACGACGGCGAACTCCAGCCCGCCTCGACCTCGGGCATGACCCTCGACGTGCTGCCCGGCGCGCTCCTGGCCTGGAGCGCCGGGGCGAGCGTGGGCGGACCCCGCTGAGGCGGCCGGGCCGCACCGGCGCCCGCGGCACCACGGGCGCACGGCGGCACGGCAGAGACCTCGCCGAGACCGTCCACCGAAGGGACAAGAGGATGACCCCCCTGGAAGAGCTGGCCGACTGGGCCTCCGGGCTGACGTACGACGACATCCCCTCACCGGTGCGCTCGCTGGCGACCAGCCAGGTGCTCTCGCAGCTCGGTTCGATCCGGGCGGGCCTCCACCATCCGCTGGGCCGGCGCATCGTCGCCGCGTTCGGCGATCCCTGGCAGGACGATCCCCGGACGGGTGCCTGCGTACTGGCGGGGCTCGGCTCCTGGCTGAACCTCGACGACACCGCTTATGCCGGTCATCTCTCCAACTCGACGGTGGCGGTTCCCCTCGCACACGCCCTCGCCCGTGGACTGGACGGTGCGGCGCTGATCACCGCCGTGGTGGCGGCCAACGAGTGCGCGGCCAGGATCACCGCGGCGGCGACACTCGGACCGCTGCGCGGCCAGAGCGCGGTGCACACCCACCTGGCGGGCGGCGTCGCGGGGCGACTGCACTGCGAGGGCGCGTCGGCCGCCCGCTGGACGGACGCCCTGGGGCTCGCCTTCGCGATGCCCAACTGGCCACTGCACCGGGCCTTCCTGGCCAGCGACGCACGCCTGTTCAACGCCTTCACCCCGGTGCGCTCCGCCATGGACGCCTGCGACGCGGCGGCAGCGGGTCTGCGGGGCGCACCGGACATCCTGGAGCATCCGGACGGCTTCCTGGCCCGCTTCGCCTCCGTCCCGCTGCCCGGCGAGGTCCACGAGGGCCTCGGTACGCGCTGGTACACCCACACGCTCTCCTTCAAGGCCCGTCCGGGCGGCCCCGGCATCGACGCCGCGGTGGACTGCGCGATCGAACTGCACGACGTGCTGGGTCCGTTGCGCGAGGAGGACGTGGAGGAGGTGGTCGTGGAGGCGTCGCTCTACACCCTCTTCGCGGGGCGCACCGCCGAACGGTACGTGACCGGGCCCGACGCCCCGCTGGGCGCGCTGGTCCTGCACACCCCCTACCCGGTGGCCACCGCGCTGCTCCAGGGCGGTCTCACGGTGGACGACTTCGCCGCGCCCCGTCTCGCCCTCCCGGAACGCTGGAAGCTGGCCGAACGGGTCGTCCTGCGGCACGACGAGGACTTCACCCGGGCGCTGTTCGGTTCGGTGGCACCCTTCGGGGAGGCGGTACGCCGGGCCGGTGCAGCCGCCGGACCGTGGCTGAAGGCGTTCGGTGGGTCGGCGACGGAGAGGCTCGCGCTCACCGCGTGCGGACCGGGCGCGGACCGGGCCGACGACTTCTCCGACGCCACGAAGGCGACCCCAGCCCGGGTGACCGTACGGATGCGGGACGGCCGTACCGAGAGCCGCGAGCGCCTGGTGCCGATCGGTGCGGCCGGCCCGCACACCCGGGCCGGGCACGCGCGTCTGATGAGGGAGAAGTTCGTCTCGCTCGGCGGTGCGCCGGACGTGGCGCGGGCGGCCTCCGAGCTGGATGGCATGGACGGCGCCCGGCTCGCGGACTGGCTCCGCGCGAGCCTCGACTGACGTCGGCGCCGACCTCCGTACGGAGGTCGGCGGCAGCGCGATTGCACACATGCGGTGGCCGAAGACGGCTCGTGGTGGATCTCCGGACGGCCATATCGGATAACGTCCTTGGCATGACGACTGCCATGACCAGGACGGTCGATGACGTGAATGTCGGGAGCTTGCTGCGGGGCTGGCGCAAACTGCGGCGCATCACCCAGCTCGAGTTGGCTCTGAAGGCCGACAGCTCCACACGCCACATCAGCTTCATCGAGACCGGCCGTTCCACGCCCAGCAGATCCATGGTGCTGCATCTGGCCGAGCAGCTCGACGTTCCCGTACGGGAGCGCAACTCGCTTCTGGTGGCGGCGGGATACGCCCCCTCGTTCCCGGAGACGCCGATGACCGCCCCGGCGATGACACCGCTGCGGGCCGGTCTGGAACAGCTGTTGACCGCCTACGAGCCCCACCCCGCCCTGGTGATGGACGGGATGTACGACGTGGTGGCGGCGAACAGGGGCGTGCAGATGCTGCTCGAAGGGGTGGCCGGCCACCTGCTCCGGCCACCCATGAACGCCATGCGTCTGACCCTGCACCCGCAGGGCCTGGCCCCGCGGATCCGCAATCTGGCCGAGTGGCGAGGCCATCTGCTGGAGCGGATGGAACGACAGGCCGCGCTGCGCTCGTCCGACGCGCTGCACAGCCTGTACGAGGAGGTCGCCGCCTATCCGTCGCCGGCGGGCGGCGCCCCCCCGGCCGAGGCCTGGCGCGGGGAGGGGCACTCCGCCGCACCGCATCCGTACGCGCTGCCGCTCCGGATCGAGGCGGGGGGCCGCGTGCTGTCGTTCATCTCGACCGCGACCACCTTCAACACGCCGATGGACGTGACCGTCTCCGAGCTGGCGGTCGAGACGTTCCTGCCCGCCGACGCGGAGACGGCCGCCGTCCTTCAAGCGGCACGCTGAAGGGTGCGGGTCACGCTCCCGGCAGGCGGTCCAGGAAGCCGGCGACGCTGGTGATGCGGCCGTCGTCGGCGAGCGTGATCACGTCGAAGCCCGCCGCGGGAGCGGAGCCGTCCGCGGTGGAGACCAGGTCCCACGTGAAGCGCACCAGGTTGTGGTGGGCGTCCGGCGTGCCGGTCAGCTTGAACTCGAAGCCGGGGAACTGCTGGTGGGCGCCGTCAATGGCCGCGGCGATCCCGTCGTGGCCCTTCACCTCGGCGAGCGGGTCGGTGTAGGTGCCGTCCTCGGTGAACGCGGAGGCGACCGCCTTGGCCAGCTCCTCGGGGGTGGCGGCGTTCCAGGCGGTGAAGTAGCGCTCGACAGCGTCCTCGTGCGTGGTCACAACGGTGTCCTCTCGTCTGTACGGGTGCACCCGGGGGGCGCGGTTTCGACACGCCGACCGCCTCGTCGGCGGTGGCGGGTGGCGGGAGGGGAGATGAGGTGCCCGCGCCGTGACCGGCGTTCTCCGCCCCGACGCGACGCGGCGGGACAGAGCATGCCGGGGGCACGGAATGCTCTGTCCCGCCCTGCCTGCGCCCTCAGTCTGGCGCGCACTTTCCGAGCGGTCGATTACCGCTGGGGTAATGCTCCGGAGCCGACCGGATCACCGGGCGTTACCGCGCCGCCGGAGGCCGCGGCACGATGACGGCCTGGGTCTGGGTGGTCTGGCTGACCCGGCGCCCGCGATCGTCGTAGACGTCCGTCTGGACGACGATGAGGGTGCCCCCGACGTGCAGTGGCCGGGCTTCCGCCCGTACCGTGCCCTGTCCCGCCCCCCGGAAGAAGTTGGTCTTCGACTCGATCGTGGCCGTGCCCGCGCCCTCCGGCAGGTTGAGGTAGCCGCAGACCGCTCCGACAGTGTCGGCGAGCGTCATCAGCGCTCCCCCGTGCAGCATGCCGCCGGCCGTGCAACGCCCGGCCGACCATTCGAGCAGGCCGCGCGCGATTTCCGGGCGGGCCTCCGTCAGCACCACCCCCGACTCGACGGCGTAGGGCATCTCGGCGAGCAGACGGGCGGCCAGGTCTGACGTGGGGGAGGCGGAGACGTCGGGGTCGGACATCTGGAACACCTTTCGCACGGTGGTACCGGTGGGGTGGACGGGAGGCACCCTACTCCGGCACCCGGGCGGCCGAACATCAGTTGGGTGTCAGTGACGGGTCAGGGGCCCTTGCGACGATCGGTGCGATTCGGCGGCCGACCGTGCCGGTGAGGGCGCCCCGTGCCCTCGCGGAGACCCGTGCGTGCTCCCGGCGTCACGGAGGCCGATCCCCTCCGGCGCGGCGCGCCGGAACATCACCGGACCCTCTTCGAAAGGCTCATCATGCTGCTCGACGGAACCAGTGAGGGCAGCCCGCCCGCCCGCTCCGCCCCCTCCGACGCGGCGTCGAAGAGCACGTCCAGTGCTGCCCCCGGAGGCGCGGGTCCTCGGAGTTACCCGCTCTACATCGCCGGGAAGGACGTGGACGGCGACGGCTGGGTCTACACGATCAGCGGGCGGGCGCTCCTGGAAGATGTCTTCACCAGCGTCTCCCTCAAGCGCTCGCTCGAACGACAGCCCGACTCCCCCGAGGCCAACCACCCGTACGTGGTCGGCCGGTGTGCCATCGCGAACGGGGACATGATCGACCTGGCCAGCGAGTCGGCGGCCGCCGCGGCACCGGGATGGGCCGCCCTGCCGCTGGACCACCGGATGCGGCTGGGAACCCGGTTCCGGGAGGAACTGGTAAGCCGCCAGGACGAGTTCATCGACATGCTGACCGCCGAGGCGCACCCGGCCAAGCTGGCCCGCTGGGAGCTGAGCTGCCTCCTCCAGATCTACAGCGAGGAGAGTCTGGGGTGGTACCGGCAACAGATGCACAGCGAGTTCCAGCACGCCGGCCGGCGGTTGATCGTACGGCGGCAGCCGGACGGTGTGGTGGCCTTCAACCCCCCGCAGAACGCGCCTCTGCCCAGCGCGGCCCTCGGTGTCCTCTGCCTCATGGCCGGGAACGCGGTCGTGATGCGGGCTCCGCGGAGCATCGCCCTCAGCACCATGTGGCTGATGCGCGACGTGGTGGCCCCTCTGCTGGATGAGCTCGGTGCTCCGCCCGGCACCCTCAACGCGGTCTGCAGCAACCCGAAGCAGACCATGGACAAGTGGGTGGACAGCCCTCTGATCGACGACATCTTCTACATCGGCGACAGCGAACAGGGGCTGCTCCTGGAACAGAAGTGCGTCGCGAACGGCAAGAAGCCCATTCTCGAACTGGCCGGCAACGACGGCATCGTGGTGTGGCACGACGCCGATGTGCAGCTCGCCGCCCAGGCGGTCACCGAGGCGTTCTACGGCTCGGGGCAGATCTGCATGGTGCCCAACTACGTGCTGGTCCACCCGCGGGTCGCGGACGAGCTGCTGGCCGCGGTCAAGGAGCAGGTGGCCCTGATCCGGCCCGGCTACCCCGAGGACGAGGACGTGCTGCTCTCCCCGGTCCGCCGCAGCGAACGCTTCTTCCGGCTGCTGCGCCAGGCGACCGAGAACGGCGCCGAGGTGGTGACCGGTGGCCGGCGCATCGAGATCGACGGAACCCCCTCGGAGACGGGCGTCTTCCTCGAACCCACCGTGGTCAAGGTGTCGGGCCTGTCCCGCGCGCGCACCTACGACCTGGTGCGTACGGAGACTTTCTTCCCACTCATTCCGGTGATCGTGCCCGAGGAGGGCTCCGACGAACACCTGCTCGACGCCTTCCTCGACTTCGTGAACAGCAACGAGTTCGGCCTGCGCAACTCGCTCTGGTCCAGCTCGGACGCGGTGATCGACTTCTTCGTGGGCCGTGTCGTCAACGGCGGTCTGCTGAAGGTCAACGACTCGCACATCGGCTTCCTGCCCTATCTGCCCAGTCACGGTGGAACGGGCCTGACGGGCGGGGCCTTCGGCGAGGCCAACTACCCGATGGTCAAGACCTCGCACGTCCAGGGCGTGAGCATCGGGCGGGGCATCAGCCCGCACGAGGCGGTCTTCGGTACCTGAGCGTCCGCGGGTGCCGGGGCGCGCGCCCCCGGCACCCCCTCCGCCGCGGCTCTCCGCCCCCCTCCGTTCTCCGTCCTCCGTCCCGCGCGGCACCGCGCCGCACCGCATCCCTGTGCGCCCCGCACCACCCCGTGCGTACGCCCGTCCCGGCTCGTGTCCGGGCCCGGCGCGTCCGGAACCCGTTCCCGTGCTCCGCCGATCCAGGAGGTCTCCCGTGCGCTCCCTCGACCAAGCCCGCGCCGTGTGCGAGCGGTACCACCCCGGGCTGCTGCAAGAGCTCGCCGCGATCCCCTACCCGGAGCGGGAGCAGCCCGGCAGCCCGACGATCGACCTGTTCCGCAAGCACGGCGGCGGAGGGTTGCTGGTGCCGCGGGAGTACGGCGGACACGGAGCCGACCCGCTCGATGCCCTCCGGGTCCAGCAGGCCGTCGGTGCCCTCTCACCCTCGCTGGCCGCCGCCACCTCCATGCACCACTTCACCGCCGCGATGCTCTACTCGCTCGCCGGCGAACGGGACCGGCTCACCCCGGAGCAGCGGGAGCTGCTCGGCCGGATCGCTCCCGACGGACTCCTGATGGCCTCCGGCTGGGCCGAGGGCCGCACCCAGCAGAACGTCCTGGTGCCGTCGGTGACGGCCCGCCCGACCGACGGCGGCTACCTGCTGACCGGGGTCAAGAAGCCGTGCAGCCTGTCCGGTTCGATGGACCTGCTGACCGCCAGCATCGCGGTGCCCGGCGCCGGCGGCGCGGCCGAGCTCGCGCTGGCGGTGATCCCGGTGCCGTCGAAGGGGCTCTCCGTCCACCCGTTCTGGGGCAGTGACCTGCTGGCCGGGGCGGAGAGCGACGAGGTGCGGCTGACGGACGTGTTCGTCCCCCGGGAGATGGTCGTCCTGACCTCCGCCGAGGACCCGCACCGGCTGGCCGATCTGCAGACGGCGGGCTTCATCTGGTTCGAGACGCTCATCTCCGCCGGCTACGTCGGCGCCGCGGGCGCCCTCGTCGAGGCGGTCGTCGACGGCGAGCGCGGCGTCCCCGCCGAGCGGGCCGCCCTCGCGCTGGATTCGGAGGCCGCCCTGGCCCTGCTGGAGGGCGCGGCCCGCGCCCTCCAGCAGGGGCTGTCGGGCGACGACGCGGTGGCCGGTGTCCTGGTGGCCCGTTACGCGGTGCAGGACGCCCTGCCCCGGATCGCGGCCCGCGCCCTGGAGCTGCTCGGCGGGCTCGACTTCATCCGCTCGGGCGACCACGCGCAGCTCGCGGCGTCCGTACGGGCCCTCGCCTTCCACCCGCCGTCCCGCCCCGCCTCGGCCGAGGCGCTGCTCGGCTACTTCGGCGGATCGCCCCTCGAACTCGCCTGATCCGTCGCGCGGAACGTATCCGCTCCCCATCCGACCAGTCTGGAGTGAGACAGCCGTGACCGTGATCCAAGACAACCGGGCGGACACCGAGGCGGAGATCCTCGGCCTGTACCGAGCCCACCTCAGCAAGGGAAGGGCCACCCTGGCCGAACTCTTCGGCAGCCACATGGAAGTGGAGTCGTCCGGGGCCTGGCTGACCACCAGCGACGGCGAGCGCTTCCTGAACGCCGGTGGGTACGGCGTGTTCATCATGGGCGCCCGGCATCCGATCGTCATGGAGGAGGTGGAGCGGCAACTGCGCACCCACCCCACCGCGACGCGGATCCTGCTGGAGCCCACGGTGGCCCGTGCCGCCGAAGCGCTGGTGTCCGTGATGCCGCCGGGCCTGGACCGGGTCCACTTCTCGCTCTCCGGTGCCGAGGCGGTGGAGACCGGTCTGAAACTGGCCCGGGCAGCCGGGTTCCGGCGGACCGTGTCCATGGCGGGCGGCTACCACGGCAAGACGCTGGGAGCGCTGTCCGCCACCGCGAAGGAGGTCTACCAGAAGCCCTTCCGGCCGCTGGTGCCCGGCTTCACCCATCTGCCGTTCGGTGACGCCGCAGCCCTGGAGGAGGAGCTGTCCGCCCACCCGGGCGAAGTCTGCGTGATCATCGAGCCGATCCAGGGAGAGGGCGGGGTGATCATCCCCGCCCCGGGCTACCTGAAGCAGGTCGAGGCCCTGGTCCGCGAGCACGGGGGTTTCCTGATCCTCGACGAGGTGCAGACGGGCTTCGGCCGGCTCGGCGAATGGTGGGGAGCGGACACCGAGGGCGTGGTCCCCGACGTCCTGCTGACCGGCAAGGCGCTGGGCGGCGGTGTGCTGCCGGTGTCCGCCGCGGTGGCCACCCGGGCGGCGTTCCGCCCCTTCGACAAGGACCCGTACGTCCACACCTCGACCTTCTCCGGCCAGCCGCTGCTGATGGCGGCGGTGCAGGGCGCCATCCGGGCGGTGAAGGAGGAGAGGCTGGTGTCCCGGGCCATGGACCTGGGCGCCCGGCTGCTCCCCCGGATCAGCGAGATCGCGTTCCGCAACATCCCGGAGCTGGTGGTCGACGTACGCGGCCGGGGCCTGCTGATCGGCGTGGAACTGGTCGAAGCCGGTCTCGCCGGTGAGCTGCTGATCGAACTGTTCAACCACGGGGTCGTGGCGAACCACTCGATGAACGGGAGCTCGGTGGTGCGGTTCACGCCGCCGGCCATCCTGACCGACTCCGAGATCGAGTACCTCTGCGACTCCTTCGACAAGGCCACGCGCGATCTCGTCCGTGGCTCGGCCAGGATGCCGGAAGGCGGCAAGTGATCATGCGACACGTCGAGCTGGAGTCCCGTATACCGTCCGAGCGGGCCGGGACCGTGTACGAGGCGATGGGCCACTGGGAGAAGTACCCGGACCTCGCCCCGCACGTCAACAAGACCGAGGTGCACGCGGCACCGCCGTCGGCGGAGTGCAGCTCCAGTTGGGAACTGCACTTCCGCAGCGGCCTGCTGCGGTGGACCGAGCGGGACGACTTCCGCCCGGACGCGCTGGAGATCGGCTTCGAGCAGACCGACGGGGACTTCGACAGCTTCACCGGAACCTGGACGATGCGTCAGGACGGCGACGAGGTGGTGCTCACGTTCGAGGCCGACTTCGACTTCGGCATCCCCAGCCTCGAAGGCATCCTCGACCCGATCGCCGAGCGCGTCATCCGCGAAACGGTGGCCTGGGCGGTCCTGGGGCTGTTCCCTGCGGCCCGGCTGATCGGCGAGAACACCGCGGACATCGCTCCGCCGGACGCCCTCACGGTCTGACACCCCTCCTCCGCACGGGAACGACGCGCCCGCTCCCCGGCTCCGCGCTCCGGCGAGCCCCGCGGGCCCCTCCCAGTCGATCAACGTCCCTTCACAGGAGCAACCCATGGACCAGGCCAACCCGTTCGAGACGCCACGAACGTACTCCCTGCACCGTGCCGAGTACCTCGTCGCCCTGGCCGTCACCACCGGCCTGATCGTCGCCCACGCGGACGACATCCGCTGGCTCCCCGCAGTCGGGCTCTTCCTCTACATCGACCTGCTCGGCTACATCCCCGGTGCCCTCGCCTTCCGGCGCAGCGGGGGGAAACCGATCTCCAAGGTGTACTACGTGATGTACAACGTCATGCACAGCCTGATCACCCAGGGCGCCGTGGCGGCGCTGTGGTGCTGGCTGGTGGGGCCGGAGTGGGCCCTCCTCCTGCTGCCGTTCCACCTGTTCGGCGACCGGGGTCTGTTCGGCAACTTCCTGAAGCCGTTCTCACTGCCCTTCGAACCGGTGCGGCAGCAGGGCTACCTCAGGCTGCTGGACGACCTGGGCGTCGCCCACCCCAAGCCGGTCGGCCACGCGGCCGACCCGGTTCCGGTGGGTCACATACCCGCGGCGAAGCGTCCGGACGCGTCCGCCCGCCCGCACCAGGACGCGGTGCGGTGAACGCCGCGGACCGGTCCGACGACGGCCGGCGCACGCCCCGCGACCCGCAACCGCCGCGGGGCGACCGCCAGCACCGCCGGGCCCTGCGCAAGCTGGCCGCTCCGGTGTCGGTCCTCACCGTCTGCCACGACGGACAGCCGCACGGCACCACGGTCAGTACGGTCACCACGTGCTCGCACGAGCCGTTGCTGCTGGGGACCTACCTGCGAGGCGGTTCCGCCTTCGCGGGTCTGGCCTCCGGGGCGGGCCGCTTCGTCGTCAACGTGCTGAATGCGTCACAGGCGGACCTGGCCCGCTACTTCGCGGACCGGTCGCGGCCGCTGGGATACCCCCAGTTCGCCGGTCTGTCCTGGTCGGACGACCCGTACTCCGGCGCGCCCCTGCTGGAGGGCGCACTCGCCGCGTACAGCTGCCGGCTCTTCGGCCGCTCGGAGGTCGGCGACCACGAACTGCTGCTCGGCCATGTCACCCACGTCTCGGTGGGTGAGGGCGAGCCGCTGCTCAGCTACACCGGCGGCCTGTTCGCCGGCCCCCTCAGCCCGGCCCCGATCAGCGGGCCGGGCCCCCGGACCAGCATGGAGAAGGTGGCACCATGACCGACCGCGTGGCTCCCGAGGCCGACTGGGACAAGGCTCCCGGACTGCTCGACGGTGCGAAGGAACTCACTCTCGGCCCCGACGAATGCAATCTGGCCTACTGGTTCACGTCGGTCGCGCAGGGCACCCTGCGTGACCGGGGCGAGACGGGTCATCACCGTGACGCGCTCGTCCCCGACTTCTTGAAGGAACCGGGACCGCTGCGGGAGGCGCTGATCCTGGAGTTCGGCTTCCGCGCACTGTCCGAGGAGATCGCGACCCGGCTCCTGGGACACTACGTCTCGCTCGCGCCGGGCCTGCCGGAGATGGAGTTCTACGCCACCCAGCTCATCGACGAGGCCCGTCACGCCAGGGTCTTCCGCAACCACCTCACCGAACTGGGCCGTCCCGCGGCGACGCTGGCGCGCGACATCGACGACATGGCCGCCGACTACCGCGCCCGGGTGCTGGAGCCGGTGGTCGACTTCACCCTGGACATCGTGCGCGACAAGGCCGACTTCGCCGGCGGAGTCGCCGTGTTCGCGATCGTCATCGAGGGCGTGCTGGCTCCGGCCGCCGAACTCAGCGAACGCAAGTGGACTCCGCTGTCCCCGGCCACGGGTGAGATCTCGCGCGGCACCGCGATCGACGAGATCCGCCACCTGACCGTGGCGAGCACCATCCTGCGCGATCACGTGGTCGCCCATCCCGAGTACACGCCCCGGCTGCTGGAGATCCTGCGGGCCGGAGTGCAGCTCTGGGACGAGGTGCCCGACCGCGAATTCGTGATCCACCGCGAGGAGTTGTTCCAGAAGGGGATGGCCGAGCACGCGGGACTCATCGGCGACTACGAGATCTGGCCCGGCGTCCGGATGCTCGACACCACCGCCGACCAGCGCTACGACATGGCCGACCAGTGGACCGACGAGATGGCCGCGGTCCGCATGGAGTACATGGGGCTGCCGCTGGAGGCCCTCTCCTCTCCGGCGGACCGGTCGTGACCAGGGCCTCGGCCCCGTCCGCCGTACTGGCCGGCATCGGCTGCCACGTACCGCCCAACCGGGTCACCAACGAGGAGCTGACGACGCGCCTCGACACGACCGACGAGTGGATACGCACCCGGACCGGCATCGCGGCCCGGCATGTCGTCGGACGCGGCACCGCGACGTCCGACCTCGCGGTCGAGGCCGGGGTGCGGGCGCTCAAGTCGGCGGGCCGTGACGACGCCGATGCCGTGGTCCTGGCCACGACCACCCCGGACCGCCCGTGCCCGGCGACCGCGCCCGACGTCGCGGCGCGGCTCGGCCTCCGCGGAGTCGCGGCCTTCGACGTGGCGGCGGTCTGCTCCGGCTTCCTGTACGGGCTGGCCACCTCGTGCGGGCTCATCGCCGCCGGAGTGGCCGAACGGGTGCTGCTCGTGGCCGCCGACGCCTTCACCACGCTGATCGACCCCGAGGACCGCTCCACCGCGGTCATCTTCGCGGACGGCGCGGGCGCGGTGGTGCTGCGGGCGGGCGACCCGGACGAACCCGGGGCGATCGGCCCCATGGTGCTGGGCAGCGACGGCGCGCTGAGCGACCTGATCGAGGTGCCCGGCGGGGGGTCGCGGGAACGCACCTCGGGGCGGCCCGCCGCAGAACGGGACCGCTTCTTCAGGATGGCCGGCCGCGAGACCTACCGGCACGCGGTCGAGCACATGACCAGCGCCTCACTGCGGGCCACCGAACTGGCCGGCTGGGGGATCGACTCCGTCGACCGCTTCGCCGCCCACCAGGCCAACGCCCGCATCCTGACGGCGGTGGCCGACCGTCTGGAGATCCCCGCCGACCGCAGGCTCTCCAACATCGAGCAGTACGGCAACACGGGTGCCGCGTCCCTCCCGCTGCTGCTCGCCCAGGAGGCCCAGGAAGGCCGTCTCGCGGCGGGCCACCGGGTGCTGCTCACGGCCTTCGGCGGCGGGCTGGCCTGGGGCGCGACCACCCTGCGCTGGCCTGACATCAAGGCTTTCTGACCGCCGGGAGCCGCTCCCGGCCCACCCCCCCCCGACCGCTCTCCGCCCTCTGCCCCGGCGCTCTCCGCCCCACCCACTCCCCCCGACTCACGAAGGAGCTGGACCATGTTCGAACACCTGAAGGAACTGCTGGTGGCCAAGTTGAAGGTCACTCCCGAATCGGTCGTCCCGGAGGCGACCCGCGAGGACATCGAACTCGACTCGCTGGCCGTGGTCGAGCTGTCGATGATCCTCGACACCGAACTGGGGCTCTCCATCAGCGACGACGAGTTGCTGGAAGCGGAGAACGTCGGCGACATCGCCCGTCTGATGGAAGAGCGGAGCGCGAAGATCTGATGGCCACTCCCCTCGCCCACCGTCCCGCCGCTCCGGCGGGCGCCGAGGTCGCGGTCACCGGCATCGGCCTGGTCACTCCCGGCGGCATCGGGGTCGAGGCGAGCTGGGCGGCGGTCCGCTCGGGCCGGTCCGCGTGCGCGATCGACCCGCTGCTCTCCGACAGCCCCGTACGAATCTCCTGCAGGGTGCCGGCGTTCGACGCCGGCGCCCTGCTCGGGGAGCGGCGCGCCCTGCGGCTCGACCGTTTTACGCAGTTCGCCCTGGTCGCCGCCGCCGAAGCGGTCGCCGACGCCGGTCTGGACCCGTTGACCTGGGACGGCGCCCGGGTCGGGGTGGTCCTGGGATGCGCCGACGGCGGCCCGGGAACCGTGGAGAGCCAGCACGACCGTCTGCGGGACCACGGCCCCGCCCAGGTCTCCCCCCTGCTTCTCCCGATGCAGTTGCCGAACATGCTGGCCGGCCAGACCGCGATCCAGTTCGGTGCCCGCGGGCCCAACCTGGTGGTCTCCACCGCCTGTGCCTCCGGCGCCACGGCCATCGGTACCGCCCGGGACCTCCTCACCCTCGACCGCTGCGACATCGTGATCACGGGCGGCAGCGAGGCGATGATCACCCCGCTGGTCATGGCCGGTTTCGCGCGGATGGGAGCGTTGTCCCGCCGCGAGGACGACCCGGCGACGGCCTCGCGGCCCTTCGACGCGGACCGCGACGGATTCGTGGCCGGCGAGGGCGCCGGCGTGCTGGTGCTGGAACGGCTCCCGGACGCGCGCGCCCGAGGCGCCCGGGTCCGTGGCCGGGTGGTGGGGTACGGCGCCTCGGCCGACGCCCACCACATGACCTCGCCCGCCCCGGACGGCGCCGGGGTGGAGGCCGCGGTCCGCGCGGCGCTGCGGGACGCGGGCGCCGGCACCGACGACGTCCAGCACGTCAACGCGCACGGGACCAGTACCCCGCTGAACGACCTCGCCGAGGCGTCCATGCTGCACCGCGCCTTCGGCGGGCGGCCCCTGGTCACCTCGACCAAGGGGGTGACCGGCCATCTGCTGGGCGCGGCAGGGGCCGTGGAAGCCGCCTTCACCGTGCTGGCGGTGGAACTCGGCGTCGTGCCGCCCACCGCCAACCTGCGCGACCTCGACCCGCGCGTGGAGATCGAGGTCGCCACATCGGCGGTGGAGGCCAAGATCGGGCTTGCGTTGAGCAACTCCTGCGGTTTCGGCGGCCAGAACGCCGTGCTGGCGATAGCCGGCGCCTGACCCACCGGGTTCCACTCCCTCGCGTGCGCGGCGATCCGCCCGCGCCGTCTCCCCCGCTCCCCACCCGCTTCACCTCACCCTAGGAAGCAGCCATGTCCGCCGTTCCTCCCGCAGCCCCGGGCCCGAGCGCGAAACCGGCTCCGGCCAAGCATCTGGGTACCCGACACATCCTGGTCCTGATCGTCGCCGCGGCGGCACCGCTGTCCGCGATGGTAGGCACCGTCCCGCTGGCCATCGCCTTCGGTACGGGCGCCGGTGCCCCCGCCGCGTTCGTCTTCGTAGGGGTGACGCTGCTCTGCTTCTCCGTCGGCTTCGCGGTCAGCGCACGCCGCACCGGTGGCGTCGGCGGCTTCTACGCGTCCGCGGCCGACGGTCTGGGCAGGCCGCCCGCCGCAGCGACCGGATACCTGGCCCTTCTCTCGTACAACTGCGCCACGTTCGGGCTGGTCGGGGCCCTGGGGTACTTCACTCACCTCGTGCTCGCCGACCACGGCGTGGACGTGCCCTGGCTGTGGTGCGCGGCGGCGGGCCTGGCGCTCGTCGCGGTGCTCGGATACCGGGAGATCGGGCTCAGCGCGGGGCTCCTCATGCTGCTGATGCTCGGTGAGGTGGGAATCCTGCTGGCCCTGGACGTCGCCATCCTGGTCCGGGACGGCGGCGACGCCCTGCCGACCGCTTCCTTCAGCCCTTCGATCGCTGTCGGCCCCGGACTCGGCGTCACGCTCGCCTTCGCCTTCGTCTCGTTCATCGGCTTCGAGTCAGCCGCCCTGTACGGGAAGGAGGCCAAGGACCCGCGTCGCAGCGTTCCGCACGCGACCTACGCCGCGGTGGTGGTGATCGCCGGTTTCTACGCCCTCACCAGCTGGATCGCGGTGGGTGCCGTTGGCAGCGGCAAGGTACGCGGCGTGGCCACCGAGCAACTGGGCGACTTCTTCTTCCACCTGGGCGACAGGTACCTGGGCTCCGTGGGCGCCACCGCACTGCAGATCCTGCTCTGCACCAGTCTTCTCGCTGCCTGCCTGGCCCTGCACTGCGCGGCCAACCGCTACATCCAGACCCTCGCCGCCGACGGCCTGCTGCCCGCTCGGTTGAGTACGCTGCACCCCCGTCACGGGTCCCCGCACCGGGCGAGCGTCGTCCAGAACGTGATGACCGCAGTGATCGTGTGCGCCTTCGCGGTGGCGGGACTCGATCCGTACGTCGATCTGACCACCAGCATGCTGGGCCTCGGCACGGTGGGCATCATCGCGCTCCAAGCCGTCGCCGCCGCCTCCGTGCTCGGGCTGCGCCTGCGGGGCGGCGGCACCCACTGGTGGCGGGAGGGTCTCGCTCCGCTGCTGGGCTTCGCCGGCCTGCTGGTCTCGGTGTGGCTGGTGATCAGGAACTTCGACATGATCACCGGCAAGCCGGGGACCCTGGTCGCCCAACTCCCCTGGCTGGTACCCGTGGTCGCGTTGGCGGGCCTCGCCCACGCGGCCTGGCTCAAGTCGGCCCGCCCGGACCGCTACCGGACCCTGGGGCTGCCGAAACAGGCTCCGGAGCCGGCCTCCCGTGTGGTCACCGCCCACCTCGCTCCCACCCCCGGAGCGATCGATCCGACACCCGGCCCTTCCGGCTCGTCGGTCCGCAGCTGAGCTCTCGGAGGACACCCGTGCACGACATACGAGAACTGATCGCGCCGGAGACCGAAGCGGTGCGCCGGCTGAAGCGACGCGGCTACGACCTCGACCTGGACGCGATCTCCGCGATGCACGAGCGCAGGCGCGTTGCCCAGCAGGAGGTCTCCCTCCTCAGGGCCGAGCTGAACCGCGCCTCCCGCAAACGGCCCCGGACCGGTGACGGGGCGAACCCGGTGGACCGGGAGTCGGTACGCGCGCTCCGAACCGAGGTGCAGGCCGCCGAGAGCAGGGCGCGCACCGCGGACGAGGAGGCCACGGCCTTTCTGCTGGCGATTCCCAACCTTCCGGCGGACAGCGTGCCCGACGGGAACACCGAACAGGACGCCGTTGAGATCCGGCGGGGCGGTCCGCCGATCCGTGAGATCCCGGGCGGGGCTCTCCACCACGCCGAGATCGGCCGGAGGCTCGGCATCCTGGACACCACCCGCGCGGCCCGGCTCTCCGGCGCTCGGTTCAATGTCGCCCGGGGTGCCGGGGCACGGCTGGAGCGGGCGCTGGCGTCCTACCTGCTCGATCTCCACACGGGCGAGCACGGTTACACGGAGTACTCCGTGCCCTTCCTGGTGACCCGGGAGACCATGACCGGCACCGGGCAACTGCCCAAATTCGCGGAGGACTTGTTCGCCACCCGGGTGGGGGATCGCGAGCTCTACCTCATCCCCACCGCCGAGGTACCGCTGACCAACCTGGTGGCCCAGGAGATGCTCGACGCGAAGGACCTTCCACTGGCCTTCACGGCCCACACGCCCTGCTTCCGGGCCGAGGCGGGAAGCCACGGCAGGGACACCCGCGGGCTGCTGCGGCTGCACCAGTTCGAGAAGGTGGAGCTGGTACGGATCTGCGCCACGCCGGAGGACGCCGAGCGCGAGATCGAAGTGATGATGGGTCACGCGGAGGAGTGCCTTCGCCGACTCGGCCTGTCGTACCGGGTGGTGCTCCTGCCGGCCGGTGACATGGGATTCTCCGCCAGGAAGACGTACGACATCGAGGTGTGGCTGCCAGGCAGCTCGGCGTACCGGGAGATCTCCTCGGTCTCGGACTGCGGAACCTTCCAGGCCCGGCGGGCGGGGATACGTCAGCGGTCCGCGCAGAACCGCAAGGGCCCGGCGTCGACGCTCAACGGGTCGGCCCTGCCCATCGGAAGGACCGTGGCCGCACTGCTGGAGACCGGGCTCCAAGCGGACGGGAGCGTCGAACTCCCCGACGTCCTGGTGCCGTACACCGGGTTCCGGACGATCCTGCCGGACGGCCGCACCGCACTCTGAACCATGAATTCCGACGGCGGCGGCGGTACCGCCCGGGTGGCGCCCGCACGGCGCGGAGCGGAGATGCGCGCCACGCGCCGTGCGGTGCCGGTGCCCCATCCCGGTGCGGCCCGTCGACCGGTTCCGTACGCCGCCCTTTCCCGTACGGCGACGGACGCGGCATCCGTGCGCACGCCGTGCGATCGGCCGCACGCCCGCGGCGTGACCCGTCAGGCGGCGGTCGGGGCGCCGTCGGGCGCCGGCGCCTCGCCGGCGGGCCGACCCGGAACCAGTCGGCAGGAGCACGCCGCGGGTTTTCCTGCTGCACCTCGCTCAGCGCGACCGCGCCGCACCCGCCAGGCCGTCGGAGGCCGTCAGGGCGGTGTCGTGCGAGAGGATCGCGTTCTCCAGCCCGCGCAGTTCGCGGGAGGGCTGGACTCCGAGCTCCTCGGACAGCCGTCGCCACATGCTCCGGTAGGTCTCCAGTGCCTCCGCCTGACGCCCCGCTCGGTAGAGCGCGACCATGAGGTGCTGGCAGAAACGTTCCCGCAGCGGATTGGCCATGTGGGCCTCGGCCAGCTCCACGAGGATCGCGTCGTGCCTGCCGATGGCCAGCTCCGCGTCGAAGAGGAGTTCCATGCCCCGAAGGCGGATGGCCTCGTAACGGGCGGCCGCGAGACGGCAGATCGACCCCGCGGGGAGATCGCCGAAGACTCCGCCACGCCACAGCTCCATCGACCGGCGGAGGATGTCCGCAGCCGCAGCCGGATTGCGGCCGATCATAGCCTCGGCGGACTTGACACTGTCGGTGAATTCGACGGCGTCCAACTCGCCCTTCTGCACGCACAACTGGTAACCGGACGGACGGAGAACCAAGCGCTGCGGATTCCGGTCCGGCTCCAGAGAGCGGAGCCGCCGCCGGAACCGGCTGATGTGCGCCTGGAGTGCGTTGGCCTGGTTGTCCGGGGCCGACTCGCCCCACATCTCTTCGGCCAGCGCCTCCGCGGGGATGGGCCGGCCCTCACTGACCAACAGGGTTTGGATCAGAACACGTTGAAGATCACCGGGTATCTCCACGGCCTCGTCGTCCGATGAGATCTGTAACGCCCCGAGTACCGAGAAGTACAGCACGCAGTTCTCCTTGCATCGTGGGGGTGCGATGGGGGACTGAGCCGCCCGCAAGAGGGGCAGATGGATCCTGGAGCTGCTGGACCACGCTCACAGCGCGTCACTCAGGAAAAGCGCCTGCGGATCACCCGTGAAAGAAATCCGACAGGAGTGGAAGGAGGTCAATCAACCTCGATCAATAGTGCCATATCAAATTGGGGATGGAGTAGACCCTCTTGATCGTGGCCGTAAAAGCTCTCTGCCGGATCCGGGCCCAAGAGCTGGTTTCTTCCCACTTCACACCCATCGGCCCACCCGTGCCCCCGCCGATTCCTGGCGCAAATCTTTCCACCACTTCCGGCCAGCCCCCGGTGGGCAGGACGCGGATCGGCGCTACCGGAACGTCACCCCCGCGTCCACGGTCCCGCCCGACGCCCATCGACCTCGCCCCTGCGAACAGGTCACGCCCACACCCTGGCCCTCGGGATGCCTCCCTTCACACTCCGCCCTTCACCCGGTGAGGTCGGCACCGAGCTCCTGGACCAGGAGTTCGGCGAGAAGGCGCGCGTGGCTCACGAGCTGCTCCTCGGCCCTGAGTTCGATCAGGTCGCCCCAGCGCAGTCCCTCCTCGAAGATTCGATTTCCGTCACGGTCCACCAGCCGCACCGTGACGGCGACGGCGGCGAGCTCGTCCGGGATCGACCTCAACAGCCTTAACAGTGTTCCCATCTCCTGTCGCACCGTGGTCAGTCGCTCGGCGTGACTGGTACTGGCGATCAGGTCCCCGAGCACCGTCTTCGACATGGCATCGCTGTTGTCCAGGCTGGCCATGGCCCCGTCCAGGATCTGGCGGGCGACGAGAATCAACGCCCGATCAGCAAGGAACACGTGCGCCACCGTCAAGTCGTACCGCGCCTGAACGCGAGGACTGAGGGGCGCCAACGCCGCGAGAACTTCAGCGACGGAAAGGAACTCTTCGTACCTGTCGGCGAGCTGTGTGGTGTCCACATGAACCTCCGGGAACAAGATGCCGATTACGGAAGAACGGACCCGGGACGCCCGCTTCGTTACGGAGAGACGCGAACGAGCCGGAGGGGCGATCGCCCCTCTCGGCCGATGGACCCTCCACTCCCACGTGGGCCCTCACCGGGTCGGCTCCGATCACCCGATTTCTGTCGAGTGCGGCCGGAACGAACACCTTAGTGAAGAAGAAGGTCACAGATCCTATCCTCGGGGGAAGATAAGTGACTGACCGCCAGTCAGTCAATCAGAATACCTGCCACTCGCGTCAACAAACATACGGATCTCGGATACGGAAATGGCGTGAAAGGAGATGCACCGTCGCCTTACGGCGTCCGCCGCCGGAGTCCGTCCTCATCCACTCCTCCTTCCGACCTCGACGGAATCGGCTCGACGTGCCGCGCGAGGTCGCACTGCGGCCACCGCCATCCGCCGGACCGGGCCCACCCGTCGGTGGTTTGGCGGCCAGGTGGGCTTCATGTCCGTCGGGTGGGTTCGGAGCTCCTCCGCCGGTGCTGACGGATCGTCAGGGCAGATCTGCCTGCGGCAGGGAGTTGCCCGTGTCGCACGCTGTCGCGCCGAGGGTCGAGCTCCGTCGGTCGACCGGTGGGCGTCGGGGGGAGAGACTCGCCTCCACGTTCGTGGTCGGGGCGGTCGGATGTGAGGCGACGTTCGTCCGTACGACCGTCTGGGGGCCCGGCGAACAGATGCGGCCGGAGCACTGAGTTCGCACCGAGGTTGGTGTGGTGGCCGAGCCTGTGCGGGTACGCGGACTGACCGACCAGGAGGGGCAGAAGCCGCAGCAGATCGTGCGCCGGGGCAGCACCAATTGAGTGCGGTTACGGCGCGCGATGATGCTGCCGGCTTCGGCCGGCGGAAACCGGGTAACGGTGATCGCGCAATTGGCACAAGCCGATGAGGACACCGTTCGCGAGGTCATCCAGCGGTTCAACGGCGCGCGACGCCAAGCTCGACCGGATCGAGGAGGTCCTGGATCTCTTCCCGGACCGGGTGTTCGCGTCTGACGAGTTCAGCCCCCTCGGCATCCGGCCCACCACCGGGACCGGTTGGGCTCCCGCCGGTCATCCCGAGCGGCACCCCACGGCCTGCCACCGCACCCACGGCGTCCGTTACTTCCACGGCCGCTACTCGATCGGCGACGACACCCACTGGGGCGTCAACCGCCGCAACCACACCGTCCAGACCCGAGCGCTGCACGCCTAAGGGCTGTCCCGGCGCAACGCCAACGCCCGCCACCGTGACGTCCTGGCAGCAGAGCATCGTGAATGCGCGGGGTCCGCAGCGAAAAGGGCATGCGCTGGGCGGAAGAACGCGAATCGCGACCTGATCACTCACTGACGTTCAAGGTCGCACACTCCGAGACCCCCAGCTCGGACAGCACCGCCCGAAGCCGCTCCATGGCCGCAGCAGGGTCCGAGTCCTCCGCGACTTCGAAGTCAAGATGGCAGCGACCCATGCCGCTGCCCGCGCCGGTGACCTCGCCGTCGAGCTCCAACGCCACCTCCATAGCCTCCTCGACCGCGTCACGATCGATCGGCAGCCCCACGAACACGATCTCGACGAACACCCCGCCCCCCCTCAACCCGGCGAACCATAGCGGTCACAGCTCTTGGCCAGTGAACTCGGTTGCCCGGGCGGGATCGGGTTCCCGGGATGGTTGCGTGTGGGTGATGCCCAAGAGCGGGAGGGCTCTTTCGGGGGTTGTCACGGGAGACTCGGAAGGGTCTGGCCGGATGGGATGCTTTCGCTGTTCGGCCGGCCGGCCGGCCCGTCTGGTGGGTGTCGGGCTGAGGGCTGCCCCGCGATTCGCGGTGGATCAGTGCGCGGCGTCGGATGCGGTGCATCGCAAGGCGAAGAGGCGTCCGCACACTGGATGCTCATGGACGTTCCGACACCGCGGCGAGGTGCCGTAGCTGCGTCGCGCATCCGCCAGGAGGTGCGTCGCGCATCCGCCAGGGAGGTGCGGGACTCTCCTTGGTGACCGCGTGGGTGGTCTCCCTCTCTCCGCCTTTCCTGCGGCGGGGTTGACGCGCAGGGCGAGTTTCGCGTGAGGGCGGGCGATGCCGCCGAACCTCTCCCGAGCGGGGAGGGGACGTGCCGCCACCGCATCAGCCCCGAGCGGCCCAGCTTGGTCAGCACGACAGGGGACAGGGGACAGGGGACAGGGGACAGGGGAGATGGCACAGCGGACACGGGAACTCTCATGATGATGTGGCTTCGACGCCACAATGCTCACGAACTCCATGTCCGCACTGTTGTCCGCCGAACCCGGCCACCCACGCTCCCTCGGAACTTTTAACGAGCCGAACTCGGTTACTGAACAGGCGAGTTGGGGGAAGACGGTCATCGAGGCCAACAACCGGGACCCTGTCGGGCGGTCGTTTCTCCGCCGAACCGGCGGGTCCGGCCGGACTATTCAGTGATCCGATGAGGCGCCTGACCGTCGCCGCACCCCACCCGGGAGCCCCTCCACCGGAACTCGCCCCGCCGAAAGGCGGGCGCCGATTCCCGTCACCCCCTCACCGGACCTCGGCACAACGAGCCCGGAGACGCCGGGCGGATTCGGGTCATCGGAGCTCTCGGGCCGAGCAGGTATACACCAACTGGCCATCTGTCCAGATCCTCTTCACCGTATATCCTCAATCGGGGATTCCGTATTGACGCGGCGCGCGACACCGGCCGGCAGCCACCGAGCCCACGACAGGCGGGAGACAGCGTGACACCAGGACGACGCAAGCGGATCAGCAAGACTCCTGCGGCCAGACGGTCAGAAATCCTGCAGGCAGCCCGCCGGGTCTTCAGCGAGATCGGGTTCGCCGAGACCAAAGTCGCGGACATCACCGATGCGGCCGGTATCGGGAAGGGGACGTTCTACCTTCACTTCGACACGAAGGAGCACGCGATGGGCGTGCTGTGGAGTGAGTATCTCGACGAGTTCTACGACAGTGCCGAGCGGATCACGGCCCAGGAACAGGAGTGGTGGTCCACCGTGGACGAGCTACTGGCCACGCTCGTCGGACATGTGATCAGCCACGCGAGTTTACGCCGGCTCGTCTACGGAGCGAGGAACGCGCAGGTCACGGAGTACTGTTCGGAATCGAACGAGCGGCTGATGGATGTCCTGGCCTCATTCGCGATGAAAGGCGCAGCCAGTGGGGCTCTGACGGTGGACAAGCCCGTGTGGGCATTCTCCATGGTCTACCACGGCGCGGAGTGGCTGCTCGACAACCTGCTCTCGACCGACGACCTCGTCGACACCGATCAGGTCATCCACAGCGTCCTGGGGCTGGCGCACCGCGCGTTGGGTGGTCCGCCGCTCGCGCGGGAATACGGGGCGGACCCCCTCGGCAGCACTCCTGGCCAGACGGGAACCACAGCCCCGGAGGGCTTTTGATCCCGCCACTCCGAGCACTCACTCACGGCGGAGAGGGCAGGATTCGAACCTGCGCAGACCCAAAAGAGCCCGACCCAAGAAACCTCAGGCCCCCGATAAACCACTCCGGGCAC